>PLZQ01000065.1 GCA_003152225.1 Limisphaerales bacterium | reverse complement strand
TGTCGTATTGCGAGAAGAACGCCTGGATTACCACACTGCCTGGGGCGGTATTGCCGAGCCCAATGCGCAACTGCGCTACTTCGCCAGTCCACTGCGGGTGATGGAACATCGGCACCATCGTGTAGCTGATGGCATCGCCTTTGACCGGCTCGAAATACATTCGCCGGGTTGGGCTGAAGTTAGTCAGCGACGGGGTGGTCCATTCGACAAACGGCTGAGCCGCGCCCAGGCCGGTGATTTGCCAGCGAAGCTGGAGGAAGGGCACCTCGAAGGTGTGGCATTTCCACGGCGGCGCCGTCACGAGTGCGGCAGTGTTGGTGACCTCGATGCGCCAGCCGTCCTCGTTTAGGCCGGCGTCGCGTGCTCCTGCCAGCGTCCACCCCTCCGGCTTGCTGAGGTCGTTCGGGCGCCAGCCTGGTCCCGCGGTGTTCTTGAAGGAGAAATGCCAGCCGCAGCCGCGTCGGCCCTGGTTCCAGAACGGAAACGGCCAGCCGAGTTGGTGCGCAATGCTCGCATGCTGGTGCGTGGCCACATAACCCTCGGGATCAACGATGCGCGCGCTGAGCGTTCCGGACCACGCCTGGCGCATGGCGTCGGACCTATTCTCCGTTGCTACTGCAGGCCAGAGCGAGGCGTCGGGCAGCCATTCGTCCCAGAGGGTTGCTTTAGGACCCGCGCCCGGGTAATGCAGCCAGAACAGCTCGCGGACGGTCGCCATCTCCTTTTCGTGGCCGGGCACCTGGAAGCGGGGGAAATCATCCGGCGGCGACGCCCAGGCCGTGCCCAGGGTCGCCAGGAGGGTGAAGCAGGTTTGAAAAATGAGATAGGTGCGCCGGTTCATGCGTTTGGTGGGTATCAAATACCCAAAACGCCGGCGCAACGCACGGCCAAACCTTGAAAGGAAGATCGCTACCGTGATGCGGCGCGCAGCGGGGGCGGCGGCGGCGCGGGTCGCGAAGGTGGGTTTTGCGGGCCTGGGGTGCCTTCCTCCAGGTTGAGCAGCATCTCCTTGCCGGAATTGCTAATTCTAACGCTGCCTGCCAGTTCATCCACTGCCAGCAATTGGATGACCCCACTCCGTTGGCCGACGGCCAGGATACAGGAGAACTCCGTGGCCGGGTCGGGTGGTCTGGCAGGCAGAAAAACTCTAAGCAGGGCGCGCTTATCACCAAAGGTGGTGATGCCGACCAGCTTGATCCTGGGCAATGGCAGGGTTGGCGCGTCATTGGTCCGACGGTCAGGCTGCTTCAGGCGGAAGACGTTACTGCTGGTGATGCCCAGATAGGGGTTACTTGGGATGTCCGCGACCACGGCTTCTACGCCCAGGCCTAACACCAGCGCAATCCAGAGCCAGGACGGCAGTTTGATCAGGCGTCTCATGTCATAGGACAAACACCAGTGGATGCTTTTGATTGCTGATCTTGGTTGCCAAAGCAGGAGTGGCTGCTAAACTACGGCTGACCGTGTGTAATTGGGCGCACCCTGTTTGGTGCGCCTTTTTGATAACCTATAGACCAGGATTTCGCATGGGCCGGTCCTATTGGTTTGAGTGTGCCAGGTGCGGTTACCGGGCTAAAGTTTCCGGTCGCGAGGATCGGGGGCGAACCTTCTTCGTCCAGACCGTGTTCTGTCGCGATTGCAGGGAACTGTACGATGCCGTCACGCGGCTGAAGGTGGCCGATGACCCGGTCAGGTTTGGAAACTTTGCCGCTTGGCGTTGGGCGACGCCGGACCTGCGGCGAACCTTCAGCGCGCCGCCTGCTTTTCAAGCCGTGCTAAGCCGCTTGCCGCAAAGGGGAGTGAAGCGGTTCAGGTGGCTGCCTTTCAAACTCCAGTGCCCGGTTTCGGCGATCCACCAGGTCCGGAGCTGGAACGATCCGGACAAATGTCCGCGGTGCAGTGTGTTCCTGGAGAAGAGTGCGCTGCCCTATCGGCTCTGGGATTAAAGCGCAACCGCAGAGCCTCGGCCCCGGACGAGAGGCAGCGGGTTACTTCTGCGCGTAGTACACGACGGCGGGAGGAACGTTCAGGATTACGGGAACGGTCCTGACGGCCTGGAACCGCGTTCGAATCTTCTTGCGATCCATCAACGAGTACTGGAATTGGATATACAGGCCGCCTGGGACCAGCGCCCGGCTGACGGCATCGACGATGGCAAAGACGCGATCGCTGCGGAGATTTCCCAGCGGGATACCTGAAAGGACGTAATCCGCTTTGCCCTGGCCCCGGCGGTCCATTTCCGACAGCAGGTGTTCGGCGGAATCGGGGATCACTTGAACTCGGCCGTTGATGCCAGCCCTGTCCAGATTGTGCCGGTTGACCCGCGCCAGCGCCGGATTGATCTCGCAAGCGAGGATGCGGGCCTCCGGGCACCGCGCAGCTAGCCGCAAGGTGAGCGCCCCGTTGCCGGCGCCCAACTCGATGATGCGCCCGGCATAGGTCTCCGGCACGGGAGCAATCATCTTCTCGATCAGGAACCTCTGCGAGGGCACAATGGCGCCCGTTTGCCTGAACTTAACCAGGGCGGCGCACATAAAGTGCAGATAATTTGCAACCGCGTTATGCATAGCCATTCTCTTGTAATCCGAACTCGGCTCGGGCAGGAGCCCAAAGGACACCGTACTCCGAAACGGCCTATTCTTCCAATTCCACAGATGCAGACAATGCCCAGCCCTATCGCCCGCTTCGCCTGCCGGGGTAATCACCCAGCAACGGTAGCATCCGCCCCGGAAGGTTCCAACGCCTAATTTTGATTAACTGCAGCGACGGCTGGAAGCTCTTGGCGGGGACAACCGCGGCTCAGAAGGACCACAGGAGAAACTTCCAGGCCGTTAACAGGCTGGCCCGTGATATCCAAACCGGCTGCATGGAGCCTCGCAGGCCTCCCAAAACGGGCAGGGCTCGAGGCTAAGGCTTCCAGGCGTACTGGAGACGGTTGGTGTCGTTGACTGCCCAGAGATTTAAGGGCCAAACCGTGGCCCCGAATTTCTTGTAGCGCACGCTACCGTCCACGTAAGCGAAGTTGGAGCCACCGGAGTTTATCTGCTTGCGGCTGGTGCCGTGGCAGCCCTGCTCAACCTTATCCATGTCATTGCCAAGCATCCCCTCCTGTAGGTCCATAAAATAGTCCATTACGCCCTGATCCGGCGGCTGACGATTCTTCTTCTCACCAAACATAAGTGTTTCCGACGGATAGAGGACGCCCAGCTCTTTCATGCAGCGCGTGGTGATCAGTGCGTCGGCGAAATAGTCATTCCAGCCGTTGATCAGGTAACTGCGGTTGGCGCGGTCGGGCATCGTGGGCGAACTCAAGTCGCTCTGGGGCGGCCCGCGAAGCAAGTCGGTCGGGCAGAGCAGCATGTTGGTGGTGCGGTAGTATTCCAGCAACAGTGTCGGCCAGCGCCAGGCGTTAGTGCGCGGGGGGTACAGACCGTCGTTGTCGTCGGCATACATCTTGAGGGACAACTCAATCTGCTTGAGGTTGTTGGCGCACTTGATGCGATTGGCGGCCTCCTTGGCGCGCGCCAGCGCGGGCAGAAGCATGCTGGCCAGGATCGCGATGATCGCTATGACGACCAGCAGTTCGATGAGCGTGAAGCCCAAGGCTCGGGCCAGCCGCCCCGGCTTGGTCGGCAAGATCTTCAACTGGCCGCCTGGGCGGCTTAAATGCAGGCGGTATAGAATCCGATTCATACTTTTTATGCGTTTCTTCTCAGCAACTTAGACTGCTACCAAAGCGGACCCCGCCATGACAACGGCCGGCGCGCTGGATGCCCATTCCAGCTTTTCCGTCATTGCCCTCGAATACGCCCGCCCTCATCAGCGTCAACCCCTAACACTTATGACGATGAAGCAATGGATGCTTATCGCGCTGGTCGTCGCCCTCGGCGGCCTCTCGCTTTACCTGAACAAAGACTGGTTTGCCGGGGATATTATTCAAATCCATCATCGGTCCCGCCCTGCGCGGGCAGGGTTCTTCCGCCGCTCCAAGCGCCCGGGCGACTTAGCCACCGACGCCGTTGTTTTTGGCTTCGACCAAAAGCTCAAGCTCACGTCGCTCAAAGTCATCCCCGTCAGTGAAATCGAGACCAACAAGTATCCACACCCCATCTGGGATCTTGTTGCCGCGTCCAACTCCGTCCCTATCACGGAGTTCGCATATGGCATGCGTATTCCGGGCATGCAGCCCAGGGTGCCGGGCGCCACTCCCGATCCGCTGGAGCCCAGTGTCAAATACCGGCTGCTCATCGAAACCAAAGGGGGCAAGGCCGAACACGACTTCGTTCCCAATCCCCTGACGCCGTGAGGATTGCGGTCGCAGTTCGAGCAGTGGGCTTTGCCCACACCCGATCCATCCCAGCGGTTGGGAAGGGCCGTCAAGCCGGTACACAAGAATCCCCATATGCTTCTTGATGTCCGCAGTTGTCTCATAAGGTCGAGACGCATTAGCCGCCGGATTGGTTACAACAATAATCACTTGAGGCCCGAGGCGGATGGCGTGGCGAGCCGCCTTTGCGGGACCGGAGGTGACGCCAAGGATCAGGCATTATGCCGTTTGCGATATCCGGCGGCTTTGCTTAAATCGTCCTTTACCCGCCGCCAGAGCTGGCTTTAAAGTGGCCGCTCAGAATGACGAGCAGCTACTGACACCGGGCGGAGATGCGATTTCCCGCCGCTAACCCTCTCGTGCTTGGGCTCTTAGCCAGCCTCGGCTGCAGATCACCGCTTGCCTGGGCCGGCGCCTCGGGCGTCACTTACGGAAGGATTCCCCATGACTGACCAAAAGGGCGCTGTGGCTGCGGCCAGGCCAGAGAGCTTTTTGGGCAAGTTCACCGTGCTGTTCGGCGCTGTGCGCGAACTTTGGATTGTTTTCGCCCTGGTCATACTCACCAACCTGGCCTACCGGCTGGTGAACTTCACCTTATCGCTCTGGCTCACTTCAGACCTCGGTTTCAGCGACGAGAAGACCGGCGTGGCGGTGATGATCTGGTCGGCCGGGATGACCCTCTGCATAGTGCTGGTCGGCTCGTTGACTGATGCGCTTGGATTGCGCAAGACGTTCCTGCTGGGGTTCGCGCTCTGCATTATTTCGCGCGTCTTCCTGACTTTCACCACCGTCAAATGGATCGCGCTGGGCGGTGGTATGACGCTGCTGGCGCTGGGCGAAGGGATGGGGGCACCGGTGACCGTTGCCGCGCTACGGCGTTATACCACGACCGCCCAACGATCCATTGCCTACTCCGTTTTCTACGCCATTATGAACGGCGGCTTCTTTATCGCCCTTTACATCTCGGATGCCCTGCGCGCCGGCATGGGGGAGCATGGCCGGTTCGTGGTGCCTGGTTTGGGGATGGAGCTGAGCACCTACCGCACGATCTTTCTCGTCAGCCTGGCGCTGGCGGTGCCGAGCCTGCTCCTGGCCTACTTCTGGGTGCGCGAGGGGGTCGAGGCGACCGACCAGGGCGTAGTCATTACTCCCGAGCAGCCCAAGTATCCCGGCATGAATATGTTTCAAGCGCTGGGCTTGACCGTCCGCGATACCCTGCGGGACACGGGCCGGATATTCCTCGGCCTGTGGCAGCAGCCCGGCTTTTACAAATTCCTCGCCTTCCTTTCCTTCGCCGCCTTCATCAAGATGATCTTCCTGCACATGGATTACACGTACCCGAAGTTCGGCATTCGCGAACTGGGCGAAGGCGCTCCCATCGGGCATCTTTACGCGCTGAACAGCATCCTTATCGTTTTCCTCGCCCCGCCCGTGGGCGTGCTCACCCAGAAGATTCCCGCATACCGCATGGTGATTCTCGGGAGCTTCGTCGCCGCCTCGTCGGTCTTTGTCATGACGGTTCCTCCTCAACGCTTTGCGAAACTGGCCGACGGCAGGGTAGGGCATGCCATCGCCAATTCCTGGCTGGGTGGCTACTCACGGTTTTCACCTGACGACTTCCGCGATCTGCCCACTTTCGCCAACCAACTCAACTATGGCTCCAATTCGGTAAGCCGCTCGCTTGCAGGATCCCTTTCCCCGATCACCCGGGCGCTGCTCAGCCGGCAGATCGCCAACGGTTTCCGCGACGAGAGCCAGTGTCCCCACCCGACGACCGCCCTGGTTACGGCTGCGGAACTCAAAGACGTTCCCGCCTTCCTGAAGCGGCTGCAGAACGACTCCAACCCCGCCACCCGTCCGGTCTCGCAATTCCTCTGGGCCGAGTTCTCCTCCAAGGGCAAGTCTGTCTTTGGGGAGTCCGCTCCGGCTGCCGAGGGCCGTCGTCCAGCGGTTTTGACCCGTGAGCTGAATCGCGTGCTTCAAGGCGATCCCCTGTATGGCAAGAAGCAGCAGGCGCGCTTTGCCGGAGTAGCCCTTTCACAAGCGACACGGCTGGCCATCGATTCCGACCCCGCGGCGGCCAACGACAGCCGCGTCACCCAATCTCAACTCCTCAACCGCTTGCTGCTGGAGGATACCTACCCGGAGTTTGTCGTGAAGAGCGACTGCCCGCTGCGCGTGGCGCTGGGTGAGGACGTAAGCAAACTCATGAAGGGGCCGTCCCTTTTCGACGCGCAGCGTTTCGCCGGGGTGCCCATGTCGGACGAGACGAAGCGATGGTTGGCGCAAGCGAGCCAGGGCGGCGCGCGCGTTCGCCTGAACCGCTGCCTGCTGGAAGACGCCTTTCCGGGGGAACTTCTTACCAACCGGGTTGGCGTGGCCGGCAGCGTCAACCCCTGGTATGTCATGATCTTCCTATTTGTCGTCCTCCTCTCGGTGGGCGAGGCGTTCTATTCGCCGCGGCTCTATGAGTACACGGCAGCCATCGCCCCCAAAGGACAGGAAGCCTCTTATATGGCCATGTCCTCCCTGCCGTTCTTCCTGGCCAAGCTGGGTGTCGCCCCGATCTCCGGCGTGCTGCTGGCCCATTTCTGCCCCGATACCGGCCTGCGGAACTCAGGCACGCTCTGGATGCTCATCGGCTTGAGCACGATGATCGCGCCGGTAGGGTTATTCGTATTCCAGCGCTTCATCCGGGTCCACGAAGCGGGGCGCGATGAGTGATTGATCAGAGAAAGCTTGATTGGAAGGTTTCAAAACGTAGTTTGCTGGCGATATGACTTGGAAACCAGCTTTGTTTCTTGCGAGTTGTGTGATGGCGTGTAGCACTATGGCCCAGCTGACTAATCAAACCGACCGTTTGCGCGAATTCAGGAAGCGCGCTGCCGCCTTTAACGCCATCATCACCGTGCCGCAGTTTGAGACGATGACCAACGAGATCCGTTTCACGCTCAAGCAAACGCTCGCGGTCGGCAACGCCGCGCTGGATCGCCTCGGCGCCCTCAAGCCCGGCGAGGTGACCTTCGAGAACACCGTTCGCGCCCTGGACGATATCGGCTACCAAATCAGCCTCACGGACGACCGCTTCGGGTTGATCAAGGAAACCAGCACCGACGCCAAGCTGCGCGATGCCGCCACTGAGGCTCTCAAGACGCTAGAGGAATGGTCCGTTGGCATCGACTACCGTGAAGACATTTACAAGGCTCTCAAGGCCTACGCTGACAAGAAGCCCAAACTCAAAGGTGAGGATGCCAAACTGCTGGCTGAAACCATGCGTGACTATCGCCGGGCCGGTTTGGATTTACCCAAGCCCCAGCGCGACGAGGTGGAGAAGCTGCGCAAGGAGCTGACCCGGCTGGCGACCGATTTCGAGTCCAACGTCACAAAAGCTGAGAAGGCCGTGAAGTTTACCCAGGCCGAGCTGGAAGGCGTGCCGGAGAGTTTCCTGGCCCAAATCAAGACCGGTACCAATGAATGCACCGTCCAAGCGAACATCACCTGGCATTACCTCAGCGTGATGGAAAACGCCAGACGCGAGGAGACGCGCAAGAAGCTGCTCATCGAGCATGACAACCTGGCCCGCGCGGAGAATATCCCGCTGCTTGAGAAGATCCTGTCACTCCGGGACGACATCGCCCGGAAGCTTGGCTACAAGACCTGGGCCGATTACCAGATTGAGGTTAAGATGGCCGGCAACGCCGCCACTGCCATTGATTTCCTGGAGAAGCTGAAGACCGGGTTGCAGCCCAAGTTCGATGCCGAGCTCGCCGAGTTCCGCCGGCTGAAGATCAAGGAGACAGGTGATGCCAATGCGCAAATACAGATCTGGGACTGGCGCTACTTCAGTAACCAGTTGAAGAAGGAGAAATACAACGTGGACGCCGAGCAACTGCGCGTCTATTTCCCCTACCAGCGTGTCCTCGACGGGATGTTCAACATTTACCAGACCATCTTCGGCCTCAAGTTCGAGCGGGTCGAGCCGCCCTACAAGTGGATTGCCGACTTGCAGCTTTACGCGGTTTCCGACTCCAAGACCGGCGAGCCGCTCGGGTTGTTCTACCTCGACATGTTCCCGCGCGATGGCAAATACAATCACTTCGCCCACTTCCGCCTGATCGAAGGCAAACTACAGGCCAGTGGCAAATACCAGCGCCCGACTGTCGCGCTCATCTGCAACTTCCCGGCCCCCACCAAGGACACGCCCTCGCTGCTCTCGCATAGCGACGTCGAGACCATCTTCCACGAGTTCGGCCACGCAATGCACTCGATGATGACCCGCGCCAAATACGGCCGGTTCTCCGGCACCAGCGTCCCGGGCGACTTCGTCGAGGCTCCCTCGCAAATGCTCGAGAACTGGGTCTGGGACAAGAACGTGCTCGACAGCTTCGCGGGCGATTACCGCGATCCCTCAAAGAAGATCCCGGCGGACATCCTGGCCAAGCTCAAAGAAGCCAAGCTTGCTACCGAAGGGACGCGTTACCGCCGTCAGCTTTCTTTCGGCCTGACTGACTTGATGCTGCACACCCAGATCCACGACAGCAATGCCGCCGAAGCGCTGCCGCTGTCGAACAAGGTCCTCAGCGAAGTGTTTCTGCCGATGGCCCCGGACACCGCCTTCGTGGCCTATTTTGGGCATCTAATGGGCTACGACGCCGGTTATTACGGTTACGCCTGGGCGGACGCAATTGCGGCGGACATGGCGACGGTCTTTGAAAAGGCGCCCAACGGCTACTACGACCAGGCGGCTGGCCGCCGATTGCGTGTGGAGATCTACGAGCCAGGTAATTCCCGCGATGTGAACGAGTCCATTGAGAAGTTCCTTGGGCGCAAGCGTTCGCTCGATCCGTTCCTCAAGAAGATCGGTATTGAGAAAAAGTAACCGCGCGGATATCAGCGGGTCCGGTGGGTTCAGAAAGCCCGGCTCAGGTGAGCGATGCGGGCGAATGACCAGCCCTGCTGCGAACAGGGACCAAACTCGGCTTTTTCGCCACTCCCGCCTTCATTCCAAAAATCGGTGTAGGATAAGCATTCGCAATATGGTGAAAGCTGCCTTACACACCCCCACATGCCGGCACTGCTCCGGTGCTGCTCTCGTACCACACTGGTACCATAGACGGCCCTCTCCCCGGTCCCAAAGCGGGACACTGGCTGCCGCAACCAAGCCGCTTTTCGTCCTGAAGTATCAACGCATCTAATACCAATTCACACCTCCGCTTTTAGGCTTTACGCTTGAGGCGCGCAGGCGTATAAACGGCAGCGTGAGTGAGGTCACGCGTAGGTGCAAAGCGATTCAGCAAGGCGACCCCAGGACTGCGGAGGGACTTCTGCCGCTCGTTTGCGATAGAGTTGCACTTGGCCCGGCACCCTGCTCCCAGTCGAGAGTCTGGCGAGCGCGCCCTGCCGCCCTTGATGTAATAACCGTCATTGGGTTCGCAGCTTATCTGAGCCTTCCGCTTCGATTGGCCGCCGATGCCATCTACGTTTCCAATTACGGTGACAGCACGGTCACCCGCATCACTGCGGACGGCCAAAAGCGGATCTATGCCTCCGGCCTGCGATTGCCTTACGGGCTGGCCTTCGATGCTCGAGGCAACCTGCTGTGCGCAAGCGGCCAAACCAACCAGATTTACAGCATCGGCATCAACGGAACGGTGCGCGCCTACGGGTCCGGACTGAGTTACGCCAACTTGACTGGTTTGGCCTTCGACGCCTGCGGCAATCTCTATGCCGCAGACCAGAACAACAACGTGGTGGTTCGCGTCCTCGCGGGAGGGAAGACGACGAATTTCGCGACAGGGCTGAATGTTCCCTGGGGAATTGCGTTCGACGCCGCGGGCTATCTGTATATCGCCAACTGGGGCAACGGCACGATCAGCAAGGTGGCGCCCAACGGCACCCGCACCACCCTCGCCGGCGGCTTGTCCGGCCCCTATGGCCTGGTCTTCGACGCCGGCGGCAACTTGCATGTGTCGGAGAGTAGCGGAGCTATTTGGCGTCTGAGTCCGCAAGGCACGAAGACCCTCTTTGCAAGCGTGCCCGGGGGTGCGGGCGGAATGGCATTCGACAGCACAGGCAACTTGTATGTCGCCGGCGGAGCAACGATCGTCCGCATCGCGCCGGATGGCGCAAAAACGAACCTGGTCAGCGGTCTGAACCAGCCGCTCTTCATCGCGGTCGAGCCGGACTACGGGCCTCCGAAACTGAGCGTGCCTGCCCAGACGGCTCAGGACCTTCAGCAAAACGGCTGCCGTATGAACCTGTTCGGAGGCTTGCTCCTCTTTTACCAGGTTGAAGCCTCCCCGGACCTGGTCAACTGGACTCCCTGCCGGACTCAGCAAATCGTCGCAGCCCAGAGCGCCGTGGTCTGGAACACCGGCGTGACGAATGCCCCGAGGCAATTCTACCGCGCGCGTCAGGGAGCAATCGGGACGGGGCCGTTGCAGGCCTTTACCGCCCCGGCCGCAGGCGTTTCTGCCAGCAACGCCGTGTTGCGCGCGCTGGTGAATCCAAACGGCAAGCTGGCGACCGTGTGGTTCGAGTGGGGGACCAGCCTCGACCTCACGAATGCAACTTCGCCGGTCAACATCGGCAGCGGGATCGGGCTGGCGCCGGTGGGCCTGCCAGTGACCTGGTCAATCGCCGGCCAGCCTTGCTTCTTCCGTGTGGTGGCTTCCAACAGCGTTGGGATAGTTCGCGGCGCAGTTCAGATGTGCGGTCTGGGGCGGACGGTCGTGGCGTGGGGGGACAATTTCTACGGCCAAACCAATATACCAGCCGGCCTGAGCAACGTGGTCGCCGTGGCGGGCGGCAACTTGCACAGCCTGGCGCTAAGGAGCGATGGAAAGGTAGTGGCGTGGGGCTACAACCAATATGGCCAGACCAATGTGCCACCGGCGCTGGAGGATGTCGTCGCCGTCGCGGGCGGGACCTCCCACAGTCTGGCGCTGCGAAATGATGGCACCGTGGTTGCCTGGGGCCAAAACACCAGCGGTCAGACAAACATGCCGGCGGGCCTGGGCGGGGTGGTGGCCATCGCCGCGGGAGGTTCGCACAGCCTTGCGTTGCAGAGCGACGGAACGGTAGTGGGGTGGGGTAACAACTACTACGGCCAGACGATGCCAGCGGGCCTGGGTGGAGTTGTGGCGATTGCCGCTGGCGGGTCGCACAGCCTGGCGTTGCGGAGCGATGGCAAGGTGGTGGCGTGGGGCTCGAATACCAACGGCCAAACAGCGGTGCCGGCCAATTTGAGCAATGTGGTGGCGGTTGCGGCCGGTAACACCCACAGCTTGGCGTTGCGGAGCGACGGCACGGTGGCCGGTTGGGGAACGACCACTGTGCCGAACGGTTTGAGCAATGTGGTCGCAATTTCGGCAGGGGGTTCGCACAGCCTGGCGCTGCGCAGCGACGGCAGGGTGGTGGCCTGGGGCAACAATACTTACGGGCAGGCGACCGTGCCAACCGTGGTCAGCAACGTGGTGGTCATCGGCGGCGGCGGCAACCATAGCCTCGTCAGCGCGCGCAATCGAGCGCCCTTGGGGACTGCGGTGAAAGCCTATGCGGTGCGGGGCATGGACCGGCTCATCACCTTGGGCGGGACCGATCCGGAAGGGGACGCCCTCCGATTCCGCATCACGTCACTCCCTGCCAGTGGCACACTTTACCAGTACGAGAACGGCAACCGCGGTGCCATCATCAGTTCCCCCGGGACGGTCGTGACCGACTCGGGCGGGCGAGTCATCTATGTTCCGCCCGACACCGGCAGCGGCCAGTTGGGGTTGGCTTTCGAGTTCACCGCTGAAGATGGCGAATATGAGTCCAGCGCGGCCCAGGCGGTGGTAAACCTCGATGTGCCACCGCAGGCTTTTGCCGACCGGCCGCCGCAAGTGACGGTGAGCAACGCCGTGCTTCAGGCGATGGTGGATCCTCACCTCCTATCAACCGCTGCGTGGTTCGAATGGGGGGCCACCCCCGGTCTCGGGCAAGTGTCGGCGGTGACCAATCTGGAGACGGGGCTCGGCATGACGTGGCTGCGGCTGCCGGTGACGCGCTTGGCTGCCTGGGAACCTTTCTTCTACCGCGTGGTCGCCAGCAACCGGCTGGGTGTGGCTGAATCCGCCGTGCGGATGGCCGGCCTGGGCCGAACGGCGGTGGCATGGGGCGGCGACAGCGTTTACCGCTATGGCGAGACCAATGTGCCGGCAGGCTTGAGCAATGTCGTGGCCGTAGCAGGGAGGAACTACAACAGCCTGGCATTACGGGACGATGGCACCGTAGCCGCTTGGGGCTACAATCCCCTGGGCCTGAACGACGCGCCGGACGGCTTGAGCAATGTCGTCGCCATCGCCTGCGGTTACGTTTACAACCTGGCCTTGCACGACAATGGAACCGTGGCGGCCTGGGGCGCCGGGGATACAAATACCCCGACGGGTTTGAGCAACGTTGTGGCCGTCGCATGCGGATACGATCACAGTCTTGCCCTGCGTCAGGACGGCACCGTTACGGCCTGGGGCGACAACAACTACGGCGAGACGAATGTCCCACCCGGCCTGGATAACGTGGTCGCGGTGGCTGGCGGCGGCTCTTTCAGTGTTGCACTGCGCAGCGATGGCACCGTCGCAGCATGGGGGTACTTGGGCGCCACGAATGTCCCGGCCGGCCTGAGCAACCTAGTGGCCATCGCCGCAGGAAGCTCGCACGGTTTGGCCCTGCGCGGTGACGGGACGGTGGCGGCTTGGGGTGACAACTACTACGGCCAAACGACTGTGCCCGCCGGGCTCAGCAACGTGGTGGCCATCGCCGCCGGTCTTTACCACAGCCTCGCCCTCCGCAACGATGGAACCCTCGTCGCCTGGGGTGACAACTCTTATGGCCAGACCAATCAACCCGCGGGGTTAACTTTTGTGGTGGATCTCGCCGCCGGGGAAACCCATACGCTGGTGAGTGTCGAGAACCGGGCGCCTTCGGCCACCCCACAAACCGCCTATGCTACGCGAGGCCTGGACAGGATTGTCACCCTGACAGGCGCCGATCCGGAGAACGACCCGCTCCTTTTTACGATCTCGGCGCTGCCGGCCACTGGGGAACTGTATCAGTATGCGGGCGGGACACGGGGCGCGCTTATCACCACGGCGGCTGAGACGGTAAGCGACCCGGGTGGACGCGTCGTTTTTGCCCCGCCAACGACTGGCAGCGGACCACTGACACTGACGTTCCAATTTGTGGCGAGCGACGGCCAATATGGATCCAGTCCCGCGGCGGTGCAGATTAACCTGGACGTGCTGCCGCAGGCCTTTGCCAGCCCTGCCGGCCAGGTCAGCTCAAGCGGCGCGCTGCTCCAGGCTGTGGTGAATCCGCTCTGGCTGCCGACTGCCGTGTGGTTCGAGTGGGGAACGACTTCTGGCTTGGGCTGGGTATCCGCAATAACCAATGTGAGCGGCGGCGAAACGCTGCGGCGAGTGAGTTTGCCGGTGTCTGGGTTAGCCGGCTGGCAGCCGTTCTTTTATCGTGTCGTGGCCAGCAACAAACTCGGGCTGGTGCGAGGACCTCTGCAAATGTCGGGCCTGGGAAGCGGCGTGCTGGCGTGGGGTGACAATTCTTCCGGTCAAACCAACGTGCCACCCTGGCTGAGTAATGTGGTCGCCGTCGCCGGTGGGAGCAGCCACAGCGCTGCTTTGCGGAACGACGGGACCGTTGTGACCTGGGGCAGCAACTCCAGTGGCCAGACCAATACGCCTTCGGGTCTGAGCAACGTTATCGCCCTCGCAGCGGGAGACCGACATAACCTGGCCTTGCGCAACGACGGGACGGTTCTCGCCTGGGGGTTCAATTACTATGGCCAGACCAATGTGCCTGCCGGGACGGTTGATATTGTGGCTGTCGCTGCCAGGGGCAATCATTGCCTGGCCTTGCGGGACGACGGAACGGTGTCGGCTTGGGGCTACAACGCCTATGGTCAAACGAATGTGCCCGCAGACCTCGTGAACGCGGTGGCCGTCGCAGCCGGTGCCTCGCATAGCCTGGCCCTCCGCAGCGATGGGACTGTCGCGGCTTGGGGCCGTAACACCTACGGCCAGGTTGACGTACCAGCGGACCTGACCAACGCCGTCGCCATCGCTGGGGGGGCTTACCACAGCCTTGCGCTGCGCAGCGACGGAACGGTGGAAGCGTGGGGCCGCAGCAACTACGGCCAGACTAATGTGCCGCTGGGATTGAGCAACGTGGTGGCCATCGCTGGCGGGGACTCACACAGCCTGGCGCTACGGGACGACGGAACCCTGGTGGCCTGGGGCTACAATTACTACGACCAGACTAATACTCCGTCGGGTCTCGACGCAGTCGTCGCGCTGGCTTCGGGAGCCAACCACAACCTGGCCGTCCGTGCGGGGGGGCTGGCCAACCCATGGATCGAGTCCTTGCAGCGCGACACCAACAGCCAGTGGACCCTCACGCTCCAGAGCCGGCGGGGCAGCCAGTGCGAGGTGCTGGCCTCGACGAATCTCCAGCAATGGACGCTGCTTGCTACCATCACCAATCCCGGCGGCAGGTTTCTCTGGACCGATCCAGCCACCAACGAGGCACACTGCTTCTACCGGATGAGGCAACTGCCGTAGCCAACAGTTTATGAAAGCAACCGGATCAGTGATCTATCGCCTCGGGGGCGGGCTGCTCCGCGTCGCGCTGGGCTTTTACTTCAGCCGCATCGAGCGATTTCATCTGGAGCGCGTGCCGGCAAGCGGTCCGGTGCTCTTTACGTCCAATCACCCGAACTCGGTTACCGATGCCTTTGTGATCGGCACCTCTGTGCCCCGGAAGGTCAATTTTGTCGCCACCGTCCAACTCTTCCGATTCCAGCCGCTGCGCTGGCTGCTCACCCATTGCGGGGTCATCCCCATCAATCGGGTGAAAGACGACCCGCGGGCCATGCGAACCGTGCTGGACACATTTGAAGCATGCTTTCGGGTGCTGGAACGCGGCGAAGCCATTGGTATTTTCCCCGAGGGCATCACGCACGACGACCCCCAACTCAAGACCGTCAAGACCGGCGCGGCTCGAATGGCCCTGGAACTGGAGCATCGCCACGGCGGAAAGCTCGGCCTGCGCATTGTGCCCGTGGGTCTGACCTTCTCGGCCAAGGAAACCTACCGCAGTGAGGTGCTGGCTAGTTTTGGCCAGCCGATCTGCGTGGCGGATTGGCTCGGAGGATACCCGGGAACCAAGCACGAATGCCTTCAGCGGCTCACCGCCGAAATTGAGCAGCGCATTGAATCACTGATTCTGCACCTCCGCCGCCTCGAGCGTGCCCGCCTGGCTCAGGCCGTCAAGCGCCTGTACCTGGACCACTTGCAGGTGGCCAATCGCGTCATCCAAGAACCGGTCTCCTCCCGGGTCGGGGAATTGATGCTGACGCAAGCGATTGCCCGAGCCGTGGATTTCACCTATGAACATCACCCCGACCGTGCCGCAACCTTCGCAAATAGGCTCGATCACTTCGAGCACTGGTTGAGGCGCCTGAACCTCTCGGACGAAGAACTGGCGCACTTTCCAGACAAGACGCGACTAGTAGGGCAAAGTGTTGGCTGGACATTCCTGGGACTGGTCCTGCTGCCAGTCGCGGTTTATGGCTGGCTCCATCGCTTGCTGCCCATCCTCTTAATTAACTGGGCGATCAAACGATTCGCCAAGCTCTCCACGGACAGAACCCATGTTTCCACGACCGCCCTCCTGGCCGGCGTAGTGGGCTTTGCCCTTTGGTACGGCGCGTACTTGACGATTTTCTATGCGCTCTTCGGCCTGCCGGCAAGCCTGTGGTACGCGCTGTCATTGCCGATCGCCAGCCTCGTGGCGCATTACTACCTGCGCGGCCTGCGCCGGTTTGCCGCCAGCGCCCGTGATGCCTGGGTGCTTCTGCGAGCACCCGTCACCGCGCGCCACCTGCTGGCGTTGCGCAACGAATTGATCGCCGAAATAGATGCGGCCAGGTGGCAAGTTCCGACCGAAGCCGTGCGCTAGGCCAGCGAGGCCACGCGCGACCGCAAGGTCGCGAGGGGGGTCGCAGAGAAGGCCCCTGGAACACGCACTGCCGGGCATTCCGAAGCAGCTCATGGTTGAACATGATCGACTCGAAAACACGCGCGGAGTTGAGCCTGGCGCTCGCCAACCTGATCGAGGGACGCATGACCAACGACAAGTTTGACGACCTTTACGCTGAATGCTGGGCCGATTCCGCCGATCGGGCCGTGGCCATGATCGCAGAGTTCGGGCACTGCCTTTACACCGACGTCATGACTTACCGCCTGGAGGGCGCCCATGCCGTTGACGATGAAACGCGCGAAGTTGCCAACCGGTGTGTGTTGTTCCTTAGAGCGGATCTGGAATACGGCTGGCCAAGCCCGCCCGGCACGGGCCTGCAATGTGGCGTCGGCGGCCTCACGATATTCCTGTTCCTGCCCTTCGGGATCGTCCTGCTCATCTCAGCAGCCATTTTTCGGACGGCGGGTCTGCTGCTGGCCGGATTGGCCGTTCTCGTCGTCTGCTGGTTTCTCTGGAAGTGGTCGCGGGACGACGCCACACCGCCATGGCGGGAGTACTGGGCCCACGGCGACCGCGAGGCCTGGCCATTCCTTCGGCTGGCAGACTACCACCGAGCTGTAAGGTACGCCCGTGACCCAATAGCCCCCGACCAGAAATGATGAGCTTGGGAAACCATTCTACATCAAGGCGGCAAAGCGCAGACCGCGAGTGCTGATGCGCAGCTCGCGGAAGCCGAATTCCTCCATCACAGCCTGGTAGATCGCCACACCCATGAGGATTACATCGGCCCGGTTCTTCGGCAAGCCGACGATCTTCTTCCGCGCCTCCAGCGGCAGACTCCAGAGCTGTTCCAAATGCCAGGACACACGTTCTGCGCTAAGGCGTGTCGCTTCGATGCGCGCGCGGTCGAAGGTTTCGAGCTTGGCTTCCATGCAACCGAGAATAGTCGCCGTGCCGCCCACTCCCACTAGTTGCACCTCTCCTCCCTCTCCCGTGGCAGCCGACGTAAGGAGGCTCTGGCCTGCCTTTAAACCGGACTCGCTGTCTCCCATTGCCTGCTTCAACTGTGGCCGCACTTCTTTCTGGAGAAAGCCTCTCAGCCATTGGCGGCAGGCGGCGAGTTCGGCCGGGGTGGGTGGGTCGCCGCAAGGAAAGGTCTCCAATAGGCGCACGCTCCCTAGCGGAAAGCTATAGCGCGCATGCTTGCCACCATCACGCCCGAGAATGAATTGGGCGCTGCCGCCACCAACGTCCATTAGCAGCAAGGGCGCCTGCGCAAGTTCCGGGTCGGAGGTCACTCCCTGAAAGCCCCAATCTGCCTCCTGCTCGCCGGAGATGACTTCGACTCTCAAGCCGGACGCTCGCTCAATCGCGGCGGTCAGTTCCTCACGGTTCAACGCCTCGCGCGCGGCGCTGGTGGCGAAGACGCGAATCGAAGCCACTTGAGCTTCGTTGGCCAGGGCCACGAAGCTGGCGACGGCGGTGGCGGTGGCGGCAATGGCTTCGGGCCGCAGACGGTGCGTCTCGTAGAAACCGTGCCCGAGGCGGGTTTGCTTGCTCTGCTCGGAGACTGGTCGCACCTCACGCCCGGCTACATCGGCCACCAACAGCTTCACGGAGTTGGTGCCGACATCGATGACAGCGCGGCGGACGGGTTCCATGGAGGTGCTAGCCTAAGGCGTGTCTATTAAGACCGAACGCGTGCAAAGAAACCGCAGAGACGCGATGCGTGGCCAAGCCGCAACTGAATTGCGCGAAGCGTTTGGAGTGCGTCCAGCTTGCTCCCGCTTTCGATCCGCCCTTGTCGCACGAAAGCGCCAGCAAGCTGGACGCACTCCAAACGCTTCGCGAGGCAGTTCATCAGCAGCAACCCTCGCAGTCGGCGACGAAATCGTGCGCCTTGCGCAATGAAGCAGGAACTGAAAGATCATTGGCGCAAGCCGTCTTCAATCGCCCGTAGCGCTTCCTCGCCGTCCATGGCCTTGAGCTTGCCTTCCCGGTGAGCGCAAAGCCGGTCGCGAGATTCAGCCAGCCACGATTGGTCGATGGACGGCTGGTCGGCTGGGTCAAGGCTGCGCCACAGCGCGTCAATGAGCTGCGCCCGTTCTCCGGCTGGGAGTTTGAGGGCCTCGTTGGCTAAGCGCACGCTATCCATGCCAAGAAATGTAAGCGATAGTACAGGCAAAGGCAACGGCTGTCACAACAAGCAGGTAAAATGTTCTTGATGCGACCTCGTCAGTAATAGAATGCTCGACAGATGAAACGCACTCCGCTTTACGCGGCTCACCAGAGGCTGGGCGGCAAGCTCATTGAATTCGGCGGCTGGGAAATGCCGGTCCAGTACACCAGTATCACCGATGAGCACCTTGCCGTGCGCAAGGCGGCCGGCCTGTTTGACATCTCCCACATGGGCGAGGTCTTGATCAGCGGCGCAGGAGCCGAGGATTTTCTCAATCAGACCCTCACGAACGACCTCCGCAAACTGGCGCCCGGCCAGGGTCAATATACCCTGATGTGCAACGAGCGCGGCGGCGTCATCGATGATCTTTACGCCTACCGCCTCACCGCCAGCGAATACCTGCTCATCATCAACGCTTCCCGCATCGACGCCGACGTAGCGTGGTTGGAGAAGCAATTCGCTGCGTTCCCCCGGCGCAGCGAGGTGAAGTTCCAGAACACCTCGGACGCGACGGGGGCTGTGGCCGTGCAAGGCCCACGCGTGGTGGAGTTCATCGGCGCTTTCTGCCCCGGTCCGTCCACGAGCGGCACGCAGGTGGCGCGCGTGACGGATTTGAAGAAGAACCAGGTGGCCAGCTTTAAACTGGCCGGCCAGGCAATCTGGGTTTCGCGCACCGGCTACACCGGCGAGGATGGGTTTGAGATCGTGGCACCGAGCCAACACATCGAGGCGATCTGGCATCAATTGCTCGCCGCGGGCCAGCCCTACGGGTTGAAACCGGCCGGGCTGGGCGCGCGCGACACGCTGCGCACGGAGGTTTGCTACCCTCTTTACGGCCACGAACTGGACGAAAACACGACCCCTATCGAGGCGGGCGTGGGCTTCTTCGTCGCGCTGGACAAAGGCGAGTTCATCGGTCGCGCTGTGCTGGCCGAGCAGAAGGCCAAGGGCACGAACAAGAAGCTCGTGGCGTTTAAGATGACGGACCGGTCGGCACCGCCGCGTCCTCACTATCCAATCTGGAGCACTGGTCCGGGAGCGGCGAAAATCGGCGAAGTGGTGAGCGGCACGCAAAGCCCGTCGCTCGGTATTGGCATCGGGATGGGCTATGTGCCGCCGCAATTTGCCAAGGTGAACACGCCCATCGAGATCGAGATTCGCGGCAAGCGCCCCCCGGCGATCCTGGTGCCAAAGCCGATCTATCGAAAACCTGATTGACCGGACGCCCGGTCCCTGCCTCAATTGACTTATGGAAAACATTCCTTCGGATTTGAAATACGCGAAGACGCACGAATGGGTGCGGGTCTCGGGCAATGTCGCGACCGTCGGCATCACCGACCACGCGCAGCATGAGTTGACGGACGTGGTGTTCGTCGAGTTGCCCGCGGTCGGCCGGCAGGTCAAGGCCGGCGACGCTTGCGCCGTCGTGGAGTCGGTCAAGACGGCCAACGATATTTACTCGCCGGTCAGCGGTGAAATCACCGAGGCCAACCCGGCGATCGTCGCGAACCCGGCGCTGGTGAATACCGAGCCCTACAAAGGCGGCTGGTTCTACAAGCTCAAGCTCTCCGCCCCCGCCGAGTTGAATGCCCTGCTCACCCCGAAGCAATACCAGGCGCAGATTGGCGGGGCGTGAGTGACGGTGAGGGGGAAGGAGTAATCAGTAACCAGTGATCATTAATCAGTAAACAGACATCGGTGACCTGCGGCCGATCCGGCCCCTGGCCACTGATTACTGATGACTGATGACTGATCACCAGTCTCCGACTACGAATCCCCATTTGATAATCCGTCCAATCTCCTCCACTGTATGGTGGTGAAACCAAAACGGATTCGACTGTTCATTAAGCCCTACTGCGGCTGGTGTCATAAAGCTGTGCACTGGCTGGATGAGCAGGGAGTGGATTATCAGAAGGTCGATGTCATCGCCGATGAAACCGCCCACGACGAAATGATCCGGCTATCCGGCCAGGACCTCGCGCCCGTGCTGGACGTCGATGGCAAGATCCTCGCCGATTTCGGCCCCGACCAGCTTGCTGACTTTTGGAAGGAACTGGAGAAGTAGAATGCCCGAGTTGACCCCCGCCGCCGCCCGGCCACGCCCGCGTCTGCCCGCCTGGCTGCATACCCGACTGCCCACCACCGACAGTTTCGCCCATACCCGTGCGCTGCTCGACGAGCTGAGGCTCCACACCGTTTGCCAAAGCGCTGCATGTCCGAACCATTGGGAATGCTGGAGCAAGGGCACCGCTACCTTCATGATCGGCGGCGACCGCTGCACCCGTGCTTGCGGTTTCTGCGCCGTCACCACTGCCAAGCCGTTCCCGCTGGAAGCCGATGAACCGGCTCGCGTGGCGGAAGCTACCCAGCGCTTGCGGCTGCGCCATGTCGTCATCACCGCTGTCGCCCGCGACGACGTGCCGGACGGCGGGGCGGACCATTTCCGGCGCACCATCGACGCGGTGCGCGGTCTCAATCCTACCACTGTTATCGAAGTACTGACCCCGGACTTCAACGCGCGCGAGGCCGCCATCGACACCGTCATCGCCGCCCGGCCGCACATCTTCAACCACAACCTCGAGACCGTGCGGCGCCTCACGCCCATGGTGCGGTCGCGAGCGACCTACGATCGTTCACTCAACGTGCTGGGGCAGGTGAAGGCGAGGTGCGATGGAAAGATTTACACCAAGTCCGGCCTGATGTTGGGACTGGGCGAGACCGAGGAGGAACTCTTCACCGCCCTGGCCGACTTGCGCCGCATGGGTTGCGACCTGCTCACGCTCGGACAGTATCTGCAGCCGACGCTCAAACATCTGCCGGTAGTGGAGTTCGTAACGCCGGAGAAGTTTGCGGAATACGGCGCGCGCGCGCGGGAAATGGGTTTCCGGCATGTGGCCAGCGCCCCGATGGTCCGTAGCTCTTACCACGCGGACGAGTTCACCCTGCCGGGCTCAGCGGTGCAGCAACTGGGGGTTGCGCAGGAACATTCTCACGCCCCACACTATCACCGCGATCAGTAATGCGAATGCGACCAGCGTCGCGATGTTCTTTATTGTCTTCGCCCGCTGAAAGACTTGTTCCGTGCGCTGCTTCTCGGACTGCATGAACACCGCGAACTCCTTGTCCGCCGAAATGACGATTTCCACGTCATCCCGCAGCTTCAAGGTCAGCCAGGGGGACGTTGGCCCCCGCCACGCGGCGGGCAGCTTCTGGAGCGATTCCGCATCGGCTTTGACCAGCCCGCTATGATTCCAGAACGGGGCTCCCTCCTGCGTCCACAGCCGGAGCAAACCCTGGTTCGTCGCCACCGCATTGACGCGGTCCCACAGCAACTGCCGCAGCGGATCGGCCAGCGCGAAGTCGCCGAAGGCCTCGCTGTGAATCAGCCCCTGGCGCTCGGCAATTTGCAGGCCCACCCCGCCCAGCACGGCGCCGTTTACGTCCTCGGCAATCTGGAATTCTGTAACCCGTCTAGCGAGCTCCTGGGTCGGGTATTGCATGGAGTCCCAAATGGCCGTTAACTGGCCGATGTCATCCAGCGTAGCGCGCCTCACGCGGTACTTCAACGAACTCACGCCGCCGACTTTAGAAGCCAGCCCGACAATTTCAAGGCTCAAAGAGAGGAATTCACCGCTCTCGGGAAGCTTGTGGCCAGTCACCGGCAGGGTTAGCGCCTTGCTANNGATATTGTACGGATATTGTACCTATGGCGTACGTATGGTGTACGCCTAGCGTAGATCTGGCGTTGTACTTGCGCTGCTTTGGTGGGGATTCCTGGTCGTCGTGCTGCTATTCCGGCGAGTTTCGGCCTGAAGGCCCGGATTCTCAGGCATTCTCCACTTCAGGCTGCGGTTGGCGTTGGCTAACGCCAGACCTGCGCTTCTGGTCGGGCTTGCCAACCGTGCATTATCAACTGGCGCGTGCCTGGCGGGCCGCGTTCACGAATGCCGAGGCCCGACGGGTCAGTTCCGGCCAGTTGGCTTCCTGGAGGATCTTGGCGGAGACGAGTGAGCCACCCACGCCGAGGGCGGCGCAACCGGCCTTGAGGAAGTCGGCCACGTTCGCAACGTCCACCCCGCCGGTGGGAACAATGCGAAGATGGGGCAGGGGAGCGCGCAGGGCCTTGATGTATTTGGGACCGAGGCTGTCCGCAGGGAAGATCTTGACGAAGTCGGCGCCGGCTTCATGGGCCAGTTGCGCTTCGGTTGGGGTGTAGGCGCCGAGCATGATCGGGACGCCGGCACTGTGGGCGATGGCTACCAACTCCGTCCGGCAAATGGGGGTGACGACGAATTCCGCGCCCGCTGCGATGGCCGCGCGGCAAGTGTCCGCATCGAGCACGGTGCCCACCCCGATCAGGGCGCGCTCGCCGAGCTTCTCCCGCGCTTCCCGGATGGCCGCGATGGCGTTCGGGGTCGTCATGGTGATCTCGATCACGTTGACGCCGCCGGCCATGAGGGCTTCAGAGAGGGGCAACACCTGCGAGGTTTGCTGGGCTCGAACGACGGCAATGATGCCAGGGTTCGTAAGGAGTGTGATGATCTCGGATATAGAACGCATTGTTTCGCCCGAGCGTAGTGAGGCGGCGCGGATTTTCAACGGCGGATTTCCGGCCAGCCGGGCGCCGACTAATGGGCGTGTTGCCCAAGTCCCCTTGGTGGTAGGGCGAGCACTCCATGCGCGCCGCGGAGGCTCGAAAAGGTCCGGAACACGCGGGTTATCGCAAGTTCCGGCGGCGCGCACGGAGTGCTCGCCCTACCTCTCCGTCGCTGCGGTGACTTGGGCATCACGCCCTCACGTCCGCGGCTACCCAGTCAGGAAACGTGCCCGTTGGTCTTTTCGAGTTCCAGATTCCGGATTTTTCGGTAAGCTTCCCGCATGCGCTATAGAATTCTCGGCAGCACGGGTTTGCGGGTGTCGGTCATCGGCGTGGGCACCTGGCAGTTTGGCGGCGAGTGGGGCCGCACCTTCTCCCAAGCTGAAGCGGACGCCATCCTCGATAAGGCGGCCGAACTCGGCATCAACCTCATCGATACCGCTGAGTGCTATGGCGACCACCTTTCCGAAGGCCTGATCGGCGATTACCTCAGCCGGCACGACCGCTCGAAGTGGATCGTCGCCACCAAGTTCGGCCATCGCTTCAATAAGTTCCTGGACCGGACCGAAGGTTTCACTGCGGCGGACGTTCGCAAGCAGCTTGAGGCGTCGTTGCGGGCGCTGCGCGTCGAGACGATTGACCTCTATCAATTCCATTCCGGCTCAGACAGCCAACTGCTCAACGAGGATCTCTGGGCCATGCTCCTTGAACAGAAGGGCGCGGGCAAAGTGCGGCATCTGGGGATTTCGATTCTCGGCAAAGGCAGCGAGGCGCAGGCGCGCGAGGCGCAGCGGCTGGGAGCGGAGGCTTTGCAAGTGATTTACAACCGGCTCGATCGCCGGCCGGAGCAGCTCTACTTCCCGCATGCCCAGCAGCATAAACTCGGCATCCTGGCGCGCGTGCCGCTGGCGAGCGGCTTCTTGACTGGCAAGTACCGGCCCGGCGTGGCCTTCCCCGCCAATGACTGGCGCTCGACGTTCGAGAGTGAAAAGACACGCAAGGATTTGGCAGAGGTGGAGCGCATCCGCCAAACTGAACTGCCGGCCGGCATGCCGATGGCCCAGTGGGCGCTGGCGTGGTGCTTGAAGAATCCAGCCGTCTCGACCGTGATTCCCGGATGCAAGGACCCGGCGCAGGTGGCGTCCAACGCCGCCGCCGCAGAACTGGTAGAGGGGTGAGCGAGGAATCTTAGAAGAGCAGCTCGCCGACCTTGCAGTTTCCCTTTACGCCGCGGCCTTCCTCTGGCGGCCCACGAAACCGCCGGCGAGGTTCAGCACTGCGGTCAGCAGGCAGACGCCACCCACGCCGATCAGCGGGATCAACAGCGTGCAGGCCAGCAACGCGCCGAGAAATGCCCCGATGAAATCCGCTGTGTAGAGGCGGGACGCCCCGGCGATGGTGCCATCGAATTCCAGCCGGTTGGCTAGGGGGAACTGCATCCCGACCAGCACGGCCAGGATCAAAGTCAGCAGCGCGACGATGGATTTGACGAGGAAGAGCGAAGGAGCCGAGCCGCCCAGGCAATTGAGGAGCGGCAGGATGAGCGGCAGAACAAGGGCAAAGGCGGCAATTAGCAAAGCCAGTAGCGAGAGGCTGCCAAATCTGCCATTTGCCATTTGCCATCTGCCATTGGTTAGAGCCGTCTGACGCAGGCTGCGGCTGCTGGAGTGCCGATTCATCAGGGAGGCCCCGAGCGCCAAGCCCGCCATAAAGACAGTTACGATAACGCCCACCTGGTGATAGACCGAGCCGCAAAGGATTTGGAAGGCCAACAGCAAGACGACCTCCAGGGCGGATGCCGCAAAGCCCGAAGCGAACAGGACGAATGCGCTGCCCCGCAAGCGGATGAGGTAGAAGCCAAGCAATAACAGCAGCAAGACCTGTATCAGTCCGAACCGAACGTTGAACTGACTCATCCAGTGGCGCAGGTGGTAGTAATAAAGGACCGGGCTGAAATCCCTGTTCACCGCCGCCGGCTGGACGGTCGCGCTGGCGAGGTCCGCCATGCGGTCGGGCGTCAGCATGGCCGAGAGGTAGTGGCGGTTGACCAGCCGGGTCTTGATCTGCCGCTGCTCAATGCGTGTGGCGATGTCGGGAAAGAGCGGCCCGTCCGAGGCGAGAAAGAACACCCGGCTGTCAGGGATGGCCAAAACGTTGTGGAACGATTGCTTTGCCGCCAGGCACGCGGACGACAACATTTGGGCAAGGTCAGGGCTGACATAATTCTCATACTGTCCCAGTGCGAAGCAGACTACGCCGTCCTTAGCCAGCACGCGTTTGACCTCGCCCAGGAACTCCGCCGTGTAAAACCGATTGAGCTGCGCGGTTGAAGGAGCGGGAACATCGATGATGACAACGTCGTAGCGTTTCCGGGTCTGCTTCACGAACAAGCGCCCATCGGTGTTGATGACCCTGATGCGCTGGTCTGCCAGGCTCGCCGGCAGGTATTGTTTGCCGAGAGCCAGTATCAGCGGGTCGAGTTCAACGTAGTCAACCTGGCGAACACCGTATTTGAGGATTTCCCGAGCCGTGCCGGAGATGCCGCCGCAAACCAGCAGCACCTGCCCAGCATCGGTCCGTTGTGCCATTGCGTAATGCACGGTCTCCTCGACGTGCTGGTCATCGCGTGTCGAGGTAATCGGGATGCCGTTCTCGCGGAAATCAAACTGGCCGTCGGACTCGGTCACAATGAGTTTGCCGTAGGGCGAACTGGCGCGGGCGACGATGTGCTGGCGCCGGTATTGCAGACGGGTGGAGAGGCCGTCCAAGTCGAGAAGAAGAGCCGCGGCGATCAAGCCAAGCGCGAGGATCGAAGCGAGGGCGGCGAGCAGGCGGCGGGGAAACATCCAACATCCAACATCCAACCTCGAACATCCAACGGGGAAGGCCAGCACGACGGCGAGTGCCAGATTCAACAGGGCGGGACAGATTAGAATGGCAATGTGGTCGAGGAACCTCACCAGCACGAAACTGAACAGGATGCCGCCGATAATACTGCCAATGCTATCGGCGATGTAAGCGCGACCGATGCCAGCCGGACCTTCCTCGCGCGCAAGAATCGAACACGCCAGCGTCAAGGCGTAGCCCGCCACGAGGCAGTAAGGCAGCAACAGGACGAACGCCGCGCCCACGGTCTCGGTGACGCCCACCTCTGCGCCGCGGATGAAGACGACGTTGCGCAACGCGCGTAGCAGGAACACCTGCACGAGGGGGAGGAGGGCCACCAGCATCTGGATCACGGCCAGCGCGGCAAGCTGGTTGCGGAGCCGGTCGGAAGTGCGCCCGAGCCAGGCGCCGATGCCCATCAAGAGCAGCCACAGGCCCAGCACCACGCCCAGCACCATCTCATTGCCCGAGAACGCACCCAGCAACTCGCGCATCAGCGCCAGTTGCGTCATCACGCACGAGACGCCCAGCGCGCCGACCGAGACCAGGACCAGCCTCGAGCGCTCAGGGATGGGCGTGCTCTTCTTCAAAGCACTCGACGTGGTAGATGGAGACGGAGACATCCTGGCCCCGCCAGGCGGAGGCGTCGCAGCCCGCCTTCTGTGAGAGGTGATTGAGAAACTCGACCTTGTCGGGAAGCTGCGCCCAGACCTGCGGCAGGAACGTCGCCGTGCGCGGACCGATGTGCAGCAGCACTCCGTCCTCGTTGGAGTGCAGTTTGCTCAGCAAGTCCTCGGGGGAGCTGAAGGACAGCGGCTGTGGGTCCGTCAGCACGCTGATCTCAATCTTGACCTCGCTCAGCTCGGCGGGTGTGACCGCCGGGAACCGCGGGTCACGCAAAGCGGCGTTGCGGGAGTTCTCAGCCACGGCTTGGTGCAAGGGTTCCATGGGCATCAGGTGGCCGATGCAGCCGCGCAGCGTGCCGTTCTTGGTCAACGTTACGAAGCAGGCCTTCTTCTCCGTGAGCTTGGGTGGGATGTCCTTCGCCGCGACCTTGGGCAGACTGCCGCCGGCGGTAACACTCGTCAGGGTTTTGCGGGCCAGGTCGAGCAGGAACTTCCGCTCCGCCGCCGTGAGGTTCTCCGGGGCCGGTGCGCAAAACGCCACCGCCGCGTAGCCCACCACACGGTCCTTATCGCCGGTCACATCACCACTATTGCGGTAATCGAGCAATTGCGCTTTCCAGCCTTTCTGCCGGGCCAGGTGCAGCAGCGTCAGGATCGGCGTCTTGCCGCACGCTTCCTGCGTCATCATGGCGTCAATGTCCAGATCGCAGATCGCCTTGACACAACGGTTATCCAGCCCTTTAGCGGCCTGGTAAGTATGGTAATGGCTCAAATCGGAACTGGCGATAATAATCGTCTTGTCATCGATGCTCGCGGCCATCGCCTTGGCTGCCTGCGCCGGGTCCAACTCGCCCATCACCACCGGCAGGAGCTTGAAGTTCTTCAGCACCTTCTGAAGGAAAGGCACCTGGACCTCCACCGAGTGCTCCCAGGTCTCGGGCGTGTCACGACCCTCCTCGGGTGCGGGCCGCGGCGACTGCCGCCACCACGGTGGCCGCTGGACCAGGCATTGCCGCTCCAAGGCAAATGGCGCGACCGAGGCCAGCCCCTTCGCTTTCTCTGAGATCGGCACCAGCCCAAGCGGCGTTTTGTAGGCGTTCGCGTCGGGGATGCACGCGCCTTGGAAAAGCGCGTAATGGCTCGGTCCCATGACCACGACGGTTTGCACGTCGAGCCCGGCCAGCAGTTTGTAAGCGGCGGCGGCTGTCTGCCCGGAAAACTCGTAACCAGCGTGCGGACAAACGAGAGCCTTCAGACGGGGGATGGAGTGTTGCGGCGCGTTGGCCAGCAAGCCGTCGATGGCCTTGGAGAGCGCCGCCGCGTCGCCGGGATAGAACAGGCCGGCTACAGCGGGCGGACGGACGCGCTCGTAGTGAACGGCGAGGCTGGGGCCATTGGTCGATTGGCTATCGGCTATAGCCCCGGGCCGCGCCCCGCAACCCGCGCCCGGCACCAGCAGCGCCAAGAATATAATCCCGAGCGTGAAGATACCGGTGCGCCTTTTAACGCAGGCCTCCAAACCTGTCACTTCGCGGGTTTCCAAACCCGCCAGCGCTTGCCGGGCTTGGAGGTTCGATTGCAGCCGTGGGCCTGCCGACCTGGCAGTGGACGCTACAGCAGGTTTGGCAACCTGCGCTACGGCTTGGCGGCTCATCGGTCGCTCTTTGAGTGACATAAGTTCGTCCTTTCATTCCACGGTTGCGCGGACAGAACAGTCCATCGGCGTCCATGCGATGCCATGCTGCCAACGCATACTCCTTCGGTGCGCGAAGGCAAGGCGGAAGTCATCCGCCCCGGCGCCACCCAGGGCCAATTCATGAAGCCAGCAATGCAGG
>PLZQ01000148.1:975-14435 GCA_003152225.1 Limisphaerales bacterium | reverse complement strand
ATTGTGAATGAGCTGATTGCCGGCGGCTGGGTCACACACCTGGGCACCAACGGGGCCGGCACCATTCACGATTGGGAGCTGTCATTTCTCGGGCGCACCGAGGAAAGCGTGAAGACGAACGTGGCCACGGGCACGTTTGGCACGTGGGATGAGACCGGGCGCAATATTCACTTGGCGCTGCTGGCCGGTGCGCTGCAGCGCGAAGGCTATGGGCGCAGCCTGGGGCGGTTTATTTGCGAGGACGGGGTGACTCTGCCGACGACCGCCGCGCTGGAGAAGGCGCTGCGCGACCAACCGGCTGACCCGCTCGCGCCCGCCCGGGCGGAGCTGCTGCAAGCCATGCTCACCCACCGGCTGCCCGCCGGGCGAATCGTGGTCAAACATTCATGGAAGGAGAGTTCGATCCTCGCACAGGCGTTCCGGCATAACGTTCCGTTGACCGTCCATCCGGGCATCGGCTACGACATCATCTCGAANNATCATGGCGCCGCAGGTGTTTGAGAAGAGCATGAGCTGCGTCAACAACCTGCGCCTGCAAGCCGGCCGGGGGATTGTCCGCGACCATACCATTTACGTGGTGGACATCCAGGAGGGCGGGAACTGGGATTGGTCCACCGGCGAGCCGCCCAAGGACAACCCGGCCTACTACCTGCGCTTCTGCAAGAGCTACTCGCGCATGGGCGGCAAGATGAACTACGTCGAGTGCCACAACGTCGCGTTCCTGCATCACTTGCTCAACGCGCTCTTGAAGTGAACCGCATGGACTCCGCGCGTTTCAGTGCCGTCGTCGAGCGCTATCCGAGCTTGCGCATTGCCGTGCTGGGCGACTTTTGCCTCGACCGCTACTTGGAAATCGATCCGGCCAAGGCGGAAGTCTCCATCGAAACCGGCTTGCCCGTGCACAATGTCGTCAACGTGCGCGCCCAGCCGGGCGGGGCGGGAACGATCGTGAACAACCTGGCCGCGCTGGGGGTGGGAACGATCCTCCCGGTCGGACTGGTCGGTGACGACGGGGAAGGGTACGAATTGTCCCACGCGCTGGCGAGTTTGCCCGGGGTGCGGCTGGATCATTTTGTGCGCACCCGGCACCGGCGCACGTTCACCTACTGCAAGCCGTTGATTGTCGAGGCTGACAAACCGCCCGTCGAACTTAGCCGCCTTGACCTCAAGAACTGGACGCCGAGCCCCGCGTGGCTCCAGGGGCTCGTGATCGACCAACTTCGGTTGGCGGCGGAACAGGCCGACGCGATTATTGTGCTGGACCAGGTGGATGTGGCGGAGACGGGAGTCGTGACGCAGAAGGTGCTGACGGCGCTCGGGAGCATCGTCGAGGCAAAGCCGGGCTTGTGGGTGCTGGCCGACAGCCGGCGCGGGTTGCGAGGCTTCCCGCCGGTCGTTTTCAAGATGAACGCGGCCGAGCTGTCCGCGCTGACGGGAACCCAGGGCGCGCTGAGCTCCGAACAGATTGAAGCCGCCGCCGCCGCCCTGGCGGGCAAGAATGGCCGGAGTGTTTTCGTCACGCTCGCCGACCGCGGCATGCTCGGAGCCTCCGCGGATGGCCGGGTTGAATATGTTCCTGCCTTGCCCCTGCGCGGAGAGATTGACGTGGTCGGAGCCGGAGACGCCGTGTCGGCGAATCTTACGATTGCCATGGCTGCCGGGGCCGGCCTCGGCGAAGCCCTGGAACTTGCCAATGCCGCCGCGTCAGTAGTCATTCACCAGCTCGGCACCACGGGCACCGCGGGCGTTTCGGAAATCGGGAAGCTGGTCTGCCCGCCAGGCCGAACGTAGCCAGGTGACGCGCCATACCAGCCAGCCGTGGCGGAGGTATGAAGGGCTTGTCATTACCCACAAGTCAGGCGCGCTCAGATTAGCGCGGCTGTTTGGCAAGCTGGCCTACCACCCCGAAGGGGGCATGGTGCTTACTTAAGGTTCAGCAAAAGCACGGGCTTTTCAACGGTCGCTGAGGACCGGGGCGAGGGCGCCCTCGTAGCTTCCCAGCCACTGAGCCGCTACGCCCCGATTCCCGAGCCTGAGCCAAACTCGCTCCCAACTCCCTCCAGGCCGCCCTCAGGCCCCCTCTAGGCGTATTACTGGCCAACCAGTAGCCAACTGGTAGGCAACCGGTCCGATGTGGATCCGATCCACATCGGACCGGTTGCCTAGTGGTTGCCTACCTCTTGGCCAGGCCCAGGCTTGGACCTGGCATCAGCCAGGCCGGCAGCGGGCCGGTGCGGCACTGCCGTCGCCGACGCTCGCGGCGGACCGCCATTGGGCCCAAATGGTCGGGGTGAGCTGTGGCCGGATCAGCCCGGCTACGGCAACGCGACGGGCTACAGGCCACACCTCCGGGGTTGGGAATCCGAGTTAGGTTGGGGCTGCTATAGACAGGCCACCGCTACCGGGGTTTCAAAGCGTCGGCCCAACTTTCACCATCAGTTGCCCTCAACGAAGGCCGTTCCAGATGTGGGTAATGACAAGGTATGAAGGGTGCGCACCACGAGTGGCAGAGCCAATTCATGAAACGCAAAAGGCGGGGGCGGGGACGGCCTCGTCCCCGGAAGCTGCTGGCTTCTGCCGCCCTATCCTCTGGGGACGAGCCGTCCCCGCCCCTTTGATGAATTGGCCCTGAACGCGCGGCCTTTTGTCATTGCCTTGCGGCGGGTTAGCATGAATACTGCTACGGTGCCCGACAGAGAACTGTTTATGCAGACCTACCTGATTCGCAGGTTCCGCAAGGCCGGAGCCGCCGCTTTTACCCTCATCGAGCTGCTGGTGGTTATTGCCATTATTGCCATCCTCGCCGCCTTGCTGTTGCCGGCGTTGGCGAGCGCCAAGGAGAAAGCCAAACGCACCGCCTGCAAGAGCAACATGCGCCAAGCCATCCTCACGGTTCACATGTATGCAAACGATTGGCTAGACTACGTCCCGGATGGGCGTGACAACGATGATCAATGGCATGCCATCCGCATTCGCAAAGAAACCTACACGAATATGGTTCAGTACACCGGAAACTTTAAGATCATGGACTGCCCCAATTTCTCTTATGGCTCTTTTCCGCGTTATAGCGCGACCTGGGGTTACCTGGTTGGCTACGCCTATCTGGGCCATGCCCTCAACACTAACAACTCGAGCTTCTGGCCGACCATCTCGCCATACTACTGGCGCTCTCCATTGAAGATAACCGAATCGCCCACCAATTATATCATCGCTGACGCCAATAGCTGGGGTGACGGTTTGCTGATGGCGCCGCACTGCAAGACCGGGCCTTACCAGCGCACCAGTTCCGGTTCACAGAACATAGCGGCTACCTTCATTAACGACGCCACGACCGAAACACCCAAAAGCGTCGGCGGGGTTGGCGGCAATGTCGGTCTCCTCGACGGCTCGGTCTCCTGGAAGAACATGAAGCAAATGGTGCAGCGCTACGCGTCCTCGTACGTGCTCTACTACGGTTACTGGTGAGGGAGGCGCCGTTGGGCGCAGGTGACCTCACCCCCCGCGATACACGCATCTCGCCGTGCAGGTTTCGGCCACAACCACCTCGGTCAGGAGCGGCAGTCTCGGCTTTAGCTTCCGCCAAATCCAGACGGCGATGTTCTCGCTGGTCGGGTTGTCCAGGCCGGGCACCTCGTTCAGGTAATAGTGGTCGAGTTGGTCCAGGATCGGCTTGAACGTCCGGGTGATATCGGCGTAATCCATCAGCCAGCCGAGCCGGGCATCGCACTCGCCGGCGACGACAATCTCCACCTTGAAGCTGTGGCCGTGCAGCCGGCGGCATTTGTGCGACCTGGGCAAACGCGGCAACAGGTGCGCCGCCTCGAACTGAAAGGTTTTACGTAGCTCCATCATAAGCAAAAAGCGGAGTGGTGGGGAAAGGGAGTAATGGAGTATTGGAGTGCTGGAGTAATGGGAAGACGGAATGTCGGGATGCGGGCATCCTGCGGCACTCGGCCCAGCACTCCATTACTCCATCACTCCAATGCGCTTTCACATTTCCCAATCTGTCCACGTTACCAGGTCGCCCAGTGTGGGCCGGCCATCGTGCCGCCAGGCCAAGGGCGGCGCTTGCATCTGGCCGATCGGGCACACCCGAGTCGCCCCCCAATGCGCCAGTTCCGTCGCCAGCCCCGGCGCTTTGTCTTCCGGCGCAGCCAACCCGACCGTGGAGACCTGACCGTGAACGCTCTCGGCGTTCTGCAGTGCCTCCGCCAGCTCCTTCACGCCTTTGACATAGACGAACCGGTTAAGGCAGGAGAGCTGGAAGCGCGGATCGGCCTCATAGACCACGGTCCACGCCGTCGAATTCCGGCTGCACCAATGACGCGTGTCCGGCGAATGGGCGGCGCGCACCTCGTAAAAGGAGCGGCGCGAGGCGATGGTTGCCGCCGCTTCCACCGGCAACTCGCCGCGCGGCTCGGCTTCCTCGCGCCGTTCCAATTCCTCCGCCAGCATCTCCGCGAACAAGGCGGGTGGCACCGCGCCACCGTCCTCGACATAGATGACGTGCGGCGAAAGGCAGCCTTGCTGGTTCCAGGCCGCCACATCCGCCGCGGCTTGACCGGCCACTTTTCTCGCGTTCAGGCCGGTCAATGCTCCGCTTGCGACGTAGGCGAAACTGACGCGGTGGCCATAGCCGAGAAAGCGGGCTTTGGTCGGCAGCCGCTGGCGAATCGCCGCCAGCGTCTCATCGCGGCCCGTCGCGGTGACGCAATCCGCCTCGTCGAACAGGGCCTTTTCCAGGTCCGCGTTACCGCCGCGCCATTCGGCCACTTCGAGGCAGGCGCCCAGCTTCGGTTCCACCTCGTAAAGGGAGTGCGCGAACAGGCGCGGCAGCAGCGCGGTCCCGCTGGCACACTTCACGAACTGCGCCGACCGCACCAACACGCCCAGCACCATCGCGGACAGCGTGGGATTCGGCAGGTTGCCCGCCGCGATATGCACCAGCAGCTCGGGAGCGGTGGCGATAGCGGCCCGGCCCGAGCTTCGCTCTGCTTGGCCGGACACCATCTGGTCGAGCCGCTGGGCGTGGCCCAGGTCCTGTTCCAGCAGGACGTGGAAGTGTTCGGGAGTGAGCTGTTGGAAGAAGGAGTCCAAACCGCGGGCCAGCGTTGGGCTGCTAAAGCCGGTCGCGGCGGGCCCGCGCTCCAGCGCCAGCTTGCGGAAGGAATACTCCGGGTTGAGCCAGCTCTGCGCCACGTCGCTCAGGGTCTTTACCAGACTGTGCGTGGAGCGGTGGGCCAGGTAGCGCGCGCGGTTGCGCTTGAGCGTCTGGCAGGCTTCACCGACCATCGCGGCGCTTAACGTCGCCTCGGGCGGCAAGTCGGCGAGGAAGTAATCCGGCAGGCTCATGTTAATAACGGCATTGAATCCGGTTTGGCCGCTTTCGGCGCCACCGGCCCCTCGCGCCGCTGGATCGCGTGCAGGCAAATCAGGCCCGCGAGCGATGCCAGCATGAGGAACGCGACCACGGCGTACGTCGTGAAATAGGCGTTAACCGAATGCGCCGCCTCGCCGAGCTGCTTCACTTTCACGCCTACTGCCCAGTGGGAGAGATTGCCAATCACGCCGCCCCCCATGACGAACAGGCCGAACACCCGCCCGCGCACCGCGTCCGGCACCGATTCCATGAGTGCCGCCTCGGTCATCGGATAACTGGCCATAAAGAAAAAGCCATAGACCACCAGCACCGGGATCATCCAATGCGACGGCACGCGGGGGAAGACCACGACCATCACCGCCGCGGCCACCAGGGCGACCGTGATCCAGCGTTTCCGGCCCCCGTCGCTCAGGCTGCCGAAGAGCGGATTGCTGATCGTGGCGGCGACATAGATGCCGCTCAGCGCCAGCCCCGTCCATTTCGGGTCGAAGTTGTGGGCCTTCTGCAGGAACAGCGAGCTCAGGCTGCCCATGCTTGCCCCGGCGAAGTCGCGCACACTAAAGGCGAAGCAGTAGGCCAGGAAGAAGAACCAGAGCGCGGGCGTGGGAAACATCTTGGCCGCAGGCACCGTCTTTCGTTCGTGCGCCGGAGCGGGCTGTTCATTATCCGCCAGCCAGGTGAAGAGGGCCGCGACCACAATCCCCAGAATGCCCAACTCGAGCACTGGCCTCCGCCAGGCCGCCGGGCCCAACACCGGTTCGAGCATACCCGCCCGCCAGCCGGCATAGATCGGCCCTACAAAGAAGCCGGCCCCGGCCCCGATGCCGACCAATCCCAGCGCCTTACCCGTGCTGCCGGGAAACAACCGCGTTACCATCGCCGTCGCCGCGGGGTGATAGAAACTGCCGCCGAACCCGGCCACTGTCACGGCCACCAGCGCCCAGGCGTAGTTCGGCGCCAATGCCAGCGCTGCAAAGCCCAGCGCGTTGAGGGCGAGCCCAAACCCGAGCAGCGTCTTGCGATTCATCCGGTCCGCCAGCACGCCGATGGGATAGCTCGGGGCGAAACAGGCCGCCATCATCACCGTCAGCAGCAGCGTCGCCTGGCTCACGCTGGCAAACTTGAAATCCCTTTGCATCAGCAGGTAGAGCGGCATCAGGGCGACCTGATAAAGGTGCGTGAAGGCATGCAGCACCCCTGTCAGCCAGAGCGTGCGGGTGCGGTGTCGTTCGTGCGCGTCCATCGAATTCAGTTAGACTGCCAGGAGCGAACACCCACGCGGCTCGGCCAACACCGCCCGGCCCGCCAGGGTAAAACCATGGCCATGGCGGATGCCTAGATCTTCCGTTTGAACTGCCATCACGGAATAGACATTCGCCAAATCAAACACCCGAATCAAACCGGTTTCACCGTCCGCCACCTCGCAACCGGTTTCGGGGGAAATGATCTGTGCCCGCGACCAGGGGGGGAAGCGGAAGATGCGTGATGCGTGATGCGTGAAACGTGATCCAACAGGCGGGAGGCGGGAGGGGCCAATGGTGCAATCGTATGCTTGGGAGCTGAGTTCGCTCATGCCGTATTCGCAGACGATGTGATCGGGCGCGACGCCGAGGCGCTCGGTGATGAGCGCGTGCAGCGCGGCCTTCGGCATACTGCGCGAGCGGCCCTTGTAACCGCCGGTTTCGAGCGCGCACGAGCCGGACGGAAGCTCGAAGCACAGTTCTTGCTCGGCCAGGTAATCCAGTAAGTGCACGAATGAAAATGCGGTGCCGAGCAGCAACAGGGGCTGCTCGGATGCGCTCGCCGCTCTGAGCCGCCCCAGTGCCGCTTCTGCGTCCAGCGCCCAGGCGCCATCCCTGGCGCCCCGGCCAACAAAGGCCGATCCGCCCTCCCCAAACTCGCGCCGAATCGTTTCGAACATGTGCACCAGCGACGAATGCGGCGCTTGCGCCGGTGGCGGGGTGAGAATCGCCAATGGCCAATGGCTAATGGCAAAGCTGTTTCCCAGCGCCGGCGCTGTTTCGCCGGATTGGCCATTTGCCATTTGCCATTGGAAATGGGCATTGAACCACCGCATCAACGATGCCTCATACAGCGCCAGCGAACTGCCATTGTGGTAATGCCGGCTCGGCTTCTGCGCCGTTGTCCCGCTGGAGTGGAAGACGGCCGTCCGCTCCGCCGGCGGCAGACACGAGAGGTCGAACTCCTTGAAGGCCGAGGTCGGCGCGGCGGGGATTTCTGTCCAGTGTGTTACTGTGTCCGGGCGCGCGCCCCGTGCTTCGCATAAGCGGCGATAAGCGGCATTATGCTCGAACTGCAGCGCGAAAAGTTGCAAAGCCAGCTTCTCGAAATCCGCCTTCCTTACCATCGAGTTGGAGCCAAACGAACCCCCGGCTCCCCATTCTGACATGCGGATTGACTCGCGCAAATGCGCGGCGAAACCTGCTAACTCGCTGGTGGAACTCATGCGGTTTTTATTTAGCCAGGCTGGTTTTCCGCTACAGCCCGGAAGGCATATTTAACCATGAAAGGGCCTAACCGCAAGCGAGGATTCTGGCGCGCTCTATGTTCATGGATACTTTAGGACCAGTCAGGTCGGGCCTGAGTCCGAAGTCCGAAAACGGCTTGAAGCGCTCAGTTGTCAGCGGCATATTGTCTGACATGAATGTAACCAAGACTATAACGGTCAGGGAATTAAAGCGCGGGACGCCCGAGGAAAGCTTGGGCCCGGGCCAAGCCTTACGCGTGAAGAAAGCGAGCGGCAAGGAATTCCTGCTTGTCCGTGAAACTGAAACACCGGACTTGGCCACGTTGCACAAAGAAATCATGCGGGACATTCCTTTAAGCGGTCCAAGCCAGAAAACGGACTTGGCCGCGTGGCATCAGGAGGATGAAGAGTCATCGTCTATCCGGACACAAGCTTCATCCTGAGCTTGTGGCACACGGGCGACGTTCATTACGAGGAGGCAACCAGACTCTTTTCCAAGTTCTCTCGGGATACCTGGCTTTGGTGCGATCTGCATCAGATCGAGGTTCCCATAGCGGCACAGGTTGCAACCCATCGTCAACCGGAAAGGCTGCAAGAGCATGTCGCGCGGACAATCGTTTTCCGCGCGGAGCGGGCTGTAACGCGCGGAGGCTTCTTACGGAAACCACTGCCCCCCGAAGCCGTTAACTATGCCCTCAACCTGGCCAATGCGCATGGGTGGCGTGCCAAGCATACGACCCTGGACCTGTGGCACATTGGAGCTGCTTGGGAGCTTGGCGCCAACTACTTTGCCACTTTCGATGAGAAGCAAGCCAAAGTTGCGAAGACCGTTGGCTTCAGTGCCAACATTTAGAACGTCGGCCCCTCCGCCTTCTCCGTGACCAGCGGTTGCGGACAGTAAAGCTCCCCGGTGCCAACCGCTACATTGCGACCCGAAGCCTGATAGCCTGCCGCACCCCTCCTCCTTGCGGCTTTACCTCGCGGGTGGCGGCTGGCACAAAGAGTGGGACCAATTTATGCGTACTTCCTCTTACTCGCTGAGCATAGCCGCGCTACTGGCCGTCACGGCCTGTGCGCCGACACGACCGGCACCCGACCAATCGGCCGCCCCGCACTCCGCGTCCGCCCTGTCTGTCGCCTCCTCCCCCCTCCCGGCCAAGGCCGGTACCCCGCCCGTGGAGCTGCCCGGTCTAAAGCCGGACGGCTCGGTGCTGCTGCCCAATCAATGGTCGCTGCGGCCCGTGGGCAAGCAGGTTGAGTTGGGCGATCTCCCGATCAACGTGGCGGTGCATCCGGACGGGCGCTTCGCGGCGGTGTTGCACAGCGGTTACAGCACGCATGAGATCCTGGTGGTGGACATCGCGTCGGCCAAGGTCGCCTCGCGCACCGGTGTTCACGAGGCCTTCTACGGGCTTGAGTTCTCGAAGGATGGCCGGCAGCTCTTTTGCAGCGGGGCAGGGGATGAGGTGGTGCATGTGTATGATTTCCAGCAGGGAAGCCTCACGAATCACCAACGGATTAAACTGCGGGATCCCAAACTGCGCGCCATCCCGGCTGGCTTGGCCGTGGACGCGACCGGGAAACGGCTGTTCGTTGCCAACGTTTGGGGCAACCGCGTTACGCGCGTCGAGCTGCCGCCCGAGGCCGAGCCAGCGGACATTGTGCTGGGGACCAATGCCGCGCCGCTTTCCGTTGCGCCGGTCCCGGCGTCCCAGGACCTCGACAACGATGCGGCGACCAAGCGTGAGGAGGCGTCGCTCTATCGCACGGGACCGGACGAAACGTTCCCCTACGCCTGCCGGCTGGATGAGAAACGGCAGCGCCTCTACGTCAGTCTGTGGGCGCAGGCGGCGGTGGCGGTAATTGATCTAAAGTCGGAGCAAGTCGTCGCCCGCTGGCCGGCCCAAGAGCATCCGTGCGAAATGGCGCTCACCCGCTCGGGGAAGCTGCTGTTCGTGGCCAATTCGAGCCGGAACACCGTGACGGTCTTCGACACGGCGTCGGGCAAAGCCCTGGAGACAGTTTGCGCGGCGCTCTATCCCAAGGCTCCGCCCGGGTCCACGCCGAACAGCGTGGCCCTTTCGCCGGACGAAAAGACGCTCTTTGTGGCGAACGCCGACAACAACACCGTGGCCGTCTTTGACGTGGCGAAGCCGGGCAAGAGCCGCTCGCTGGGGTTCATTCCGGTCGGCTGGTATCCCACCTCGGTGCGCGTGACGCCGGACGGCAAGCACCTGCTGGTCGCCAATGGCAAAGGCCTCGCGTCCAAGGCCAACCCGCGCGGGCCGCAGCCCGGGGTCAAGCCTCCGGACGGTCAGGAGGTGCAAGTCATCGCCCGGCTGTTCAAGGGCGCCCTGAGCATCATCGACCTGCCGCCGCGTAAGGAATTCGAGCAGCAACTCGCCGGCTACACGGCCCAAGCCTATCGCTGCTGCCCACTCAACGCTGATGCGAGTGTTTCGGCGCGGCGCCCGGTGGACAGTCCCATCCCGCTCCGGCCCGGCCAGCCGAGCCCCATCAAGTACTGCCTCTACATCGTGAAAGAAAACCGCACCTACGACCAGGTGCTCGGCGACCTGCCGCAGGGCAACGGCGACCCGAAGCTGTGCCTTTTCCCGGAGCGCATCACGCCGAACCTGCACCAGATCGTGCGCCAGTTTGTGTTGCTGGACAACTTCTACGCGGACGCCGAAGTCAGCGCCGACGGCCACGAGTGGAGCATGGGCGCCTACGCGACGGATTTCGTCGAAAAGATGTGGCCGATGAATTACGGGCACAACTTCTCAAAGAAGTTCCCTTACCCGGCCGAGGGCTATTTCCCCATCGCCTATCCTGCCGGCGGCTACCTGTGGGACCGCGCGCGGGAGGCGGGGGTGAGCTACCGCTCCTACGGCGAGTTCGTGGACGTCTTTGCGCGGTCCAATGCCCCGACCCGGGCGCGCGTTAAAGCCTTGGAGGGGCACATTGACGAATTGTATCGCCCCTGGGATTTGGCTTACCCGGACGTAAAACGCGCCGAGCGCTTCCTCGCGGAACTGAAACGCATGGAAGCCGCGGGCGATATGCCGCGCCTGCAAATCCTGCGCCTGCCCAACGATCACACCCACGGCACTACCCGCGGCTGGCCCACGCCGAACGCCTACGTGGGCGACAACGACCTCGCGCTCGGCCAGATCGTGGAAGCCGTCAGCCGCTCGAAGTTCTGGCCCCAAACCGCCATCTTTGTCGTGGAAGACGACGCGCAAAACGGCCCCGACCACGTGGACGCACACCGCACGACCGCCTATGTCATCAGCCCCTACACGAAGCACGGCGCGGTGGATTCGACCATGTATTCGACCAGTAGCATGTTGCGTACAATCGAGCTGATCCTGGGCCTCAAGCCCATGTCGCAGTATGACGCCGCCGCCACCCCAATGTTCAACTCCTTCCAGCCCACGCCTGATTTGCGCCCCTACCAGGCGCTGCCGGCCAATGTGGACTTGGAGGAGCGGAACAGCAGACAGGCATGGGGCAGCCAGCTCAAAATGAACTTCGCCCGGGAAGACGCCGTCGATGACCTGTTGCTCAACGAGGTCGTCTGGCGCTCCGTGCGCGGCCCGGACAGCCCGATGCCGGCCCCCGTGCGCGCGGCGTTCGTGTTCGGACACCAGGGAGAGAAGGACGGAGATTGAGGGGGAGTAGTCTCAGCAATGTTTGCAGCATTACGGACTACACTGTTCACAAAATGACATAGCTAACGGAGGGAGCGTGGCAGAGGGAATAAGCGAGTATTGCGTGTCGGCAATCTCCTAGAATGCGTCGTTGGTAAAATATAACACGCTTCCCTCATGATAACCAATAAGTTTGTCTCCAACAAAGACACGATCGCCCCGTAATTCCACCTTTTCCGTTACATTTGTTCGACGTGTATCGTTAACATATTGGATTTGCAACACAGTTGTTTTGACATTATAGCCCACTAAGCCCTGTAGGAGCAGGTTTTTGTGCAAAGCAAAAGGCCCTGCTAAAGATTGGGGTATGTTGATTGCCTCACCGCTAAGCGCCGAGAATTGTATGCTTTGCGGTATAGGGACGTGCTTTGATATAATGCAACAGCAAGTACTTCCATTTGTGCTTTGGTTGAATACTACTTTGTTTGTGTCACTGAGCGCAATTGTCTCAGTGACCATGTTAGAATACAGGTTACTGACCCAATACGTGACATCCGAAAGTTTCTCCTGCTGTGCGACAATATTGGTTTGTGCCGATGCCAGTTTAGCTTGGATTTGTGCAATCTGGGCGTATTGGCTAGTGATGCTCCCCTGTTGGGCGGCGATGTTGGTTTGAGCGGTGCGAATTAGCATTTGTTGGTTTGCCAACTCTTTTTGGTTCTTGTCTATTGCGGTTTGGTGGTCGGCCAGTTCCGTTCTCATCTTGGCCGTTGTGCTTTGGAATTCGTCCAGCTTTTTGCCGTACCCCTCAAGTGTTGAAAACGCTCTCGAAATGATCTCCGTTTTGAAAAGCCCTTGGAACCACGATTGCGCCGAGAAGCAAGCGACGAAGGCGAGAACTGCGACAACTAGGCAGGATTTGAACTTGTCCTTATGTGCCAAGCGAAACGCTAGGATTAGAAGCCCGAATGCAACGACGTATGCAATAATCTGTTCAAGTGTATTCATTTAGCACCCTCTGCTGGCTACTTAAGAATTTACTCAAAAATCCCACAAAGGGGGGCCAAAGACAATTACAATTGCGCCTGAAGATTACATTGCCATCCACTCCCGCGCATCGTTCCAAGAAGATACCAGCAAGCGCGATTGCCACAAAGACCACGCACGCCACGAAGGTGACAGGATATTTGCCGCCAATCTTGAGCGGCGAGAGGTGCGAGACTAGGTGGATGTAGCGATTCGGGGCGAAGTCACTTTCTGGTGAGCTTCTCTACTGCTTCTTTCATCTCGCTCAGATACGTGTCGGCGCTCGGCGTGTCGCTCACATGCGCGATCTTGCCGTCCAGGCCGATCAGGAAGCTCACGCGTTTCGCCATGTTACGGTCTGCCATCTTCACCCCGTAGGCGTCCGCGATCTTGCCATCGGTATCCGCCAGCAAGGGGAAATTCAGGGTGTATTTGGCGATGAACTTCTGATGGCTCGCCGACGAATCGAAGCTCACGCCGATGACCTCCACCTTGTCTTTCTTCAGGTCCGCCATCCGGTCGCGGAAGCCGCAGGCCTCCTTCGTGCAGCCGGGCGTGTCGTCTTTGGGGTAGAAATAGAGCAGCACCACCTGTTTGCCGACGACGTCCGCCAGCTTCCAGGTCTTGCCATCCTGGTCCTTGCCTTCGATCAACGGGGCGGAGTCGCCGACCTTGGGCACCGGCCCTGCGCCAGCCGTGAAGGGTGAAAGGGCCGCCAGCCAGGCGATAGCCAGCAGCGGCTATGGGACAATTGAGTGTATCTTCATAAACGTCCTTCTACCGTAATCATGGTGCAACCATCGTCGCCATAGGCGGCCTTGGCAAGTGGGTGAAACCTGCCATTCGCAATTACTATCCGCGAATTACGCGAATTGACGCCAATTACTGCTGTCTTTAGCTGGGCCGCACCTTT
>PLZQ01000148.1:0-950 GCA_003152225.1 Limisphaerales bacterium | reverse complement strand
TCGGGAAACAGGTAGGCATTCCGATAGCTGAAAATGGCCTGCAGTTGCTCGACGGGCCGGAGCGCGCCCCAGATCCCAGCTCCCAGTCCCGTGAAGCAGACGGGCCGCTTCTCGAAGCTCTCCGGGAACTTGAGCATGTCTATGAAGTACTTCAGCACCCCGGGCACACTGCCATTGTATTCGGGCGTAACCACATGCAACCCCGCCGACCGCAGAACGGCGTCGGAGAAAGGCTGGAAAGACTTCGGCTTCTCGGCGTAAGAACTCGGGGAGAAGATCTCCGGCGGCATCTGAGCGAGATCGAGCACGTGCAGAGGCACTTTGAGGCCGGCGTAGATTTCCTCGAGGTGCCGGGCCACCTTGCGCGTGTTGCTGCCGGGGCGGTTGGTGCCAACGATGAGGGCAATCATGCGGGAACCATCGTTGTCGGGGCGCGGTTTGGCAAGTTCCCGAAACCCGCTATCCGCTAATTACGCGAATTGACGCGAATTAAGAACCGACATCAAAAACCAAGAAAAGCGCGGCTTGGTTGGAGACAGAAATAATTCGCGTCAATTCGCGCAATTCGCGGATGATAGAATAGTTCATTCAGGGACGGCCACCTAGCCGCGGGCCTCGGGTTCTTTTGCTTTGGGCGCAGCCGATGCTTCCGGTTTGGCGGGCGGCACCGCCGGTCGGCGGCGCATGCCGTTCTGGAACCAGAGCCGCCAGACCATGATCAAGGCTTCCTGGATGATGTGGCCGGACATCTTGGAATGGCCCTGGACCCGCTCGGTGAAGACAATGGGCACCTCCACGATCCTCAAGCCCTGCCGCCAAAGCCGATGGCTCATCTCGATCTGAAAGCTGTAACCGTTGGAGTTGATTTCCTCCAGGTTGATCGCCTGCAGCGCCCGCCGGCTGAAGCATTTATAGCCGCCCGTGGGATCGGTGATCGGCATGCCGGTGAT
>PLZQ01000035.1 GCA_003152225.1 Limisphaerales bacterium | reverse complement strand
CGATGCCCGGCTCTCCGTGATCGATTGTCAACGGCCCCGTTACGGTCAGAACGCGCCGCTGGATGGCCGCGTACGCGCCGAGGCGGTGCGCCGCATCTTTCAGCACGTTAAACCCGATGGCTCTCTCGTGGCCGGCCCGCGGCACGATGTCGCTGACGACGCCGCCAGGTTGCAGTTCCAGAGAAGCAATTCCGGGCCGGGAGGCGAGCAACTCCAGCGCGACCGTCTGGAAATTGGAGATCCCACCACCGCTCTGTCTGGCCAGTGCGCCCAGCACCTCCGCCGCCGTCAACGCCTGGCTGAGCTGCAGCTCCACAGCGGCGCCTCGCGCCTGGGCCGCAATGCGGGCGTGGGCCCGCCCGGCGTCGGCACGCGCTTTGGCCCGCCACACGACCGCTGCCAGACCCAGCACAAGGCAGAGCACGAACAGAATCAGCATAGGCCGCGCTGCGAATCGGGCCACCAGCGGTTTGGAGACCGTCTGAAAAGCCGCAAAGGGGTTCATGGCGCCCAGACCGCTGGCCGAGGGCATGGAGCCCCGACACCAGCCCGGTGCAACCCAGTCCTGGCTCGCGCAAATCCATCGAATCTCATTTCGCCAGCAGCCATGGACGCAGGATAAACGCCACCTGCCGGCGATGGAATTGTTTTCTGGACCGGGCGCCGAGTGGAGGGGTCGCGAACTTCAGCGTCGGCTCCTGTACCCGCCAAGAAATACCCGATCGCGCACGTTCACAGCCATATAATGGGGTAAACCCTTTGATGGGCGATGAGTAAGTATGCCAGAGGACAAACCAGAACCAGCCGCCCCGGCGGAAGCGCCCCGGTCCGCTTCACCATCCCCGGCCGGGACTCGCCATGGGGAGGAACTGCTGGCGAAATACAAGCGCCTGGGGGAGGATCATCCCTCATACCGAAAGCTCAAGGAGGCTCTGGTCCGAGGCCAAAGTGCCGGCGTGGCCGAGGCCGTAGCTGAGTTGGAGGCGGTCAGGAAGGTCAATGCAAGCCCGGCGGCGGTCGCCACTAAACCCAAGGCGCCGCGTTTGTTATTATGGATATTCCTCTGGGGAATTCTTCTGGCAGCCGCCCTCTGCGCCCTGGCCCAACGATACTTCAGCGCGCACCTCCAGGAAATCATTGCCCGCCACTCCCCCGAAAGCCCGGTTGAAATCATCCCCGGCGAAGCCATCGGCGGCCAGAAGAGCGCGGAGATCACCGCCCGCTTGTTGAAAGAGGTGGATGACCTTAAACCCGACAATTGCCTCTTTGTCGGCCACCAGCTCGCTAAAAAGGAGATCGTCGAGTATCTGAGCGCTCTCTCACAGATCGCCACCGTCAAGCTGGTGCTGGGGCCCGACGACACCGGGAAATCCCAGCTCGCAGACTCCAAGTCACCCCTGCGCGAGTATCAATTCACTGAGGTGCGGGAAGCCTCCATGCCCATACGCTCCCAAGTGCTGTTCGCGTTCAATAATGGCGCCCACAAGGCGCTGGCCTGCATCGGCACTTATCCCTACGACCTGCAGGATTCTGCTCGGGGCGAACACGCGCTGGTCGTCCTTCACGGGTACGACCAGTGCAGCCAGCTCTACAGCGTTTACGCGCCGCTGTTGACCAATTCGACGCGCAAGGGTTATGGCCGGTAACGCCCCGAGCAGCGACCTGCACATCCTGAAGATTCCGCTGGCGTTCTTCGGCCTCCACCGCGGAACGACCGATCCTCAAGCCGTGCAGCGCCTGGAGAATTACATCGCCAAGCTGAAGAAGGAACTGCACCGGCACGCCCTCAAAGCCATTGAGGCGCCCGACTATTTCCTGCCTGAAGACTTTAAGCAGGCCCTGAGCGCCATGCCCATTGCCTTGTTCCGGGTGGGCAACGAGTTTGAAATGCCGGTCGACTGCGCCGCGATCCTCTTTGAACACGCCTACCTGGCCTTCCACGCCTACCGGCAGCGGCCGCAGGANNCCGCCCTTGACCTTTCAGTTGTCCAGCGGAGACATCGTCACCATCCAGGACCTGGAGAAGATGCTCCTGTTCCACAGCCCTCACTGGTCCATCCTGTGGTTGCAGCGCAAATTCAATGAGGCTTTCTTTCGCCGCATTCTCCAGGTGGTCGTCCTCCTGAAAAACCACGACCCCGGCTGCGCGCACTGCCACCATTGGCTCCAGACGCAGCACCTTTCCCCGGAAGAACGCACCGCCAAAATCGTCAAGCATCTGCAGATCATCGGCGGAAATACGTGGTACGCCTTCTTGACCGCGCTGGAACATCCGGCGGCCGACTGCGAGCCCTTGCTCAAGAACATTCTGGAGAGCCCGTCATGGTGCTATAACTGGCTAAAATGGGTGCGCCGGGGCCCCCGCGAGACCCTGGTGGACAAGCTCCTCGAAAGCGCCCCCTGGACCGTGCAGTACCTGGCGGACCTCGAGCCGCCGGACGCCGGACAACTGCTGGAGCGCTTGCGCCAGAAAAACACCAATCCCTGGTGGACGGAATGGATCGACTTCTACGCCCAAACCCAAAAATCGCCCTCCGGCTGAAACGCCGCCCAACAACATCTCAAGTATGGAATTGAATGCGGCCCAGATGGCGGCGGTCACGAGCGAGAGCCGCCGCCTTCTCATCCTGGCAGGACCCGGCACCGGCAAGACGGAAACCTTGACGGAGCGAATCGCGCATTTCATCGAGAACAAGGAGTTGCCCGCTTCCCAGGTCCTCATGTTCACTTACACCAACAAGGCGGCCAACAACATGAGCCAGCGGATCCGGGGCAAACTCTCCCTCAAGAGCGACATCCGCAGCGGCACCTTCCACAGCTTGTGNNAACCTGCAGCCCAGGTTTCTGGGGGGCACATCGGAGGAGGTCCAGAAACTGGAAACCGAACTGACGGAAATCGCCCAGGGCGCCGCCAAAGTCTACGCGGCATTGAAGGAGCAATATCAGGTCTTTGATTTCAATGACCTGCTCTACAATTTCATGCGGGCCCTGCAGGAGTACGAGGAGGTCCGCCGGCTCATCCAGTTTCAGTATCCCCACATCTATGTCGACGAGTATCAAGACACCAATCACGTTCAGGTCGCCATTTTGCGGCAGTTGATTACCCCGGACTCCTTTCTGACCGTCGTGGGCGACGACACCCAGTCCATTTACTCCTTCCAGGGTTCCCAGGTGGAGAACATCCGCAACTTTGCCCGGGACTTCCCCGGAGCGGATGCGGTGGTGCTTAACGAGAATTACCGCAGCAGCCCGCCGGTGGTGAGCTACGTCAACGCGATCAACGCCACCTGCGAAGGCGCCCTGACCAAGACCCTGATCAGCCGCGGGCCGCGTTGCGAGGTGAAACCCAAGCGGGGCGTTTTCATGAAGGGCACGCAGGAGGCCGAGTGGATCGTCAACGAAATCGAAGAGTTGGCGAAAAACGAGCAGGTGCCGCTGGAGGAAATCGCGGTGCTGACCCGCGTCGGGCACATCGCCGGCGACCTGGAGCGCCACTTGCACCGCAACGGCATCCCTTATACCCGGG
>PLZQ01000320.1 GCA_003152225.1 Limisphaerales bacterium | reverse complement strand
AAGCTTGGCCGGCAGGTTGCCTTGAAGGTGCTGCACCGGCAGGCGGATGATACGGTGCGCCGGCGTGTGCTCGACGAGGCGCGTAAAACCGCCGCTTTGACCGACCCAGCGATCGTCACCGTGTTCTCGGTGCTGGATGAAACCGAGCCGCCGGCCATTGTAATGGAGTTGGTCGAGGGCTACCCGCTGGACCGCTTCGCCGCGCAATTGAACTTCGAGCAGAAAGCCCGCCTGCTACGCGAGGTGGCGCGGGGCCTGGCGGTGGCACACGAGCACGGCCTCGTCCATCGCGATCTGAAGCCGGACAATGTGCTGGTCGGCCCGGACATGCGCCCGCGCATTCTCGATTTCGGTCTCGCGCTCTCCCTGGAGGAAGCCGGCAACTATGAACGCGGGTTTGAGGGTACTCCGCTTTATGCGTCGCCCGAGCAAGTGCGCAGCAAACCGCTCACGACTGCCTCGGATGTCTTCTCGCTCGGCAGTTTGATGTTCAAGGTACTGGCTGGCCGGCCGGCCTTTGCCGGCAAGACGGTCAATGAAGTGCTGGAGGCAATCGCTACCACGGCACCACCCTTCCTGCGGGAAGTAGCGGTTGGCGTGCCCGAGGATTTGCAGGCCATTTGCCTCGCCTGCCTGGCCTGGAACCCGGCGGACCGTCCCAGCGCCTCGGAGGTGGCACTGGAACTAGGCCGGTTCCTGCTCGGCGAACCCGTGCGGCTCAGGCCCAAGCTCTACGACGATCTGCTGCGCCAGAGCATCAGCCAATACTCAACCCAGGCCCGCGCGTGGGAGAGCCAAAGCATCATTTCACGCGAAGAACGGGACGCGCTGGAAACGGTGCATCGGCGCCTGCTGGCCGATGATGACCACTGGATCATCGATGCGCGCCGGATCACGCTGCTTCAGACCGTCCTCTCCGGCGCCACCTGGCTCGTGGTCGTGGCCGCCGTGCTCACTGTTTGGATGCTGCGCGAGGAACTGGGACCGTTCTGGCGGTGGGCGGTGCCGACCGGTTTCACGGCGATGTTGTTTGCGGCGGGGATTGCCGCCCGGCGCGTGCGCGAGAACGTCGCGGCGGCGACGTTTCTGGCTGGAGCAGCGCTGAGTATTGCGCCTGCCATGCTCTCGTGGCTCGCTGAATTCCGGGTCCTGGCCGCGTCGCCTGAGGGCGTGACACAACTGTTCCAGGGAAACTTCACCAACCAACAGGTGCTGGTGTCATCCCTGGTCGCGCTAGCCACCTCGGGCTATTGCTGGCGGCGGCTCCGGATGACCGGCTTCGCTTGGACCACCGCTGCGCTCGTGGCCGCCAGTTACGTCAATGTGCTGTTGCTCTTCGACTGGCTAGGCAAGAAGCCCGAAGTCCAAGCCCTTTGGTGCCTGCCGCTGGTCGCCCTGGAACTTCCGGCGTTTGTCCTGGAGCGGAAGGGACGAGTGCGCTGGACGCTGCCATTTCGCCTGGTAGCGTTGGTGGGATTGGTCGGCAGCCTGGATGTGATCGCCATGCAAGGACCCACGCTCACCATGCTGGGCGTGGAAGGCACGCGCTGGCCTTACTTCGACCATGACCGCTTGTCCGCCTTCTCCTTCGTGCTCAACGGCCTGCTGTTCCTGGCACTGATGTTGGTGACGGAAAGGTCGGCCAGCCTGGATCTGCGCCGCGCCAGCAAGCTGCTCGAAGTGCTGGCCATTGTGCACATCCTGAGCGCGCTCTTCGCCAACGCCCTGAACCACCGCGGCGACGCGCACGTCCGGGTGGATGTCTGGCTCTACCTGGGTGCGGCGGGCTTGTTCATGTTGCTGGCGCCGTTTCGCTCCCGGTGGCGGTTGCTGGTGGGCGGACTCGCGGGCTGCGCCCTCGGGAGCTACCTGCTCGTCGATCTCGGCCTGGTGTCACGCAAGCCTTTCATAGTGGGGCTGGGATTGGCCGGGCTGCTGGTGGCGCTGGGAGCGTTTGCCTACGTGCGCCGCCGCTCGCAGCCCAGCCGTAGCGGTAGCCCCACCCGAAAAAAAGGCGGCGGCGCGCAGTAAACCGGGAGAATTCCAGCCAGCCGTAGCTGGACCCAGCACAACTGCAAATGGCATATAGCCAATGGCAAATGGCCAATGTGGAAGCGCACAAGGAATTTGCGCAGCCTGCGCAAACATTTATGTATAGTCGTACAGCGCGGCAACGCCCCGACCCGACGAGTTACATGGGTTACATGGGTTACATGAGTTACATGGGGTCCAGGAGTTTGCGTAGGCAGCGCAATTCTCCCGTGACCCCGCAAATCGGCCATTTGCCATTGGCCAACTGCTATCCTGGTCCACGCTGAACTACCATCCATCAAAGTTTGCTCGGCCCGCGCAAACTCCTGGACCCCATGTAACTCATGTAACCCACGTAACCTATTTAACTCCTTTGCTTGCGGTCTTCATCTCCCGGTAGAGCCAGGCTCGCGCATAAGCCCAATCTCGCTTGGCGGTGGCCAGCGACAGTTCGATCAACGTGAACGCTGTCCGCCGGGACCGTATTGTCACGCTTCTAGTGCTCATTTGGGCATCGCTACAACCGCATTTTGCTTTTTACTATTGTCCTCCATAATGCAGTAGATTGCGAGGTTTTCCCATTGGGAGCCAAACAGGTCACCGTATTGACTTCACTCGTAGTTTGTCCTGTGCTTATCGATCTCGGTGCCGGAGAAACCCGGACCACCGCACCAATGCCCGGGCGGCTCTCTTGAGAATCATGTGGTGCCCCAGAAGGAAAAGAGGATGTGCGACAAATCGTTGGAACCACGGAAGATACGGATTATTAATCAGCTTGAGTCCCCCAGCATTGCTGAATTGAGCCGGGTAACTAAACGTGTATCCAACCGGAATTGGTCGCTGGCCTTTCCCCGCATGTTTAGAAAGTGTGCCCAGCCCATAAGCGGTCCGAGCTTGGTCCATGCGTCTGATTTGCTGTTCGCGTTGCCGGTCGAGGCCCTTCAGCAATTGAGGCACCAGAGGCTTCCCGTGCAGTGCTTTGTACCCGCCAGCCCAGCAAAGCCGCTGAGGACCTTGCCCTGGGTGTTTTAGGCTTACTTTGCCCACTCCCGATTGCACTAACCTCCAACGCAGTGAAAGCATTACCTGATCCTTGGTTGCAGGAACCGTGGGAGGAGCCGCGAGTCCAGACCGTCCAGGCTTACACCCCAGCCCGAACTTCACGTGGTCGGTGGCGTTTCTGAGCTTCATGAGCTGCTTTTTGAGCGACTTCTTCTTAATGCTGACCAAGTAGTTATATCTGCAAAGCAGATCTATTGATCCCAGGAAACGAAAAACAGTGAGGAGCGAACCGGCTGCTCCCCGCCCGTCAACGACACTATCCTTCATGGTCATCAGGCCGGAAGCAAGCCAGGTTGTTACGGTGGCGCTGAACCGGCACCGGTAGGGACGGAGACCGAGTTCGCTTCTCGAATTGAAAGGCCTTATCCTCTCCCGGTTACCAAAACGGGCACCAATATGATAAGAACCGATTAGGGTTGATTAGNNCCAGTACGGCTGGAAGCCAGCCTGGTCATTCTGCGCCCTTCCGCTGCCGTCCACGGCTGCGTTTGACGCGGAACCGGCGGCCCTTTCCGTTTCTGGCTCAGTGTCCAGGCGTCTCGAACCACGGCTGTGCCCACAGGCCCTTCGCTCAGCACGGTTTATCATCTCCGTGCCTGCAAACGCTACTACGGCCTGATCCGCCGGTCTGACGAACTCCGTCCAGCTTGGGCCTCGTCGGCTTACTCTGACCGGTCTTTGCCCTTCCGGGCCGTTCGCCTCACCTTCCCTTCTTTGCTTGGACTTACTCTTCATACATGCCACGACCTCTATCCCGTCGGCTGACCAAGTTCGTCTGATGGCTCATCCCTCGGTCATGCGAGCCTTCACCCTTCCTATCCGGGTTCGGCGGTTCCGAAATACCCCACTCACTGGCTTCAGAGCGGGAAACACTTTCGGGGCGGCAGTCTTCTCGTAATGTTGCGGCCTGCATGTTTGCTAGAGCGGCTGGCCAGTCCCCGCCAGCAGCTTGCGCCAATCGACAGGCCCGCCCGTTTACGGCAGAGCTTGCCCCAGCCAGGGTCTCCCCCAACCAGAGTCTGCTATCACTACTCGGCCCAACCATCCATTGCCGAGACAGGTCTTCCACCTGCAAGTATGTCAAAGCCCGAAGGCTGCACATAAGAACCGATTAGGGTTGATTAGGTCGGATACCGCTTGATTCCTAGGAAAAGCGTGCAATATTGCCTCTGAAACAGGTTGGAATCGAGCGATTCCGACCCTCGCCTCCATCTCAAATTCTTTCGGAATCCAGGATAAACCGGTGGTTTCGGGGGCTCCAACCCCCTCATCAATACCGGATTCAATACCGGAAATCGAATCGTTGCGTATCGGCACGCTTCCGCCGCTTTCCGTTTTCCATCGGGCTCACACCTCCAGACCACTCGGGGTTAAGCTCATTTCCGGACGCTATGACGAACCGTTTTCGCTTGGTTCGTTATCGCCGTTACGGCGGTGTGTATTATCGCTACGCGTGGGCTGAACGCGCAAAAACCGTCGGCTATCCCGAACGGTTCGCGCAGGAGGCTTTGGGGCACAACAGCAAGGCCGTGTGCATCGCGCCTACTATGGGGAGGCTCTGGGGTGGCTACGGTGCGGCTACGGGGGTATGAGCGGGCGGTAGGAGACGCTATTCCACCCATTACCCTGGCCCAAATGATCGGTTTGGCTGATAAAACCGAGACGCCATGGGTGTGTCCAAATATAAGACAATAAGAAACCTGCCGACAATACCGCACAATATATGCAACAACTCCAGTTCCAGCCTCCGGTTAACCCCTCTTTTGACCACTTCTTCCTTTTCGGGGATTAGGTCGGCAGAGGATTATTCCGGCTGATGTCCCAGGCGGGCGTAAATAATCCGCTTATGTATTACAGAATTGTGCCGATGAGCGCCATTGGGCAAATTGTGCCCATCCGCGGCGGGAACGTGGCCGGATCAGCCCGGAGCTATAACTGAATGTCAAAAGTCAAAGTCACAGCAGTGCGCGAAGGAATGATCGTGACGGCTGATGTCAAGAACATGGATAACATGCTTTTGATACCGGCGGGATGCGTATTAACTGAGAAGCACATCAATATCTTCAATGCCTGGGGCATCACCGAGGTGCAGGTCGAGTCTGGCGGCGCCGCGGAGGACCCCGGCGATATTCTGCAGCAATTGCCACCGGAAACCCTCGAGCAGATACTCAAAGAGCTAGCCGGCATCTTCTGGGACCCAATCGACAAGAGCCCCGTCCAGGCGGAGACGTTCGATCTGGCATTGCGCCGTAAAGTCCGGCAAGTGGTAAGCCAGCCGGCTCCCCCGGCATGACCCCCAGTGTTAAACAGCTCACCGATGGCATGCCCAGCCTGGGCTCGTACGCCGGGGTGATCGCGCAGATTGAAGTGGTCCTGAATGACGCTCACAGCAACCTGGGCAACCTGGCGGACGTCATTGAAAAGGACCCCGACCTGGCCGCTCGGCTGCTCAGGTTGGGCAATAGCGCCTTTTTTGGCTTTTCCCACCGACTGGAAACCGTTTCGGAAGCCACTAGCCTCATCGGCATTCAGCAGGTCCTGGATCTGCTCACGGTTTCCAGTGTGATCGAGGCATTCGAGGGGATTGCCACGGAGCAGGTGAACATGGAGTCATTTTGGAAACACAGCCTGGCCTGCGGGATCGGCGCGCGCTGCCTGGCCATTGCCCGGCAACTGCCGGCGGCGGAGAAGTTTTTTGTGGCGGGTCTCCTGCACGATTTGGGACGGCTGGTGCTGCTTTCCAAGGTGCCGAAGATAGCCTCTGAGATATTCGCGCTGTACCGGAGTCGCAGAATGCTCCTGCGGGATGCGGAGCGCGAGGTGCTGGGGTTTGATCATGCCCAAATCGGCGAGGAACTGCTGCGGGGCTGGTTGTATCCCGCCAATCTGGTCCACGCCGTTGCCTATCACCACAACCCGATGTTGGCCTGGTTCCTCCAGTTGGAGAGTTCCGTAGTGCATGTGGCGGATTACCTCGTGCATGCGATGCAAATGGGCAATTCCGGCGAACGGTTTGTCCCGCCGCTGTCCGCCCCGGCCTGGGAACGCGTCGGTTTGACGACCGCCGTATTGGAATCGGTCATGGACTCGATCGACCAGCAAATCGCGGCCGTCCAGGAATCCTTCTTGCGGTTACCCAAGAAAGCGGGCGAGCCAACCTTGTGACGCACGACTCGATTTATCCCGAGTTCTTCAAGACAGGCATCGGCCGGCTGCAAAAACACGATGCCCGGAACGGAAATTTCCTGGGCCTCTTTTCAGCGCTGGAGCACTTTCGGCGCGACCTGACCGTCCGGCACGACGTTAAGTCCATTCTCGAGGTGGCCGAAATGTACGTCTCCGGGCTCGACCTGTTCGAGATGGTCGGCTTCTTCCTGGTAAACCCGGCCAGCTTCGATTTTGAGATCACCCATTGCGCGCCGGAGACGCAAAGTGGCTTGCTCCAGGAGTTAGCGCGGCAGGAGATGCGCGCCGGCCGGTTCGCTTGGGCCCTGCGTCAGTGCACGCCGACTTCTTTCCAAAGCCAAGGTCCAAGCGGCCCGGTGCGGGGGGTCTTCCACACCTTGAGCGTGGCGACGAGGCGTTTGGGGATGTTCTGCGGGATTCTCAAGCCGGAGCGAGCGCCGAACCAGGAGATCACTTTAAGCCTGCTATCCATCCTGCTCGGCGCTTGTTCGGATGCGCTGGCGGGCGTGCGGACCACCGAGGAGTTGCACAACCAGGTCCTGGCGGCCAATGGCCAACTGCAGCGGGCGCTCAAGGATAATGAAGTGCTGGCCCGCATTCCCGCGGAGGGCCCCAGCCCGGTGCTGCGGCTCGGGCGAAACGGCCAGGTGCTCTATGGTAACCAGACGGGCGGCGAAGTGTTGCGGTCGTTGGGCTGGCGGGTGGGCGACTTCATCTCCGGAGAATGGATGGACACGCTCACCGACGCCTTTGCCAAGGGAATCAAGCGCGAGTTCGAGGCGACCTTCGAGGGCAGGGTGTATACGTTCCTGGTGGTGCCCCTGCCCGAGGCGGGGTATGCGAACTTCTACGGGACGGATATCACGGCCCGCAAAACCGCGGAGACCGAGCGCGAGCGGCTGATCGGTGAATTGCAGGAGGCGCTGGCCAAAGTCAAGACCCTCAGCGGATTGGTCCCCATTTGCGCCTGGTGCAAGAAGATCCGCGACGACCGCGGCTTTTGGAACGAAGTGGAGGTTTATGTCCAAAGCCGTTCCGACGCCACATTCAGCCATGGCGTCTGCCCGGACTGCCTGGAGAAATGGCTGGCCAGCAAAGGCGTCGCTTAAGCCGGGCCGCCGGCCCGGGTGGGCGTACAGGGGCACGAACCGAAGCGAGCCGAGCCCATCAACCTAAAAACGGCACTTGCCTGCTAAACACGTCAATTAACGCGAATAGGGGCAAGCAGAAGTAGCAGAACATTGAGCGTGTTAGAGTTGATTGCGTTGGTCGGGCTTGGTATTCTGCGTTGTCGGGGTCACAAGCCGAGCGGCGCCAGGCGTTAGATATCAAGTGCGATGGACCGGCAACATCGGCGCTCGGCCCTGAAACCAAAACGCAAGCATGTCCGCGACCTCTCGCATCGTTGCCTTCCTGCAGCCGGTCTTCCGCCGGCACTTCGCCGCCTTCGCGCTGGCCGCGTGCCTTTGGCTTTCACCCGCGAATTCCCGCGCCGAGGAACTAATAACCGCCGACCAGGTGCGCCGGTTGACTCCCGAACAGGCCGAGCAGCACCTCGAAGTGCGGCTCAAAGGCGTGGTGACGTTCTATGACGCGGCGCTGTACTCGCGCTTCATTCAGGACGAGACGGCCGGCATCTACTTGCAGGATGTAACCAACGGGCTGGTGTTGCGTCCCGGCCAATTGGTGGAAGTTGAGGGCCGGACCGGTGCTGGTGAATACGCTCCGATCGTGATCCCGCGCTCGGTAAAAGTGCTGGGCGAGGGGACCCTGCCCGCGGCGAAACCGGTATCCCTCGAGCAGTTGGTCAGCGGCCGCGAGGACAGTCAATTTGTTGAAGTCAGCGGCACCGTCCGCGCCGTGCGGTTTGAGGAGGAGTCGCGGAGCTACTTGATCGAGCTGATGATCGGCGGCGAACGGTTTACCGCCTACTCGCGGCAATTGCCCGTCACCAACACGGAGGAATTGGTCGAGAGCGTGGTCAAAGTGCGGGGCGTCTGCTCCACGCTGTTCAACCGGCTGCGGCAACTGTTCGGCTTCCGGTTGCTTATCCCGCGTGAGACGGATCTGGTGATTGAGAAGCCCGCCCCGACGAACCCATTTGATGTCCCCACGCAAGGGATCAGCAGCCTGCTGCAGTTTACGGCGCAGGGCACCTTCGGCCATCGAGTGAAGGTGGCGGGCACCGTGGTTTACCAGGAACCCGGGATCGCCCTTTTCATCCAGGATGAGAAAGAGGGACTTTATTGCGAGACTCGACAACGTACGCCCGTCCAAGTCGGCGACCAGGTAGAAGTCTTGGGCTTTCCGGCTAAGGGCGAGTACACGCCAGTGTTGCAGGATGTGGTGTATCGCCAGATCGGCTCCACCACCCCGGTGAAACCCGTGGACATCGGACTCGATGAGGCGCTCGCCGGCAACTACGATTGCCGGCTGGTCCAAATCACGGCGAAGTTGCTGGAGCACACCCAGCGCGGTCGCGAGCAATTCATCGTGCTCGAAAAGGACGGATTCATCTTTTACGCCTTTCTCGCCCAGGCCGAGGGGCTACCCGGATTTAGCCATGCGCAGGCCGGTAGTGAAGTGGCCGTCACCGGCATCTGTTTAATCGAGCGCGGCAGTAGTTGGCGGGCGGGCGAGGGCTGGCGGGCCAAATCCTTCCGCATCTTGCTTCGTTCGCTCGGGGATGTCACCATCTTGCGTTCCCCGCCCTGGCTGAACGTGCGGCGGGTTCTCTGGATGGCCGCCACGCTCGGCTTGATCGCGCTGGCGGCGTCGGCCTGGGTCGCGGTCTTGCGCCGCCGGGTGCAAAAGCAGACTGAGATCATTCGCGAACGCCTCCATCGGGAAGCGGCGTTGAAAGAGCGCTACGAGGACCTGCTCGAAAATGCGAATGACATGGTGTTCACCCACAACCTGAGCGGAACGATCACCTCAATCAACAAGACCGGCGAAAGGCTCTTGCAGCGAAAGCGCGAAAGCCTGTTGTCGCGGAACATCATCGAACTCATGGCGGAAGACCAGCGCGTGCCCGCTCGCCGGTGGCTGAATCAGGTCGTTCAGGGCGCCGAGGTGCCCACGGTGGAATGGGACTTTCTCAATGCGGCGGACCAGCGGGTCAAGCTGGAGATTAGTTCGCGCTTGATCGAGCAGGACGGACGCATTGTGGAAGTCGAAGGCATCGCGCGCGACATCACCGAGCGTCGGCGGCTCGAGCGGGAGATCCTGGAAATCAGCACGCGCGAGCAGCGCCGGATCGGGCACGACTTGCATGACGGCGTTTGCCAGCAACTGGCGGCCATCGCGTATCTCGTGGATATCCTTGGCGATCGCCTGCAAGAGAAGAAGACGCCCGAGGCCGCGGAAGCCGAGCGCATTGGCAGCCTGATCAATGAAACGAATGCCCAGGCGCGCAGCGTCGCGCGCGGCCTGTTCCCGGTGCGCCTGGAGGAACACGGGCTGGTTCTGGCGCTGGAGGAGTTGGCCGCGAGTGCCAGCAGCCGTTACCGGATCACCTGCCGTTTTATCTGCGAGACAGCCCCCGTCAAGGTGGACAGCGAGGTGGAGCTGCATTTGTATTACATAGTGCAAGAAGCCTTGTTGAATGCCGTCAATCATGGTAAAGCCAGCACGGTCATAGTGACTCTGGCGGCGGATGAAGACCAATTGAGGCTGACCGTCCAGGACGACGGAACGGGATTTCAACTCTCCGGCAAAGGCTGGAGTGGCATGGGTATTCGTATCATGCGGTATCGCGCCAAAGTCATCGGGGCGGCCTTGGATATTCAGAGCCAGGTTGGCCACGGCACGCAAATCACATGCGTTTTCCACCCGTCGTCACGGGAATCTTTGCGAGGAACAAATAATGGCGGAAGCAATCGATAACGACGGTCAGGCAGGCGCCGAGCGCCCGGCCAAGAGTGCAGCAGGGAAACCGGCCGCGGACAAGAGTCGGGTTTTCATCGTGGACGATCACACCATGTTTCGTGAGGGCTTGCGGCAACTCATCGAGCACGATCCCGGCCTGGCGGTCTGCGGCGACGCCGCGGATGCCGCCACGGCCATGAAAGGGATCCGTCAGTCAAACTCCGACGTCGTCATAGTGGATCTCACGCTGGCGGACTCCAGCGGCCTCGAGCTGGTCAAGAGCATCAGGAACGACTGCGAAGATTTGCCGGTGCTGGTCGTGTCCATGCACGAGGAATCGCTCTACGCGGAGCGTGCATTGCGCGCCGGAGCGATGGGCTACGTCATGAAGAATGAACCCGCCAAGACCGTTATCGCGGCCATTCATAGCGTGCTCCGGGGGGAGATGTACCTGAGCCGGAAGATGTCGTCGTCCGTCATCTCCAAATTCATGCGCGGCGAGACGGAACAGCCGATGTCGCCGCTGGAAATCTTAAGCGACCGTGAACTCGAGGTCTTTCGGATGCTGGGGCAGGGCAAAGGCACTCGTCAAATCGCGCAGGACCTTGGGCTCACCATCCCTACCATCCAATCCTTTCGCAATCGTATCAAAGAGAAGTTGCACCTCAAGACCGCGCCCGAGTTGGTGCTCCACGCGATCAACTGGGTCCAGAGCGTATCGCCCAGGTAAGTCATCGCGCGGGCACGCTTTGCTGTTCGGGGGTGTCTTGCACGCTGCCTGCAAGGCGGGGCAGTATTTGCGCGTAGTCCGGGCGATAACGAAGAACTTCGGCGAACTGGGCCCGCGCTTCGGCATTCCTGCCGCCAGCCGCCAGTTCGGCTCCCAGCAGAAAGTGGGCCTGCCAAAAGGCGGGCACCTGTTGCAGCAGAGTCCGAAAACACTCAATCGCCTCAGCCGACCGATGGGCTGCGAACAACTTAACCGCGCGATTGAAGTAATCCGCTGGGCCCTGAGGTTGAAGGCGTGCCGCTTCATCATATTGAGCCAGCGCCCGGTCGAGGTTTCCCTGGCGCTGCTCCAAGAATCCCAGGTTCAGATAGGTGTCGGCATAGTTCGAGTCCGCTTTGCGCGCCCGGGTGAAACAGGCAGTGGCCTGGGCAGTTTTCTGCTGGCCAGCCAACAGCAAACCCAGCGCATTATGCGCCTCGACATAGTCACCTCGGAGGGCAATGGCGCGCGCAAAATATTCCTCCGCTTCGCGCGTTCTTCCCTGGCGGATGAGCATGCTGCCGGCATAGTAGTAAGGCCCTGGCAAATGCGGCACCAGTTCGCAGACGCGTTGAGCCTCCGTGATGGCTTGTGCGAGGTTACCGCCCGCTTCCAGAAACTGCTCAAAATTCCCGTGCAGCAGATTATCCTCCGAGGCCAGGGCAAGGGCATGTTCGTAAATCTGCCGGGCTTGTTCCGGCGTCTGGACGCTCATCTGCTTTTTGGCTTCATCCAATTTCGCCTCGCACATTTTGAAAAAGGCGGCGTGGTTCAACTGCCCCGTAAACGGCGGGCTTGATATTCGGTTGAAGATTGGCTGCCAGACCCGCTGCCGATCCCAGACCGTCACCGCCAGGCGGCGATCACACAATGCCGCAGAAGCCCAGTTTCCCACGTCGCGCGCAGTGATTGAGTTCGGCAGCAGCCTTCTGACCTGTTCGGCAAACTTGAGTGCCACGAGATAATTCCCCTCAAAATTCAAATGCACATGCTCATAGAAGAGCTCACACCCGGGAATCCCGGCGGGCGAACTTTGCGCCAACGCGTCGGCCGCATCCACGAGATAAACGCCCCGGCCCGCATGACGGGCCGCCGCTGCTTTAATGGCCTGATTGATGGGTGTATCCGCCCGAAAGGCCAGCGCATCGTAGTCGGTGGCCAATTCGAAGTCCCGCCGGGCTTGATCATAATTAGTCAACGCGAGGTCGCACCTTCCCGCGCGGAATTGCAGGTCCGCGTAATGCGGGTCAATCCGGGCGGCTGCTTGATAAGCAGCGAGCGCCTCCCGGTAGGAGCCCGAAGTCTCGAGGGCGACGCCTTCCTCGTAGGTCTTGTTCCATGAGGCTTCCTCCGTCGCACCCAGACCCGGTGCATGCAGCGAAGCGAAGGGCGCACAATCCTTCAGGTTAACCGCTATTGTGCTCAGTACGACCGGCACGTCGGCTCGGCGACCCGCGCGCAAAATGTCCTCCAGATTCCTTCTGAAGTTCTCCTGCGCGCGCAGCCTGGCGGGATGGTCGTGTGGGAGCCGGTTTTCCATGAACATTTGCATGCCCCCCCATGATTTGGGGGAGGAGGAAGGGCGCTTGAGATACTCGGCGAGCGCATCCAGCAACTGCCCAGTCCTGGTAGTCTTGACCGCAAGCGTCGCTCGCACCAGACCCAGACTCGGCGCTCGCGGTCCGAAAACGGTCTCCGCACCAAAGGGCCCCACCATCTCGTTGTTGCCCATATAAACGAGCCACAGGTCGCCCTGATGTCGTGCACATTCGCGTGCGATGGGCAGAATCGTGTGCGAATTGATCCCCGTGATGGCCACACACAACACCTCAAAATCCGTCTTGGGAAACCGTTCTCCCAACAAGACTTGCAGGTAGCGTCCCATGCCAAACGTCGGGTCGGGATCCCCATTAGCCGCCGATTCGCCGAACAGGAAAATCCGGAATGTGTTAGTCGCCTTATCCGCAGTCATCCGAATCGGCAACGTGGGACGAGCTTGCGTGGCGGAGAAAAACCGAAACGTGAACTTGGCATTCGGCACAAGAAACTCATGTCCGTTGATGCGTGTCCGGAGAAAGAAGTTGGTGGGATAGCCGCAGCCAGCCACGCGCAGCGCTAGTTCAACGCTGCCAAAGACGAACAGCGGACCCAAGATCATCGCGGAGAACCGAAACAGCCAAAGACGACGGCTTGATACAGGTGTAACCACGTTCACAGGGGAGTCGGACAAGCTGCCTTTCTCTGGAACCGAACGATTGTGCCAGGGTGATGCTTTCTCAGCTTCAATGCGCAACAATCTAGCATGTTGGAATTGGCCCAATAAAGGGGAAACTGTATTGATTTGCAGCATCAGCGGAAACTGGTGCGGAGGGGCCCATCGTTGAGTAAATATTACATCTCATTGTTTTACAGATGCTTGTGGCGTCACTACTCTCGCCGAAATCCTCTGAGGAAGTCGAAAGCAGGCTTGAAAATAGTTAAAAAAAGCTCTTGCAGGGGGACGTCGTGTGTGATAGAAAGCACTACAGATCGATGGGAACACATAAAGACATTTAACCTAATCTATATGAAAACCATACTCGGAACAATCGGTAGCGCAACCTGCGTGGCCGCAGTACTGGCGCTCACCGCTTCAACAATACAAGCCCAAAACCTACTCGTTGACCCCGGCTTTGAGTCCGGAGTTGCCGGACAGCCAAATCCTATCCCGGTCCCAGGTGGTGTCGGCGGCGGTTGGGCTGTTTTTAATGGCGCCACTTATTCGACGGCGCATCCTGAAACCGGCACATGGTCTATGCAGGAAATGCAAGGCGTGGGGCAGGCGTGGAATTTCATGGCGCCCTACCAGGTGCTTGGCGGCGTTAGCGCAGGCCAGGTTTATACTCTGAGCGCCGACTACATGACTCCAACCGGGATCAGCCAGGCTCCTGGCGGTTACGTCCCAGCGGTTATTCAGCTAACTTTCCTTAATGCGGCTGGGGCTGATATCGGCACTGTTGAGACAGGCGGTGTCGGCGCAAAGGCTGTCCAGTATACGCCAGCAGGGATCAATACTTGGTTCCAGGGAACCGTATCGGCCACCGCTCCTGCTGACGCGGTTTATGTTGCTCCATACCTCGCTTTCATGGAAAACGGTTCTCAGACCGCTGCGGATACTCTTTATTGGGACAGTGCCAGCCTGACGGCATCAGTCGTGCCTGAGCCTGGTAGTCTGGCGTTGCTGGGGCTGGGTCTTGTAAGCACATTGATCTGGCGGCGTCGGCAGTAGTTCATTCCGTCGGTACGGTTGTCTTGGGAGGTCACGTCGCTCTGACGTGACCTTCTTTTTGGAGCGGGCGTGGAACAGAGCGCGAGCCGATTTGGAAAGAACAAACCAACAGTGAAGCGCACGCCTTTTAGATCTTCGGCTTCCCTTATCGCGGCTCTAGTGCTTGCGTCGCTCACGGGCTGCATCCGTTCAGCCGATGCCGCCTGGCAACTGGTATGGAGTGACGAGTTCAATGGTCCCGACCTCGATACCACGAAGTGGGCCTTCGACCTCGATGGCGGCGGCTGGGGCAACAGCGAACTGGAGTATTACACCTCGCGCACCAATAACGCCCGTATCGAGAACGGCCAACTGGTCATCGAAGCCCGCCAGGAGAGCTACAACGGCAGCAGCTACACCTCTGCCCGGCTGCTGACTAAAGGCAAATGGTCGTGGACCTATGGGCGCATCGAGGCGCGCATCAAGATCCCCCGGGGACAGGGACTCTGGCCCGCCTTCTGGACGCTGGGGACGAACATTGGCTCGGCCGGCTGGCCTGCCTGTGGGGAGATTGACATCATGGAGAACATCGGCCGCGAACCGGCCATTGTTCACGGGACGGTGCATGGGCCGGGCTACTCAGGCGGCAACGGCATCGGGGGACCTTATTCGCTGCCGGGCGGCGCGGCCTTTGCCGATGATTTCCACGTGTATGCCCTGGAGTGGACCACCAACCAGATCAAGTGGTTCGTGGACGGCCAGCAGTATTTCATGGTCACGCCCGCGAACCTGCCCAATGGCACGACGTGGGTCTTCACGCAGCCGCAATTCCTGCTGCTAAACGTCGCCGTGGGCGGCAGTTGGCCGGGCAACCCGAACGGCACGACGACCTTTCCGCAGCGCATGACCGTGGATTATGTCCACATTTACAATTACGTGCCCGCGGTCGTCCCTCCGGATGCGCCGACGGGTCTGACCGTCAGCCCGGGCAACGCCAGAGTCTATTTGAATTGGGATGCCTCGACCTCTGGCGCGACTGGTTACGTTGTCAAGCGCGCGATGAGCAGCGGGGGATCGTACACAACTATTGCCCGTCCTGCCACAAACAGCTACCTCGACGCCGACATCGCCAATTGTGCGAGTTACTACTATGTGGTTTCGGCTACCAATTCCTTCGGCGAAAGCACGAATTCCAGTGAAAAGAGCGCAGCGCTGGGTGCGTTCGCGTTGGCGGTGAATGCGGGTGGCGGCGTGGCCGGCCAGTTTGTGGCGGACGCGTACTTCACGGGCGGCACGCAGGCCGGGGCGGCTACATCTGCGATTGATACCAGCGGGGTGGTCGCCCCCGCGCCCCAGGCGGTCTATCAAACTGAGCGCTTCGGCAACTTCACCTATACTTTCACCGGCCTGACGCCCGGTGCGAACTACAAGGTACGCCTCCACTTTGCTGAAACCTACTGGACGGCTGTCGGACAGCGACGATTCAACGTCTCCATTAACGGCACCCAAGTCCTGACTGATTTTGACATCATCGCTGCCGCTGACGCCGCGAACAAGGCGACGGTCCAGGAATTCACGACCACGGCCAACAGCGGCCAAGTCGTCCTCCAGTACACCACTGTCACGGACAACGCCAAAGTCAGCGGCATTGAACTTCTCCTTCCCGCACCCGCGACACCGGCGGGTGTGACGGCAAGCGCAGGCGACTCGCAGGTGGCCTTGAATTGGAGCCCCGCGACCGGAGCGGAGAATTACATCGTGAAGCGCTCGCTGGTCGGCGGCGGGCCATACACCCCGTTGTCGGGCGGGCTGACAACCACTAACTACACCAATTCCGGACTGACGAACGGGACGACCTATTACTATGTGGTCTCGGCGGTCGCCGCCGGCTGCGAGAGCGCCGACTCCGCCCAGGTCAGCGCAACTCCCGCCTGCACGCCGCCGGTCTTGGTTTCCATCCAAACCTCCAACAACAACTTCGCCATCGCCTGGCCGACCGGCGCACTCCAATCGGCCACCAATATCACTGGCCCATGGTCCGAGGTTTCGGAAGGCACTTCGCCGTGGCCAATAGTGCCCACCGCACCACAGCAGTTCTACCGGGTCAAGTTGCCGCAGTGAATCGCCGTGGGGTGAGGCCGGTCAGCCCACTCATCGATGGGTGATCGGTGAGGGGGGAGGGTGGTATCACTATTATGATTTCGCTATGGATGTCGCGATGTGGGGTGCGCACTCGGTGGCCCAGGCCCTCGCCGGCCTAGATATGGCAAACGTGTCCTTCATCGGTCCATGAGCATTTGCCTGGCGGCCGACATCTGCGAGCGATTGAAGCGAAACCTGAAGTTCGATCTGTGCAAGGCTGAGTTTGTCGGCGACCCCGAAGCTGCGCTACGCCAAGCCGGACCCGGACCTGTTCCTGGCAGCAGCCAAGCGACTGGGCGCGGACATTACGGTTTCGGTCGTGGTGGAAGACAGCGTCTGGGACTTGTTGGCGGCTTGCCGGGCCAAAGCGCTCGGGATCGGATTACTCTCGGGCGGCTACGGCCAGGATGAATTGGAGCGCGCGGGCGCGTACCGGGTTTACCAGGATCCCGCCGACCTGTTGCGCCATTTGGATGAAGTCGGAGTTCGGGCTGGCGAATAGGCCTTCTTTCAACTCATTGATACCGGCAACGGGGACAAGATGGGGCCGATTGGATTGGGCATCCTTCAGATCAACTTCGATTGCACAGAACTACCCGTCGAGAGCCTCGCGGCGTTCACGNNACCCTGGGTTTCCTCTCCTCCCCTATTGCAGTTTATACGGCAGTTTGGCGATCAGTGAATAAAGTCGCGCCAGCGTCTCGCCGGTCTGCTCGCTGCGCACAGCCTGTCCTAATTCGAACGTTGCTGTTATGTTGAAGTTCTTTATCATCATGCAGTAAGTTCTGTTCACCATCACCCCAAGCAACTCGCCTGTCCGGCTGAACACCAGGTCGCCGCGCGAGGGATTGAATTTGCCGAACAGCCCCTTGAGAGAGTTGCAATCCATCTTCACGTAGAGCGGTGTGGTCAAATCAATCTGGAAGGTGCATTCCCCGTAGTAGCCCTCCTGCGCCCCGACCAGCACCGCATCCTGGAACTTGAAGGGGTCCGACGAGGTGCGGTAAGCTGTGCCGCCAAGTCGCTGGGCTTCCGCTTGGGTGACTGGAATAAACACCACGCGCGGGTCCAATTGGTAGAAGGACAACGACTGCATGGGAATAGTCGTCGTGTTGCGCCCCAGCACTCCGGTCAAGCCCTCCCAGTCGGTGCCCGCGTAGCTGAAGCTCAGCGGGGTGTCCTGCACGTGACAGAGGGCGACCGTATTCGTCCCGTCCGTGACCAGCACAGTTTGGGTTTCCGTGCGCTTTTTCGACTGCATGCCGAGAAAGCCGGACCGGGCAGTCCAGATGGTGGCTTGGACGCGGTTGGTGACGAANNATCCGTTTCTCGGCCTCGGCAACCTGGAGCTGGCCGGCCAGGCGCTGCTTTTCGTTCAGTATCAACTGGTTGCTTTGGGTCAGGTGCGCGAGCTGCTGCTGCGCGGCGGCGGCCTGCTCAGACTGTCTTCGGAGTTCAGCCCGCACCGCGGCCAGCTTCTCCTTGGAGATCAAAGCCTCCGTGGAGGTGGTCTGCAATTGCTGGCCTAGGGTTCGGACATTGGTCTGGGCGGCAGCAAACTGCTGCAAGAGTTGCGTATCGAGGTCGCTGAGCTTTAACAAGCCGGCTACGATCTGGGCTTGGCTAGCGGCGAAAGCCGCCTGGTTGCTGTTCAGCACGCGTGCCTCTGCAAACTGGCTCTGCACAAGCTGCTGTGCCGCCTCGCGCCACATCTTAGCAGGCTCGGTGTCCTGGTGCTGAGACCGGGCGTTTGCCAGGGCCCGCGCGTGCGCTCGCCAACCGAGAGCAAGCGCGCAGCAAATCACCACAACTGCCGCAACGCAGACCGGCCAGACAGTTTGCAGCCAAATCGGGCGGCTTTGTAGCCTGGGTGGGAGAGGAGGAGGGGAAGAAGAAGTTGCAGATTGGCTCGTCCCGTTGATGTGCGGCTGAGCGGCTTCTTGGAATATCCTAAGAGGCGTTTCGGTTTGGAAGTAAGGCCAGCCGTTCTGGGAGCCCTTCTTAGTGGGAATGTTCGGCCTGTTGTAGACATTGAATAGCGCATCACTGTATATGTTAGGAATATCACTTGCCATAATCAGTCCTCCGGAACGCAATCATAGGGCCAAAGCCACCAGTTCGCTCGCGCCACGCTGGCACCCCGAGGAGTTAAGAATTGAATTCCTCACGGTCATAACTCGGCCCGTCAATGCCTACGTCTTTCCAGATGCCCAGTAAGTATCCATATATGTCCCAAACTTAGACAGAAAGGGTCTAAACAACAATCGGGGCAAGGCACGGGAATGATCCCGGTGAGAGTCCGGAATGCGACACAGGGGAATCCCCGGGAGGAAGTGGGTGGTGAGTCAGCCAGCGCGAGGAAAAGCGCCTCCATTCTGATCATTTGGAACAAAGGCTGGTTACCGCTGCTCGCCGAACACTAATCTGCTACTGTTGGGAGATGTCTGCCACCAAGAAGCCCACTGCTGCCTTTCGCTCGAATGCAATTTCCTGCTGGCTGGTCCGACCGGCGATGCGGTAAACTCGGTTCTGATCTCACTGAGGCTCGGCGGCTGGCGACTGTTCTGAGATTCCGCTGGCGTTGGGACGGTGAACGTCCCAGAGGCGAACCGGCGCCTCACGCAGAAATATCGCCCAGGCTGGGAAACGCAAGAAAGAAACGCTTATGAATGTAATGTCCAGACGGGAATTCTTAGCAAGGGCGGCGATCGGCTGCGCTGTGGCCGGCTCGCTGGCCGGGAGCGCAACGGCCCTGCTGGCAAATCCGCTGCGTATGCCCATTGGAAGCCAGGTGTGGCCCCTGCGTTCGTTGCTCAAGGACCTTCCTGCGTTCGCTCAGATGATCGCTGGAATAGGTGTAACCAGGCTGGAACTGTGTTCGCCCATCGGTTACGGCGCGGCGTTCTCGTCCCTCGCGAACGGGAAGGAAGTGAGCCGGATTCTGGACGATCATGGCCTGAAATGCGAAAGCTCGCACTTCACTATGGGCGAACTGCGACACAGCCAGGAAAAGAGCATCGCGTGGGCGAAAGAAATCGGCATCACGCAGATGATTACGGCAAGCCTGGGTGAAGGGAACGGAGGCAGTCACCCAACGCTCGACCAGGTGAAAAAAGCGGCCGACGAATACAACCAGATCGCGGCCGTGGCCGCGAAGGCCGACATGCAGCAAGGCCTGCACAACGAGGGCTTCGAACTCTCGATGGTGGATGGCAAGCGGACCTACGACCTGTTGTTCGGCCTGCTCGACCCGAAGCTGGTCAAATTCCAATTCCAGATGTCAACGATCACCGCCGGTCTGGTCGCTGTCGAGTACTTCCTGCGGTACCCCGGCCGCTTCTATTCGATGCATCTGCAGGACGTGGACATGCATCGCGAGGGGCACCCGCAGGTTGCGCTCGGCCAAGGCAGCATTGATTGGGTGAAGACCTTCACCGCTGCGAAGACTGGGGGGGTCAACAACTACTTTGTCGAGCAATCCTGGGAATTCACCCAACAGAGTGTGGCGTATCTCAAAGCGCTAGAGGTCTGATCCCTTCCGGAGTTGCGGCGGCAACCAATGGATGTGTCCCCGTGCCGCTCACGCGGGGCCCTTCAATTATACCCGACCGGCGACCTCCTTCCTGATCTCAGCCAATTTCGCCTATGGTTCGTCAGATACTTAGAATTGGCGGTTGTAGCTGTTGACGATAGATATGCCATTTCGCGCCACCATCTTTGATCTCGACGGGACGTTGCTGGATACACTCGATGATATCGCCAACACGGCTAACAGTGTTCTGGCTGGCCGGGGTTTTCCGACACACCCGAACGCCGACTATCGGACGTTCATCGGTGAAGGGGTCGTCAAACTGATGTTACGAGCGCTTCCGAACACGCATCAGGATGAAGCTACGGTGCAAGCGTGCGTCGGTGACTATGTGCAGGAATACGAGCGAACGTGGAATGCCCTGACCAGACCCTACCCTGGCGTGCCTGAAATGCTCGACGCCTTGGTGGTTCGCGGACTAAAGCTGGCAGTGCTGTCAAACAAGCCGGACCGCTTTACGCAGCGGTGCGTGGACGAATTACTTGCGAAGTGGGCTTTCGACGTGGTCCTGGGGGCAAGCGATCAATTCCCACGCAAACCTGACCCTGCCAGTGCCATAGAAACCGCAAAGAGATTGGGAGTTCCACCGGCTGAATGCCTCTATGTGGGGGATTCAGGAGTAGATATGCGAACCGCCCGCGCCGCCCATATGTGCGCGGTCGGCGCGCTCTGGGGATTTCGGGGCCGGGAGGAGCTGCTCAACGATGGGGCGCAGTTTCTGATAAAAAAGCCCAGCGCGGCCTTGGATTTGCTCAATCGTGTGAGTTATTGCAGCTAATCAAGACGCTTCGCAGGCGTGGCCGCACGTTCAGCCCAAACAGGAAATCCGAGCCTGCTTCCGTAGCTGGCCCCGGTCGTGCCTCAAGGTGAAGTGAGGATTCGCACCACGCCGGTTTTAAGGCCCGAAGTCCGAGAACTGGGCTCCGGCAGCCGCAGCTTGCCGTCGCCAATCTCCAACGGCATCCACACTTCAACGTCGAATTGGAAATGCTCAGCCGAGCTTCTCGGGGATCTCCTTCATGGGCCCAATCCAGCGTAACTCGCGTTCGAGGTCGCCGTGCATTCGGTACTTTCTGGTAACCTCCGCCAGCTTGGTCCCGCGAATATCAATGTTTGGCAAATTGATCTGGCCCAAGCCGGCCCGGGCGCAGAAGCCAAGGTATCCCACCCATTCCGGATTAATGCCCATGACCTCGATTCCCACGCGGTCGGCGGCCACGTAGTCCGTGGAAGCGATCGCGATCCGGGACGGCACGAGGCTGCCTTCGGTGGGCCCGTTGCCTTCCATGCCCTCCCAGCCGTCGAGCACGGCCACGCCCCAGAACGGCTGGAGTCGCTGGGCCGTCAGGGCGATGTCCACGTGGGTCTGGCGCACGCCGCCGTGATAGACCCGCTTGTCGTTCCAGCGCCCGCCCTCTTTGCGCGCGTTATGCAAGGGCGCGCCCAAGGCCATGTTCTTGAGCGAGAGCGTGGCCACCACCGTGTTGTGGGTTTTAAGCATGGCCGAACAAATAATAAAGGCTTCCGGATCCAGCAACCGTGCCGCCAGCCGGACCGGCACCAGATGCAGGTCGCCATTCAGGATCGCGTGGGTCTGGTATTTGCCTTCTTCGTTCAAATCAACCAGGCTCACGCTGAGCGGTTTGTGGTCCACCGCGATCCTGGAGTAGCCGAAGTTGTCGAATCCTTCCATGGTGTATCCGGCGGAGGATTCGGCGATCACGACCGGGCCCTTGAAACGCGGCTCGAGGAAATCCAGGATGCCATGCAGGGCGTCTGCGTGGGTCGAAGCAAGCTGGTTTGAGGTGCTGACAATGTTCGGCTTGATCACGACCCGCTTCTTGGTCTTGAGCACCGGTGTGATCTGGTCTTCGATCGCCAACAGCGCTGCGCAAATATTCTTGCGCCGGCTGGCCCCGTTCGTGACCGCGACCACCGAACGGCCGCCGGATGGGCCACCTGTCTGGATGGACTCGGCTGGCCGCTCTTGCGCGCGCAGCAAACTGGCGGAGGCGGTGAACGCTGCCGCAGTCCAGAGGAAGTTTCGGCGGGAGAATCTATGGTCGTGCGTGTTCATATGTCGGCGAGGGTAATGCTTTGGTTGATGGCGTCAAACTGGTAAAGTTCATGGGGCTCCCCACGCGACCGCCTCCCAGTGCCAGCGCAGAATAAGCATTCGCAATACTGAGAAAAGCGGTTTGCGCGCCCTTGTCTCCCTGGCACTGGTCTGGTACCACCCTGGACATATCCTGGTACCACAGAAAGGCTCTCCAGTCCCCCAAAACGGCCCGGTGGACGCCGCGTTTTTTCCGTTTCTCCCTCTCGCAGCATCAACACCGCTAATCCAGGGTGACGCCCCATGCGGGTCAGATGCCTCCTACCGCTTCACGTCTTCCGCTATGGCAGCGAAGTTCTCCAGGGCTGTCTCCAGGTCTTCCGTGATCTCCTCAGCAATGATGTGCGGGGCGGGCAGGTTCGCGGACTCCTCCAGCGCATCGTCTTTCAGCCAGAAGATGTCGAGGTTCACCTTGTCGCGCTTGAGCAAGTCGTCATAAGCGAAACCCTTGAAGCGCTCGGACTCCTTCCGCTCGTGCCGGTTCTTCGGATTGTAGCACGCGACAAAATCATCCAGGTCACTGCGCTTGAGGGTGTTTTCCTTGAGCGTGAAATGCAGGTTCGTGCGCAGGTCGTAAATCCACAGCTTCTGTGTCCACGGCTTTTCCTGGGCGGGCTTGCGCTCGAAAAAGAGAACGTTCGCCTTCACGCCTTGCGCGTAGAAGATGCCGGTGGGCAGGCGCAGCAACGTGTGNNCGATTGATGATGAGCGATTCTTTGGACGTGTCGCCCGCCTCGTTGACGATGGTGACGCTGCTCTTCTTGCCGAAGGGCGGATTCGTCATCACCAGGTCGTATTCCCCATGCTTGCCGGCCAGTGCGTCCCGCACCAGCACGGGTATGTAGGCCGGGTCCCCTGACCCGGCGTCCTTCGCGCCCGATGGGGGCATCGTGCCTACAGACTCTCCGATTCCGTGGAGGAGCAGGTTCATGCAACAAAGCCGGGCGACGCTGTCAACCAATTCCACCACAAACAGCGTCCCGTTCCTGAGCAGCTTCTTCTGCGCGCGGTCCAGCGCATAATGGCCGGCGAGGTAGTCGTGGGTGGCCAGCACAAACCCGAAGGGTTGCGAGAAGGTAGCTAGCCGGGTCTGGCACCCCGCCAGGGTGCTCGGCGCTGCGACGCGGCTTTCCGGTGGTCATTCGGGGTCAGGGGTACGACCACCGGCTACCTTCTGGCAACCCTCCGGGTTGGCACTTTCTTGTCGGTGCGCTCAGCCGGACGCCTCGGCGAGGCGTCCTCACCCCGCCATTCTGCACCCAATTCTGCACTGTGCAGAATCGTCAGGAAACCCGCGCAGACATTGGGAATCTTGATCCCGAACCTGGCTCGATTCTGCACACCTCCCGGCAGTTAGAGGCCAATGGCATGACGTCACCGGCCAACCACAGAAAGCAAGATATGAATGCGAGACAACTGACCACTGACCACAGACAACAGGCTGGATACAACAACCAACATCCAGCATCGAAAGGCGGACCCCGAGCAGCCAACGGCCAACGAGACGATCACCGGTATGCCTTGTGCCGGGGCCTGGGATTCTGGGAACTCACCTTCGAAGGCCAACAAGCCATCTTCAAACACGAACTGGGCGCGCTTTACGTCGCATGCCTGCTGCTGGACCCGCCGTCCGAGCCAATCCACGCGGTGGCCCTGGCGCTGAAGGCGAGGGAAATGGGCGGCCAGGCGCCGGGGCCGGCAGATGTCGTTCAGCAGCGGAGCATGGGGCTGGAGGACGCGGCGGCGATCCGGGCCTTGTGGCGCCGACAGCGCGCGCTGGAGCGAGTGCTCGAGGACGACCGGGAAAGCGAGCCGGTGAAGGCCGAGGCGTTGCGTGAGCTGGAGGAGATCACCGAGTTCCTGCGGAAAAGCCCGTGACGCAGCCGGGGCGGCGCGGAGCGGTGCGTCCGGGCCGTGACCAGGGCCATCAAGCGCCTGCACGCCCGGCTGGCCCGAGCAGTGGATGCCAAGGGCCGGCCGCATCCGGTGCTGCGGGGCTTTGCCCTGCATCTCCATGAGCACTTGCTGGTTCCCTCGGGCCGGGGCGGTGGCTATGCCCGGGCGCAGGCCGGCTCGCGGGGTCTGCCGGCTGCTTCGCCTACGAGCCGCCGCCCGGCGTGATTTGGGTCGGGTGACACGGCCAGTGACCGCAGTGACACGTTTTGTGGACCTATACAGGGTGATATGAACGCGAAGTCTAAAGTCCAAAGTCCGACCTGCGGAGTCCAGAGTCGAGAGTCTAAAGCCCAAAGTCCGACCCGCGAAGTCCGGAGTCCAAAGTCTAAAGCCCAAAGTCTGGAGGCCAGTGTTCAGTGTTCAGTGTTCAAGGTTCGAGGTTCAGGGTTCAAGGTTCAACGTTCCTGCGTCCGCCGTCCTGCCGCCGTGGATTACCTCGCCTCGCTGCTTTGCGCCGGGCTCGTGATGGCGTTGCTGGCCACCGGGTGCGCCGGCCCCCGGCCGCTCAGAGGGGGCAAAGCCGTCACGACGCGCAAGCCGGCCGGTGTCGTCGAACAGACCCTCGTCCAGGGGGAGAACCCGTCACAGGCCAGCAAGCAGACCCAGGAGAGTGTCAAGGTGCGGACCTATACCGTGCCCGCCGGCTCACGGATGGAACAGTCCCCAGCGCCCGGTGCCGAAGCGCCCCCACCCGCGTCTCCTAACTCGGCAAACCGGGAACCATCCACCCTCCGCAGTATCGCTACGGAGGACGGGTCAACTATCAACTCTCAACCATCAACTGCACTCATCCTCAGCGCTCCCATGCCCGTGGTGGAGCGGGAAGAAACTCACGCTCGCACCGAACTGGGGGCGGCGCAGAAGGACACCGCCCGGGAACTGGGCGCCAAGCTTGCGAGCCTCAAGGGCCTTGTCTGGGTGGGCGTTGGGCTATTCGTGTTCGGCCTCGCGTCGCTCGTTTGGCCGCCCCTGAAGGTGGTCATCGCCAGCGTGACGACCAGCGCGGCGCTCATGCTCGGCGGTCTGGCCCTCATGGTTTTGCCCAGCCTCATAGTCGGCAATGAGCTGCTGATTCTGGGCGGTGTCGCGCTGGCCGTCGGCGGCTGGTTCCTGGCGCATCGGCATGGTCAGTTGCGCGGACTGGTTGCCGCCAGCACCGCAAATCCACAAACCGGGACTCCCGACAGCAGCTCTTAATCACGTTTCACGCAACCCAATTGCCAATAGCAAATCGCAAATGGCAGATCATCGACCACGCATCACGCATCACACCTCACGTTTCACGCACCATGAACACAAGCCTGCAGTCTCAAGTCACTAGTCCTCGCACCATCTCCGGCGAGGGGTGGGCGGCGGTTGCCGGCGCAGTTGGGTCGGCATTCCTCCTCCTGAAAAAGCTCCTCGGCCCTAAATCCGGCGGCAAGCCTGAGCCGGTAAGCCGGGCGGACTTCTACGCTGAGATGATGGCTACCCGGGAACGCCTGCACGCCAACCACCTGGCTATCCTCGAGAAGCTGGACGCCAATCACCGGGAACTGCTGACCGGCCTGGACCGGCAGGCCACGCGCATCAATGCGGTCGAATCCGGCCTTGCCCGGTTGGACGAGCGAACAAGGAAGTAATGCTGAAGACACTTTTGGCGCGCGCAGTTTCGTCGGCCCTCGCGGGGCCACGCGCGTCATTTCACAACAACAAACAAAACAACAAAAGAAAGCAAGTAACGTATGAAAATATTAGACATCCCACAATCAGGTAAACGCGGCCTAAACGTGTCGCAGAATGGCCGGTACGGCCAAATCAGCCGTGCCTTCGTCATCCCGGCCAACCCGCAGACCCCGGCGCAGATGAGCGTTCGTGCCATCCTCACGCGCGTGAGCGCGCGCTGGCGCTCGCTCGAGGAGTCCGAACGGGCTGCCTGGCGCGCCGCGGCCAGTGGCGTCCAAAGCGCCAGCCGTCTGGGCAGTGGCCCGCTGACGGGCCAGCAGTTGTTCAACAAGAACAATCTCACGCTCTCGAAGTTCGGCCAGGACCAGGTGGATGCGCCGCCGGCTCGTCCGATGTTCCCCGACCTGGCACCGCAGGGTCTCGTCATCACCAATGCTGGTGGCGCGGTCACGCTGAAGCTGACCTGCCTCGGTGACCCGGGCGAGAACACCATCGTGCGCGGCTCGAAGGCGGTCAGCCAGGGCTTTGAGAAGTTCAATGACTTCCGGGTGCTCGGCACCTGTCCTGCCGCCGTGGGGGGCTCGGCCGACATCACCAACCTGTACACGGCCCGCTATGGCGTGCCGCCCGTGGGCACGAAGGTCTTCGTTCGCGTCAACCAGTTCGTTAACGGCTGGGAAGACGTGCCGCTGACCTTCGCGGCAGTCGTCCCGGCAGCCGCGTAATCACTCGCAGCTCGCCCGCAGGCATGGCCAACCACGTCGGCGGGTAGCTTTTCATCGGGCAGGCAGCTTTGCGGCTGCCTGCCCGCTTTTCCTCGGTTACGGCTACTGTGGGTGGCAGCCAGAGTATTGGCGCACCAATACCGGCCATAGTCCGGCAGCTTGGGCGCATCTTGAAGGTACCACCAAGTAGCGGGATGGTCTCACCGGCAAAGGAGCGCGGCCTTTGGGCTGCAGAAAGGTGAAACTTGAGCAGAGCGCAGACATTTGCTGGCGCCGCAGGGTAATCCCGTGTTTCTGCAGCCTGAAGGCCGCGCTCCTATGCCGTGGTGGTCCCTCCAAGATGCGCCCCGGCAACTTTCCCGTGCTCGGGCGGGTTTGGAAAGTGGGCGAGCGACGGCTAGCCCGGATAGTTCACACCTCGCACGAATCCCCAACACCCTGTAGCCGCCGACGTGAGTCGGCGCATTCTTTAGGCACTCACAATGGCGCCGACTCACGTCGGCGGCTACGCGGGTATGAAGTGTTCGGGCTAGAATTCACGGCCATCATTGCAGGTTGATACGGTAGAACCGCTGCGCCTCGGACGGGGTTACCGGGTACGGGGATGCCGCCTGGGGCAGATCAATCCAATCGCCGCTTAGATTCGTCGCGGATTGGAGTGTTCCCCCCGGCCAGACGAGGCTGAAGCCATTGGTGGAAGGGCGCAGCGATATCATTACCAGCGGATTGACTGTCACCTTCGTCGTGGCCGCGGCCTCGGAGGAACGGCCACTCTCGCCGAACGGATTCATGGCCGTCACCACATAATAATATAGGGTGCCGCCGGACACCGCGAAATCCGTGAAGGCCGTGTTCGTGATTGCGCCGGGAGTTGATACCATGCTGTAAGGCCCGCCGCTGGTGGTGGAGCGATAGACGTTGTAGCTCACGGCGCCGGCGGATGCGGGCCAACTCAGCCACTCCTCGCCTTTGTCCCCCGCGGCCCAGAGTCCCGCGGGAATCAGCGGGCTGGGTTGCAGCACTTCGATGCCGTTGATCTGGGCATTATCGGTTACCGTGGTGAACTGGATGACCATCTGGCCGCTGCTGTTGGCGGACACGTAGAACTCCCGGATGGTCGCTTTGTTCTGCGCCCCAGCAGCGGCAAATATGTCAAAGCTATTGAGCACGCTGGCGCCGTTGACGGATACGTTGAAGACCCGCTTGCCGGAGGCGGTCCAATAACTCTCGGCGAAGTGCAATCTGACCCAATAAGTGGCGTTGGGCGTCAAGTTGGTGATGGTATAAGAGGAGCTCCCGTAACGGTTGCTTTGATAGACGGCCTGGGGCGCGGGACTGATCAGGCAGCTCAGGTCAATCGTGGAGGTCGTGGACGAAGCCGCCCCGCCGGAGAAGCCCGCGTCGGCGCCAAACCAACCGGCGACGCTGCCGCCCGCGTTTACCGCCACGCCGCCAGGGATCACCGCGGCTTCAGCGGAGTTAGCGGTTTCCACAGTGGCAAGGACGGCGGACACCACATAGTAATAAATCGTGTTATTGACCAAGCCGGTGTTCGTATAGTTCGTGGCGGTCACGCCCGTGGTGATCGTCGTGTAAGGCCCACCGCTGACTGTCGCTCGCTTGAGATTATAGCTGATGGCGCCCGGGACGGCGTTCCAGCTCAATACGGCCTGCCGGTTGGCCGGCACAGCGCTCAAATCGAGCGGCACAGGCTGATAAGGCTTGATGAACCGCCAGCGCGTATTGTCGTTCACCGTTCCAGCGGCGACCATTGTCAGATTGATCGAGACAGGCTTGCCGGTGCCGTCGTTGGAGCGGTTAAGGCAAAGCCGCTGCGCGGTGGCGGGGCTATCAATGAAGAAGTAACCGTTGACATTGGCCGTATAGGTCCATTCGACAGCCGGGCCGGTGGTGCCCACGGCGGCCAGGGTCAATGCGCCGCCATTCCAACTCAAGGGCCGGCCGTCCGCCAGCGAAACGACGTAGCAGTGATTGGCCGTGGGTGCGGCCACCAATTGCCATTGCACGGTGAGGTCATTGGTGCGGATGTTGGCAATGCCGGGCGAGGCTGCGCTGGTATTGCTGATACGGTAGCAAGCGCCTTTGTTGTGGAGGTTGTAGGGCGTGTTCGTGCGGATGGTGCAATCTCCATCCCAGGCGGCGTATAGCTCGCCAAACGCGGTGAAGGTGATGCCGTCACTTCTGAACACGCCGCTGATGGGAGAGGTCTGGTCCCAGGTGTTCGTCGGAGGATCCTGGTTGAAGCAGAAAACGCCATACCGGCGCAGGCATGCCAGGCCCTCGGCGCGCCAGAGAAACTCAGCCAGGAAGTTGTAGTTCATCTCCTCCGTCCAGGTGCCGCTGCTGAAAGCCGCACCGAACTCGGTTATCCAGATGGGCCGGCCCCAGGCGTTATAGACGCTCTGCAAATTGCCCATAAGGGTATCGACGGAAGGATACGAGTACCAATGGAAGCCGCTTTCGTCGATGCGATAGCCGGCGCTGTTGGCCAGGCTCCAGAAATTGGTCATCCATGCGGTCAGGGGCCAAGAGGTCGCCGGACCGACCAGCGGGACGTTGGCAGCCTGGAGTTGAGGCCAAAGGGAGATGGCGCTCGCAGTGGTCATATTGGCCTGGCCGGATTGGTCAGGCTCGTTGAAGCCGAGCAAGGCCATTGGCTTGGGATTGATGTGCCAGCCCGGAGCATACTGCGATAGCGAACTTACGGCTGCGCCGTTCCATTGCTGGGGCAAAAAGATCACCTGCGCCGGTGAAGGCATGCTCGGATTGCGGCTCCAGTTGTAATCCCAGCTTGCGCCGAACATCGCCCAGTTTGCTTCGTTGCCGGCGACGCCCTTCTTGGGATAGATGGCCCGCAAGCTGGGCTGCCACTGCTGACGGGTGTCCGCCGAGGGAGCAGCCAGCGTGACCGTCGCCGGGGTCTGGCCATCGGTCTGCAAGGCCAGGCCATTCCACACATTGACCACGCGGTAGTAGCCCTCGCCCAGGTTCTGGAGGCGCCATAGTTCGTGCGGCATGGCGCAGTACACCGGTTCCTCGACCACCGCCGCGCCCGGTGCGTTGGCGGCGTTCTGCACCGCGATGCACTGCCAGGTCGAGCGGCGGCGCAACCGGAAGGTGTCGCTATCAATGTTATAGAGGATTTGAAACTGCTGAGCCCTGTCCGCCGCGTTTGGCGTGGCCAGACTGGCGCCGGTCGCGCTGACCACGAGCGCGTTGGAGTTGGCGCAATTGAGGAGACTCCAGAAGCCGTCTCCGTAAGTTTCCCACTGCGTGGCGGGCGGCTCGTTGCTCACCACATCGGTCCAGAGTGGATAACTGGTGATACCCGTGCCGGCTGGGAAGACGGCCAACTCCCGCACAAACTGAGTGCCGTTGCCGGGGATGGAAAGCTGCACCTTGGTGGTCGAGACTGGCGATGTGAACGCGACAACCAGTTGCCTTTGCGTGTTGCCGCTCACCGTCGCGCCCGGGATGGCCGCCCAGGCGCTGCCGGTCCAGTAGTTCAGGGTGAAGCCTGAAATGGCGGGGTAGGTCGCCGAGCCGGAATAGACGTGCGCGCTGCCGATGCGCGAGGCCACAGGGAAATCCACTTCGAGTGTGTGCGACCCGTTGACGTTGGCCGTTTGCCAGCCGCTGTTGGTTCCGGCGTAGCCATCCACCGCGAGCTGCGCGTAATTCGTGCCGGCCACGGAGCTAGCGATGACCGGGCACTGCTTGCCCAGGTTCAGGCTCACGTCCGAGCCGATGGGGTAACCCGATGGGCCATTAGTCCCATAAAGGGCGATCTCCCGCACGGTGACGGTGGAATCTGTGCTATAGAAGCGAACCTGCGAGGTGGTGACCGGCGTGCTGAACACGACGTTGAGCACGGTCGCACTGTTGCCGCTGAAGCTCGCGCCGGGAATTGTCGTCCAGGCATTGCTGTTGAAGGACTGCAGCGAGAAGTTCGCGACCGGCGAGGTATCGTCATTGCCCAGGAAGAGCTGCGCGCTCCCAAGCTGCACCGCCACGGGCAGTGTGATCGTCAGCCAGTGCGGCCCGGGCCCGCGGCTCACCCAATTGGCGTTACCCACGACACCGTCCGTGACCAGCAATGCCGGGCTTCCGGGTGCCGCGGAATCAGACACGGCACTCTGCAACTTCGCCAGATTCAGCCGTTGCGGTTGTGCCTCGGCATCTGCCAAGCCGATCAAACAAAGCGCGGCAACGCCTGCCTTCAGGGCGAAAGCGTTGCCGCGTGTCTTCCGCTCAATAATGCTCCAGGACACGATAGAACCGCCTGGTCGTGCCGATGGGATCGGAGATGCCCTTCACCGTGCCATCGCCGGCGATGGTCTTATTCGTATGCCAGGTGCTTGGGCTGTTGAGGCTGTCCGCGTAAAGGACCTCGTAGGTAACGCCGCTGGTGGTCGGGAACGACAGGTTCATCAGCCCGCTAACGGCTGACGCGGCAAGGGTGACCGCCGTGGGAGCAGGCAGGCTGGCGCGCGTCAGGTACAAGTCATCAAAATAAACGGTGCCCCCAGCGTATGACCAATTGTACTCATAAACCTGGCACGTGGCCGAAGCGGCGCCCGCCGGCGCCACGAGGTTGGTGCTGCCGGTCGCGTTGGTGACTTGCAGGGAAGTCCAGGTGTCCGCCGCGAAACCGTTGGTGCTGACGGCGGGCGCCGAGAACGTCGCGATCGTGTTGCCACCCGCATCCTTGAACATGATCTGCAGCGTGATGGTAACCGGCCCGTTGACGGTGGCGTATTGTGACATGTAAAACATGCCACCGGCGTGATAGGTTGCCCCGGCGGTGACCGGCACGTTTTGGTAAACGCCGTCGTCCGCGTCAGACCCATAGACATCGCCCACATAGTTGCCGTCATAGACTGATACCGGCGTCGCGCTCAAGTAGTAGAAATCGTTGGTCGTTTGGAGAATCAGTCCGTTGAACTTGACCCAGGAATTCTCCCAGGGCTCCGCCAACACTCCGTCCTCGAAGCCGGGATTGACCAGGAGATTGGTCGCCAATTGCGAGGCGGACACCACCTTCAAACCGCTGGCCGCGTTAACCACCCCGCCATTAACCAGCACGCTATAGTTACCAGTGTCTCCCATCACCAGGCTCGCGATGTTCAGCGTCGAGGTCGAGACGCCGGAAATATGGCCATCGTCGGACAGCAGAGCCCCGTCCTTCATCCAGGTGTAGCTCAGCGCTGACGAGCCCGCGGCAGCCACAGTGATCGAGGCGGATTCGCCCACCGTCTTGGTTTGGCCCAACGGCGGGGTGATCGAGATAATCCCCGGATCGGTCACCGTGAGGTAGGCTGGATCGCTGGTAAGCGGCCCAGCCTGGTCGGTCACGGTCACATTATAGTAGCCCATCATCCCCACGTTAACGTTCGACAGCGTCAAAGTGGATGTGGTAGCGCCATGCGCGTTGGGGTCGGTTATGTCGGCGCCGTCCTTCTGCCATTTATAAGACAAAGCCGTCAGGCCATCGGCGACCACGGAGAAGGTGGCGGTCTGGCCATAAACCTGCGTCACCGGCACCGGCTGAACGGTGATTTCCGGATCGGGCCTCGAAGTCTTGAACAGCGTCACGTCATCCCAGTAGGCCGACCCGCCGGCGTAGATGCCGCCGCTGGGGGCGGGTTGAGCGAAAATGATTTCAAGGCGCACAAAGGCGGTGCCCGGCGGCGCGGTAAGGTTTGTGCCGCCCGCGCCATCGGTTACCTGCTGGTAAAGCCAGGTGCCGGTTGCGGAAGTGGTGTCTATGCCCGCCGATGTGTAGGTAGCTAACGGGGCTTGGTAATTCGTTGTCGCATCCAGGAACAGCATCTGCAAGTAGCACCTGCTGCCTACGCCTGCGCCGTTCACCTTCATGTTGTCAGGGACTTGGGTCGAAACCCAACCATCGGATGACCATTGGGAACTGGCCGCGGCAGGAAGCGTCTGCATGGCGCCCGGAGTGGTACCATAAGTCTGAAAATAGCCCCAGACCTTAAAGGCATTGGTGCCACCGTGAACTGCGACGTGAACCGTCGGGCTGGTATTAACGAGCTGGTTCGTGTCTTGAACGGCATAGCTGGGCCCATTCCACGTCCACGGCGGGACGATCGTCCAACCGCTCGTGCCCAGCTCGAACCCTGGATTGGCCAGAAAGTTGGTTAAGGCGCTCGCGGAGGTCGCGGAGAACACCAGGATGGCAACGGAGGCCATTAGCAGGCATGACAGGCTGGTCAGCCCGTTCCGATGAGTCGAGTCTCGGCAAAACTCAAACTTGGGTTGAGGGGAGTATTTGGATGGTTCCATAGGTCTTTTACTTTCTTTGTTTCTTAACGAGAGTTAAATGTCGGCATTACTTTACAAATCTTCCGCTGTCGCCGCCCGGCGAAGACCGCAATCTGGTTTGAATGACGTTCCAGCCATGCAAATGGTGACGAAAACATTGGTTAATAATCAGGGCACGGAGGAGCTTCGGTCCTGAAGCCAAAAGAGGTTCCCGGTGTTGGCATCCTGCTGCACCCCCAGCGGCGGCGTCGCACTGCACCCCAGCACGTGGGTATCCTTCCACTTTTTGATCTCAGCATGGCCATCCGCAAACGACAAACCCCCTGCCCCATTGTGGTAACTGGCCGGAATATTGACCCACACCGGCTTGAGCGGGTCGCAGACAAAGAAGCCGTCGTCGATCCCCCACGGGTTCTCGTCGATGAACACAAACGCCATCGCCGGGCCTGGGCTGGTAATGTCGGTCTGCTTCCGGAATTCCCGCACTTTGCCGGGGTGGCCCCCGCCATAATCGTTCCAACTGTCGATGGGGTTCATCCAGCAGTTTGCCGACATGCTGCGGACGCTGAGGGCGCCACTAATCACCGTCTTATCCGCTGGGCACTTGTAAATCCCAAGACTGTTGACGTAGGCATAGAGCAAGCCGCCTTGGAGCATGGCCGTGTTGGTCCGCGAGGGCATCTGATCGACCCGGCTCAGGACCCACTGGCTCTTGGCGCCGCCGGGTTGCGCGGCGGGATCGGCGGGGTCGGTCACCAGCTCTGCCAGGCCACCCACTCGAACCAGCTTATCGTTGTTGTCGCCGGAATACATGAACCAACCCATTTGGAGCTGCCTGAGGTTGTTGACACAGCTTATCCCCTGAGCCTTGGATTTGGCTTTGCTCAGTGCCGGCAAAAGCAAGGCCGCCAGTATGGCGATGATGGCGATGACCACCAGCAGTTCGATCAGAGTGAACCCCGCGAGGCGATAGATCCGCGCCTCATTGGCCCCTCCATTGCCATGCCGCCTCGATAATCGCGGGAATAGCCGCCCTTGTGAGGGAATTGCACACGCTGTTGCTTGTGTATTCATTACAATGCTGATGCTTACTGTAGTGGTATATATTACATTCCCGCTAAGGCGTCAACAGTATATTTACAGGTAATTTTCTTAAATTGAATATAGCTCCGCAAAGTGTTTCTAATAAATGGCCGCGCGACGTCTCCAATTGCTTCGAGAGCCTTTGCGCGCCTATCCAGCGGAGCCATGCAACAGGCTTGGTATCCAAGCCAGGTTCTGTCTGCGAGAGTTCAGACCCACTCGCAGCGAGTATCTTTGAGATATTGTTGTTGACTCGCTATGTAGTAATATGTACTACACCGTGCATGATTTGCAGGCCAATGTGCCGGTTAGGGATTGCCGAACGAGTTCGCGGCGTACTAATCTTCAATCAAGGCGGTTCAGGACTCGGCTCCTGCGACGCTGACCAACGGAGAACTATATGAACCGTGGCAATCCGTACATGATCTGGGTGGCCCTGATTGTTGCGCTGGGGGGCTTTGTTTGGGGGTTCGACGCTACCGTCATCTCCGGTGCCGTGCCGTTCATCCAGAAGTACTTTGATTTGCGCGGTGACCGCGGCGATTTCCTGCTTGGCCTGGCGGTGAGTTGTCTTGGCTGGGGCGTCCTGGGCGGCACTGCCGCGGCGGGATTCTTTAGCGACCGGTTTGGACGCAAGAAGGTTCTAATCACCACGGCGGTCTTCTTTACCGGCTCTGCCCTGCTCTCCGCGCTTACCACTAACTTCGCCCTGTTTGTCTTTTCCCGAATTCTGGGCGGAGTGGCGGTCGGCGGCGCCATTCTGATTGCGCCGGTTTACATCGCGGAAATCTCGCCCCCGCAGTTGCGCGGGAGCATGGTCTCGCTCAATCAGTTGATGATCGTGCTCGGCATCTCGGCGTCCTTTTTCTCGAACTACTTTCTCCTGAACGTGGGGCCTAATAACTGGCGCTGGATGCTGGGGATGGATGCCGTTCCGGCCGTGCTCTATTTCTTCCTGCTTTTTGCTGTCCCCGAAAGCCCGCGCTGGCTGTTTGGCAAAGGGCAGCCTGAGCGAGCGAGAACGATCCTAGCCAAGGCATGCGGCACGGAAGAGGCGGAGCAGGAAATGCGCAACATCCAGCAAAGCTTCGCCGAAAGAAGTCCCAGCGTGGGTGTAAGCGCGCTCCTCAGCCGGAGAATGAGCTTCGTAATGTTCATCGCACTGGTAATCGCGTTCTTTCAACAGATCACCGGCATTAACGCCATCTTCTATTATCTGCCCACCATTTTCGCCCAGGCGGGAGGGGGCACCAACGCCGCCTTCAAACAGGCCGTGCTGGTCGGCTTGGTCAACCTGGGCATGACCTTCGTGGCGATCCGGTTCGTTGATCGACTGGGCCGCAAGCCATTGCTGGCCATCGGCGCGACGGGGATGGCAGTGTCGCTGCTGACGTGCAGTTGGGCGTTTCACGCTTCCAGCTATCAACTTACTGAAGAGTCTTTTGCCGTGCTGCAGGACAACAAAGTGCCAGGCGAGCTGATCAACGACTTGAAGAATTCGGAGAAGATCACCTTCAGCACGGATAAGGAATTCATGGCCGACCTCGAAAAGAAACTCGGCGCTGAACGGCTCAAACCCCACCGCGATGCGCTGGTCAAGGCGGGTTTGAACATCCGGGCCTCGTTGGTGCTATTTGCGATCATCGGCTTCGTGGCTTCGTTCGCCATTTCGCTGGGGCCGGTGATGTGGGTGCTGTTGTCGGAGATCTTTCCCAACCAATACCGGGGCATGGCGATGTCCGTGGCCGGCTTCTGGAATTCGGCTATCAGCGCCAGCGTTACGTTTATCTTTCCCTGGGAATTGTCGCATTTCGGCACCGCCGGCACTTTCCTGGGATACGGTCTCATGGCCGCCGCAGCATTGATCTTCGTTCTGCTTTTCATCCCCGAAACCAAAGGCAAAACCCTGGAGGAGTTGGAAGGCATCCTGATGCGCAAAGGAAACAAGTTGGTGCCGCCCGCGCATTAGACTCTGAATTTAGCCATGAATACAAATAGACAATCAGCCACAGCAGGGTGGCGGATCCCCGCACTGACCGTCGTTCTCGGCTTGCTAGCTTGCTGCGTCAGCTCGGGCCGCGCTGGCGAACCTGAGTGGACCCGCGGTCCGGTGAAAGTTGAAATCCGCAAGAGTGCCGAGCGCTTTCAACTCTACGTGGACAGCAAGCCGTTTTACATCAAGGGTGCCGGCATCGAATTGGGCTCTGTCGAGAAGCTGAAGGAGCACGGTGGCAATTCCTTCCGCACCTGGAGCACCGACAACGGCCGCGATTCGGGAAAGCAGGTTTTAGATCGGGCTTTGACCAACGGTTTGTATGTCGCGATGGGTTTGGACGTGGACCACGAACGGCGCGGCTTCGACTACGACAACACTAACGCTGTGGCTAGGCAGTTTGCGTCGTTGATCGCCCAGGTCAGGGAGTATAAAGACCATCCGGCCTTGATCATCTGGGTCATCGGCAACGAACTCAACTTCGAGAAGAATCCAAAGGTCTGGACTGCCGTCAATGACCTCTCGAAGGCGATCCATCAGATTGACCCTAATCATCCGACCACCACCACGCTGGCCGGCTTCAACAAGGAAACCGTAAAGCTGGTCCAAGCCCAGGCGGCGGACTTGGATTTCATCTGCTTCCAAATGTATTGCGACATCATCAACTTGCCGCGGTATCTGGCGGAAGCGGCCTGGGACAAGCCTTATATTGTCACTGAATGGGGCGCGACGGGTCACTGGGAATGCGGCAAGACCGCCTGGGGAGCGCCGATCGAGAACGACAGCGCGACCAAGGCCGATCTCTACGAAAAGCGCTTTCAAGCAGTGATCCAGTCCGACCAAAAGCTGTGCCTCGGGTCCTACGTTTTCTTTTGGGGCCAGAAACAGGAACGGACACCTACTTGGTACGGCATGTTCCTCAAGTCCGGCGAAGAGACCGCGCCGATCGATGTGATGCACTATTTCTGGACCGGTTCGTGGCCCGCCAACCGCAGCCCTCGTCTTGAGGGAGCCTGGCTGGATGATAGGACAGCCTTGCAGAACGTTCGATTGAAGCCGGGCCAGACGTATCACGCCAAAGTGCAGGCCAGCGACCCCGACCAGGATCCCCTCACCTATTCCTGGGAGGTTATGGAGGAAAGCACCGAACGCAAGGTGGGCGGTGACGTCGAATCCATACCCAAGATACTTGCGGGCCTGATCGCAGACCCCAAACAGAGCGAAGTCACTCTAAAGGCGCCGGACAAGGCGGGTGCCTATCGCCTCTTCGCCTACGTCTTCGACGGCAAAGGCCACGCCGCCCACGCGAATATCCCATTCTATGTGGAGGGCTCCGCCGAAAAAGTGCGGACCGCCACCCAGGGTTCGAGCCAATCCGAAGCACACTATTGAAAGATGAAATCCGTCGAATCTCCATCCTCAGGCGAAACCCGGGGCGCCAATGGCAGAACGCCTTCAGCAAGACCAACTCCTGATACTCTGGGTTTCAAAGAGAAGTTGGGATACGGCCTGGGCGATACCGCGTCCCATTTCGTGTGGGACATGGTGGGTTTCTGGCTGCTGTTCTTCTACACGGATGTCTATAAAATCCCTGCCGCCGCGGCCGGCACGATCATGCTGGTCGCCCGGTTCTGGGATATGGGGATTGACCCGGTCATTGGCATCATCTCAGACCGGACGCATACGCGGTGGGGAAAATTCCGTCCCTACATTTTGTTTGGCGCCATCCCCTACGCGGTTCTGGCCATTCTGACATTTACCACCCCTAACCTGGGCGAGACCGGCAAGATCATCTATGCGGGCGCTACGTATGTGCTGCTGATGACCGCCTATGCCGCCATCAATCTGCCTTACTCGTCTATGGCGGCAGTGATGACCTCCGATACCTACGAAAGAGCGGGCCTCAACACTTACCGATTCATCTGCGCTTTTGTCGGCCAGTTTGTCGTGACCGGTCTGGCCCTAACCCTGGCGAAATTCTTTGGCCGGGGCGACAAGGCCCTTGGCTTTCAATACACCCTCGTCCTGTTTGGACTTCTCAGTTTGGTCTTCTTCTTCATCACCTTCAAGACCTGCAAGGAACGGGTGCAGCCCTCGGCATCGCTACCCAGTTCCCTAAAGGAAGATCTCAAGGACCTGTTTAAGAACCGGCCGTGGATTATCTTGGCCATCGTCGGAATCGTTTCCTTTGTCATGTTCGCCATGCAAAACGCCGCGATCGCCTACTACTTCAAGTATTACATCGGCAAAGAGGAGAACGTACAGTTGTTTAACGTAGTGGGCACGGTGGCGCTAATTGTGGCCTTGCCCCTTTCCAAGCCCTTGGCCAGGAAATTCGGCAATCGGAATGTATTCATTGCGAGTTCCCTAATCTCCGGCGCCTGCTTCATTGCGCTCTACCTGCCGGGCGCAAATGACCTCATCACGGTTTATGTTCTGAACATTCTGGCCAAAATGGCCTATGCCCCCGCAGTGCCTCTGCTGTGGACGATGATTGCGGATTCGGCCGATTATTCTGAGTGGAAAAGCGGCCGCCGGGCGACCGGGCTGTGTTTCTCCGCTGCGGTTTTCGCTCAGAAGGCCGGATGGGGCATCGGCGCTGCAATCGCCGGCTGGCTGCTCACCGTCTTTAATTACATTCCCGACGCCAAGCAAACCGAAACGGCCCTGACCGGCATCAAATTGCTGATCTCCGTTATTCCAGGGATATTGTACATGTCCTGCGCGGTGTTTATGATCTTCTACAATATCGATTCGGAGACCACCGACCAGATGAAACGGGACTTGGACGCGCGGAGGGAAAGAGCGCAGGCCGCTTAGCAATCTGCTGGCAACTCCTTCCTTGTCGAGGCTCGGCTATGGCTGCCAATCCGAATGTGACCCCTGACCAAGCGAAGCCAATTTCTGATTTGAGAGCGCGATTGATTGGGAACCAACATGAAAACAAAACTGCACTCGGGTAAGAGCCCGCTTTGGTTTAACTCCGATCCGGTCCACGGTCAGCAAGTCACGCTGGAGGGCGAGGACTTTTACCAGATTGCCAATTACGACCGGATGCGGCCTTTTTTCATGACCGTCGTCAGCGATTCCGATCACTGGATGTTCGTTTCCAGCAACGGCGCGCTATCCGCCGGCCGCCGCAACGCCGACCTGGCGCTGTTCCCGTATTACACTGACGACAAGATCCGCGACATGATGGAAGTCACGGGAAGCAAGACCATCCTGGTCGCCCAGAAGCAGGGTCGGAGCTACCTTTGGGAACCGTTTTCTGCACGCGGCCAGGGCATCTACCAGACACGACGCAACCTCTACAAGAACTTCCAGGGCAATAAACTGATCTTTGAGGAAATCAACGACGATCTGTCGCTGACCTTTCGCTACGGCTGGTTCAATAGCAACCGCTTTGGTTTCGTTCGCCGGGCATGGCTCACCAATTCCGGGTCGGCCAGCCTGCAGATCAAAATGTTAGATGGCCTCCAAAACCTGATGCCCTGTGGAACCGGCAGCCAATTCAACCTCGAATACAGCACGCTGCTCGACGCCTACAAAAGGAGCGAACTGATCCCCGAAACCGGCCTCGGCTTGTTCCGGCTGAGCGCCATCCCCATAGATCGTCCCGAACCGGCCGAGGCCCTCCGCATTACGACCGCATGGTCGTTCGGGCTCAAACGCCAGCTCACCTTGCTTTCCTCGGTGCAACTCGACTGCTTTCGTCAAGGCTTGCCTCTTCGGTACGAAACTGACGTGCGTGCGGAACGGGGGGCGTATTTCGTCCAGGCAGCGCCGCATCTGCGGCCCGGCCAAGTCCTGGACTGGCTCCTCGTGGCGGATGTCAACCAGGGGCCGTCGGAGGTAAGCAGCCTAAACCGATTGCTGCGCCAACCGGCGCGTCTGCGGAAGTTGGTCCAAGCTGATATTGAACACGGCACACGGGAACTGGAGCGCATCGTGGCCGCCGCAGATGGCCTGCAGAAGACCGCGCGCCCGCTGAGCAACGCCCGCCATTATGCCAACACCCTGTTCAATGTGATGCGTGGCGGCATCTTCAATGACGGATACAAACTGGATCCGGATGATTTGCTGGCCTTTGTCACCAACGGGAACAAACAAGTTGCTGCCCGTCACGGCTCGTTTTTCCGCAGTCTGCCCACTCCGGCTCTTTATGGCGACATGGTGGAGGCCGCCACGGCAACCGGCGACCCGCAACTCGAACGTCTTTGCCGCGAGTATCTGCCCCTGACCTTCAGTCGTCGGCACGGCGACCCGAGCCGGCCCTGGAATCGGTTTTCGATTACGACGCGCAATCCCGATGGCGCGCGGGTCCTCAATTACGAAGGGAACTGGCGCGACATCTTCCAGAATTGGGAAGCCTTGGCCGTTTCGTTCCCGGGTTATGTCCCCGGCATGATCAGCCGGTTCCTCAACGCCTCAACGGCGGATGGTTACAATCCCTACCGGATCACGCGCAACGGCATCGAATGGGAGGTCGTGAACCCGCACGACCCCTGGTCCTACATCGGCTATTGGGGAGATCACCAGATCATCTACCTGTTGAAACTCCTGGAGATTCTGGAACGCCACGATCCGGCGACATTGCGCGGCTTCCTCACATGGGAAGTCTTCGCCAGCGCCAACGTCCCCTACCGCATCAAGCCCTATGATGCCCTACTGGCAAACCCAAAAGACACGGTCGTCTTTGATCCACAGGTTGAAGAACTCGTCCAGCGACGGGTGCAAGCCAGGGGCGCAGACGGCAAACTCATCTGGGACAAGCAGGGCGATGTGCGTCTGGTGAATCTAGCTGAGAAGCTCCTGGTTCCGCTGCTCGTCAAGCTTGCCAACTTTATCCCGGAAGCCGGCATCTGGCTGAACACCCAGCGGCCTGAATGGAACGATGCGAATAACGCCCTGGTCGGCAACGGCACCTCCATGGTCACCCTCTATTACCTGCGCCGCTACCTGACGTTCTGTTTGGAGCTCTTCCGCCCGCAGGCCGACTCCAAGTACAGCCTTTCCGCCGAGGTCGCTGGTTTTCTCTACGAAGTGAAGCGGATTCTCCAACAGCATCGCCCGCTCCTCAGGGGGGCGCTAAGCGACCGCCAGCGCCGGCGCGTGCTCGACGATTTGGGCCGCGCAGGGAGCCATTATCGCCTGCGTCTTTACAAGCACGGATTCTCCGATCGCAAAACCCGGCTCCCGAGCCAGGAGCTAATCGAATTTTTCGACGCAGCACTGGAATGGACGAACCACTCCATCCACGCAAACCGGCGGCCCGATGCACTCTACCACGCCTATAATCTCGTCCGCCTGGAAAGCAAGACGGAGCTTCCCATCCGCCGGCTATACGAAATGCTGGAGGGCCAGGTTG
>PLZQ01000349.1 GCA_003152225.1 Limisphaerales bacterium | reverse complement strand
GGGGCGCTGGCATCAGGTGGAACGGTGACACGAGCCCTTGAGTTTGGTAAGAAGGTGGTCGTGAGGACGCTGCGGGAAGTTGGTGTATCGGGGCAAGAAACTGTGTTGGCGAGCCTTGCCAGAACGGCCCCAACGGAGCGTGGTGGAGCGCAAAGCCCAAGAGCCGCCTGCGGTGGTGAAGCCGGCGGCAATTAGGAGTGGGAGTTGGGCGGGAGTATTGGCGCGGAGNNTCCGGTCGGCCTCCGCTACGCTCCGGCCTCTCTGTGTCCCTGGCCGCCAGCCGTGAGAGCAGATCAACGAATAACAACCTGAAAAGAGGACATTCTCTGGTGAATTAACATGGGGGCATTTCAAATGAGTTTTGACAAATGGCCACCGCCTGGTGGCGGCCACCGTCACGAAGGCCCTCACCACGACCGAGTAGAAAGGAGCAATCCCTGCAAAAGGGCCAGCCGTAGCCCAGGTTGGTTCTCCGCCCGCCCCTACGTCACGGGGCAACTCGCTCGCCGTCCACCATCCGCCAAAGGTGGAGCGGGTTCGCATCGCGCAGCGCCTCGGGGAGCAGCGCAGCGGGGAAGTCCTGGTAACAGACCGGGCGGACAAACCGGTAAAGGGCTGCTGTTCCCACCGAAGTGAATCGCGCGTCGGTCGTCGCCGGAAAAGGGCCACCGTGATGCATGGAAGGGCAGACCTCCACGCCGGTGGGGAAGCCATTGATGATGAGGCGTCCCGCCTTTTGCTCAAGGAGACGCAGCAACCCGCCGGCCTGGCTGAGATCCTCAACGGTGCCGTGGACGGTGGCGGTCAACTGCCCCTCAAGCGACCGCGCCACCTCCTCGAACTCACCCAGCGTCCGGATCGAGATCAGGATTGCAAATGGCCCAAACACCTCCTCCGCCAGCTCGGGATTCGTTCGAAACGTCCCGAGATCGGTGCGCAGAATCGTGGCTTCGCCCTGAGTTCCGGTTGGCTGAGCCGCTGCCGCGGACCGCGCGAGCACGGTCACGCCGCTGGCCGCGGCCGCCCGGCGGCTTCCGTCGTGATACGCCTCGCAGATTGCTGAGTGCAGCATCGTGGCGGGCGCCACCGCTTCCAGCACGCGCGCCAAGGCTTGTTGGAATTGGTCGAACTCGGCGTTCTGCAAACCAAAGATCAAACCCGGCTTGGTGCAGAACTGGCCCACTCCGAGTGTGACCGATCCGCTCAGTCCTTCCGCGATCCGCGCGCCGTGCTCCTTCACGGCGCCGGGCAGGAGGAAGACCGGGTTCAAGCTGCTCATCTCGGCGAAGACCGGGATGGGATCCGGCCTGGCACCGGCCGCGTCAAACAGCGCGCGCCCGGCGGCGCGTGACCCGGTGAATCCCACAGCCCGCGTCAAGGGATGCCTCACCAGCGCGAGGCCGATGATTTTGCCGGCACCGTGGAGCATCGAGAACACGCCGCCGGGTAACCCGCAGGCCCCGACCGCGCGGCAAACGGCGGTCGCGACCAGTTCCGCGGTGCCGGGGTGGCCGCTGTGCGCCTTGACGATGACCGGGTTGCCGGTCGCCAGTGCTGACGCGGTGTCGCCCCCGGCTGCCGAGAATGCCAGGGGAAAATTGCTCGAACCAAAAACAACCACCGGGCCCAGAGGCACAAGCATCCGGCGCAGGTCCGGTTTAGGCGCCGGCTGGCGGTTGGGAGCGGCGTGGTCAATCCGGGCATCCACCCAGGAGCCCTCTCGCACAATCTGGGCGAATAGCTTGAGCTGGTTCACCGTACGGGCCCGTTCGCCCGTCAGCCGAGCCAGGGGCAGGCCGGTCTCGAGATGCGCGCGCGTCAGCAGCTCGTCCCCTAGCGCCACGATCTCCTCGGCGATGTGTTCGAGCAAAGCCGCGCGCTGCTCGCCGGTGGTTTGTCGAAAAACCTCGAAAGCCGTTCCCGCCTGGCGCAACGCCGAATCGACGTCTTGCGCGCCCGCCACGAGGAAATCCGGCTCCAGCACGCGGTTGTCGAGCGGGCTTCTGGCCTGAAACGTTTCTCCTGCTCCCGGTATCGGCTGACCGGCGATAAGACTTCGACCGTGCATCATAGTCATGCGCGAGGTTACACCACTATCACCGAGTTGCGCAAAACTCCGATGCCGCTAATGTGGATTTCGATTTCGTCGCGCTCCTTGAGTGTGAATTGATCCGGCGGCACAATACCGGTGCCCGTGAGGAGCACCGCTCCGTGCGGGAACTCCTGGCTGCGGAAGAGGAATCGGGCGAGTTCCTCGAAGGTCCGTTTGATGTGCGCGACCGCCGTCTCGCCCGCGAAAACGCGCGCCCCATTCCGCCATATCCCGATCTGGATCGCCCATTCGCGGGCCTCAGCTTCGGAAGCTGCCACCCGAATGCAGGGCCCCAGCGCGCAAGAGCCGCGGTAGATTTTCGCCTGCGGCAGGTAAAGCAGGTTTTCCCCTTCGATGTCCCGCGAACTCATGTCATTCCCGATCGTGTAGCCGACGATTCGCCCGCGCGAGTTCAGCACCAGGGCCAGCTCAGGTTCCGGCACGTTCCACCGCGCGTCCCCGCGAATGCCCACCGGCCCCCCAGGCGGAACCACTTTATCAGGCATGGATTTGAAGAACAGCTCGGGTCGTTCGGCGGCGTAAACCAGGTCGTAGGCCGTAGCGCTGAAGCTGGATTCCTCCATCCGCGCCGTTTTGCTGCGCTGGTAGGTGACTCCCGCCGCCCACACTTCCTGCCGTTCGACCGGCGCGCATAGCCGAAGCGCCGAAAGCGGCGCCTGTGGCAGCTCCTGCCTCGACAATTCAGCCACAGCCGCCGCGGGATCGTCCTTCTCCAGCAACGAAGTCAGTTCCGTCACGCCGGCGGCAGCGAGATCAATCACGAAGTCATTCTCGACCACCAGCCCTACGCTGACTTCATTGCGCGAGTTTCTAAAACGACACAGTTTCATGGATAAGACCTTGGACCGGCGCGCGAGCCGCCGACTGCTAAGGGGGTGATGGCCGATGGCAAGGTCTTGGCGGCTTTGGGCAACAGGAAAGCGAGACCTGCGGCGACCAGCATGCCCACTCCGAGGGCGTTAAACGGAATCGCGCTGCTCCGGTACTCCTTCATCAGCCAGCCTACGATATACGGCCCGGCGAAGCCACCCAGGTTGCCGAAGGCATTCACCACCCCAATGACCAGTCCCATGACATTCCTGGGCATGGTTTCGCTGGGAATTGACCAGAAAGGCGCCATAGCGGCAAACGGGCCAGGTATCGCCAGGCACATAAGGGCATAGGAAACCCAAAAATACTGGCTCAACAAGACGCCCAAAATGAGACTCGTGCCGCTCAACACATAGACCGCCGCCACATGTCCCCGCCGCTCCTGCGTTTTATCCGAATGCCAGGAGTTCAAAACCATCACCAGGGCGGTGACGGCATACGGCACGGCAAACAGGATTCCGTATTGCAAGGCGCTGAAGCCTCGCCCTTTCAGGCCGGCAGTGAAGAAAGTCATACAGCCGTAGGCGGCGCAATTATGCAGAAAATAGATGGCCAGCATGACAAAAATCACTGGCTGCCGGAGCCGGCGCCAGAGCGGCATCGCTTGTGCAGGCTCCAGCCCGGCCACCTCCTTTTGCAGCGTGGTCTCGAGGTAGTTTCGTTCCTCAGCCGAAATCCACTTCGCGTCGCGCGGATGATCCCGAATGAAGAACCACCAGATCGGGAGCCATAGGAATGGCAGTGCGCCTTCCAGCATGAGCATTTTCTGCCAGCCGTAAACCCCAAGCAGCCAGCCGGTTAATGGAGCCGATCCGGCCACCGCCAACGGTTGGCAGAGGTTCCAATACGCGTTGGCGCGCGCGCGCTCGGCCCGCGGAAACCAGTTTGCCAGCAACACCAGGGTCGCCGGGAATACGCCGCTCTCGGCCACCCCCAGGAAAAAGCGCATCACTTCGAATTGCCCGAAGGTGCGGGCCAGCCCGCAGCCCGCGGCGCAAACGCCCCACGCAATAAGAAATAGACTCACCACCTTGCGGGCACTCCAACGTGACGCCCAGTATCCACCGGGAATCTGCAAGAGCACGTAGCCAAAGAAGAAAATGCCCGCCGCCTCCCCTTTCATCCGGTCATCCATGAGCAGGTCTTTCATCATGGTGGAAATCTTCGGATCCAGGGCGAGAGAAACGTTGGTCCGATCAACATACGATATGGTGTACATGATCAGCGCCACCGGAATGATCCGCAGCCAGCGTTGTTCTCTCATAAGCGCGACGTGGCGTGACCTGTAACACGATCCCATGCGACGGTCGATGGTTTTATGCCTCGGGGAGGCAAGTATTCTTGAAGTCGGTTGCCGCTTGATGGTTCAATGGCCCAATGAGCGCGCCATTTGAACCCTTCGAACCTCCAGCCCCGGAGATCTTCGAGGTCAGAACCCGGGCGCCGGGCCCGGCGGGCAAGCTGCCCCTGACCGAGGAGATGCTGCGCGAACGCCCGAGCGGTGATCTGTTCGGGCTGACACAAAACGCCGGCATGGGCTGGACTCCCGCCGAGGTCGCGGGCAAGCAGTTTCTCATTCTAAGCACCCAGGGCGGGCTGAGGGCGCCGGATGACAAACCCATCGCTTTGGGCTATCACACTGGCCATTGGGAAATCGGCCTGCTCGTGCAAGCAGCCGCCGAGGAATTTCGCCGGCTGAAAGCCATCCCCTTCGCGGGTTTCTGCTCGGACCCCTGCGACGGGCGAACGCAAGGCACCCCGGGCATGTTTGACAGCCTGCCGTACCGGAACGATGCCGCAGTGGTATTGCGGCGACTGGCGCGGTCACTGCCCGTTCGCGCCGGTGTGCTGGGCATCGCCACGTGCGACAAGGGCCTGCCCGCGATGATGATGGCGCTGGCGGGCTTGCGCGACCTCGCCAGCGTGCTCGTTCCTGGCGGGGTCACGCTGCCGCCGGAGTCCGGCGAAGACGCGGGAGCGGTGCAAACCCTCGGCACGCGGTTCGCCCATGGATTAGTCACGCTGTCGGAGGCCGCCGACCTCGGTTGCCGCGCCTGCGGTTCTCCGGGCGGCGGCTGCCAATTCCTCGGCACCGCCGCCACCGCCCAAGTGGTCGGCGAAGCGCTTGGATTATCCTTGCCGCATTCCGCGCTCGCCCCGTCCGGTCAACCGGTCTGGCTGGACCTGGCGCGCGCTTCCGCCCGAGCGCTCCATCAACTCGAAAGCCGCGGCATCACGGTGCGTGATATCCTCAGCTCCGAAAGCATTCACAACGCGATGGTGCTTCACGCCGCCTTCGGAGGCTCGACGAACCTGCTGCTCCACATCCCTGCCATCGCTCACGCCGCCGGAATCAAAAGGCCCGCCGTGGAGGATTGGATCGCCATCAACCGGCGGGTTCCGCGCCTGGTCAGCGTGCTGCCGAATGGTCCCGTGCACCACCCTACCGTTCGGGTGTTCCTTGCCGGCGGCGTACCCGAAGTCATGCTTCACCTGCGCCGTCTGGGCTTGATCCAAACGCAGGTGCTCACAGTGTCGGGCCGCACCCTGGGCGAGAGCCTCGACGCCTGGGAAAAATCCGAACGCCGCCGCCGGTTCCGGGAACTGCTCCTGCAACTCGATGGGGTCGATCCCGACGATGTGATCCTGCCACCCGAACGGGCCAAGGACCGGGGTCTGACGGGGACGTTAGCGTTTCTGACGGGCAACCTCGCGCCGGAAGGCTCGGTGGCGAAGAGCACGGCGATTGATCCTTCGGTCATTGATGGCGACGGCACTTATCGCAAAGCTGGCAAGGCGCGGGTGTTTGTGAGAGAAAAGGCCGCCATGGCCGCGATCAAAGCCGGGGAGATTCGCGCGGGCGACATCCTTGTCCTCGCGGGCGTTGGCCCGATGGGCACCGGCATGGAAGAAACCTACCAGGTCACCGGCGCGCTGAAATACCTCCCCATCGGAAAACACGTGGCCGTGCTCACCGATGCGCGTTTTTCCGGAGTCTCCACCGGCGCGTGCGTCGGCCATATCAGCCCCGAAGCCCTGGCGGGCGGTCCGCTGGGGAAGGTCCGCGACGGCGACCTGATCCAGATCGTCATCGACCCTCGCGCGGCCCAAGGCAGCGTGGACCTGGTCGGGGAGGGCGACCGGCGGTTCGGACCAGATGAGGGCAGTCAAATCCTGTCACAAAGAAGTCCAAGGCCAGACCTGTCCGCCGATCCCGCCTTGCCGGACGACACGCGTCTTTGGGCAGCTCTCCAGTCCGCCAGCGGCGGAATATGGGCCGGCTGCGTCTATGACACCGAGCGAATCCTCCAATTGGTCCACAGCAGCGGCGGCCGCACGTAACGCAACAGAAGTCGTCGCTGGTCTGCAAGGCTATGCTGAAGACCGTTTCCTTGGCAGTGCCAGCGAAAGCGGTGCCCCGGCTCTGGCCCTCTACCGGTCTCCCGCGTCTCGGCGACCCATCCGAACCCAGCTTGGCATCCCAAACCGTCGAGCCGCTGGCCCTCGGTTCCTCCAACCCTGCTCCAGACCCTCCCGCGGGACGCCCCGGAGACTCCCCGTAGTACCTCTGATCGCCGATCAGAGGTACTACGGGGAGTCTCCGGTGGGGTTACGGTGGGGCTCCGGAGGTATGAGCGGGCGGTAGGGGACGCTGTTCCGCCCATTCCACCGAAGAAATGCGACCCTCCTCGCGGGCCGGTCAATGCCGTCAGGATTATTCAGGCGGCCGTTTTGCGCTGGGGTCGCCTGTCGGTGGCGGAGCGTGGTCGGTTTTCGCGGGAAGCCCCAGGAGGTCCGTCAACAGGGGCTGATGCGCCAGGAGGGAATTAGAATCGGTGCGCGGCTGCGGGTGACTGGCTGAGCCGGATGGACCGCCTGATCGAGACTTCTCCTGCGCGGCGCCGTCGGCTGCGGCGGCTGGGGGCGGGGAGTGCTTGATAAGCCTGTTTGCCCAGGCGATAAAATGCTTCATGTTCGATCGGTCTTCATGTCCGCCATCGTGTTGGCGCCAGGCCAGCTCACCGTCAAGCAGACCCGTGTTCACCGGCGGCATCCTGGCGGTTCGATAATCTTCCTTCTCGCCAATATCGCGCGCTCCGAGCAGCCGAAACACCGGCCCGGCGGCAACGGTGGCCATGTAGCTGCCCTGTTGGTCCAGCCAATTGGCATCCCCGCGTTCAGGGACGCCGTAACTAATGAAGGTGAACCGAGGAGCGCACAACGCAATCAACATGTGCGCATCCACAGGCAGGTCCCCGGCGTTCTTGCTGCCGAAAGACGATTCCGCCGCGCCATACTTGAGGAAATTGCCCGCCATCCAATGATACTCACCCGAGCCCGTCAGATTCTCCACGGCTTCGCCGAAATTGCGACGGTGCAGCTTGGCGCCGCCTTCGCCAGAAGACCCAACCAGGGCCGTGGCAAAACGCGGTTCAAAGGCCATGGCGACCAGCGCGGCTTTGCCAAATCGCGACACCCCCTCGATCCCCACCTTCTTTGCGTCAACGGCGGGGTCGGTTTCCAGGTAATCCAGGCCGCGGGCGGCGCCCCAGGCCCACGCGCGCAGTGAGCCCCAATCATCCGGCTTGCGGGGCTGGCCTTTGTTGACCAGGCCGATGATGCCTTTGGTTAGCCCAGCGCCATTGTCCGTCTGGATGCTTCCAGGGTTAATGGTGGCGTAGCCCCAACCGGCCCCGAGCAGTTGCTCGGTAGATGGAGGGTCTTTGAACGGGCCGCCGAACTCGGGAAACCGGTTTGTGGGCACAGGAGAGCCGGCCGGTCGCGGCATGCCGTCACCACCGAACCCGCCAAACATCATCAACACTGGCACAGGACCTTTGGCTTTCACTGGAGTCACCACCGTCATGCGAATGTCCACGGTGATCGCCGGACAGGCGGAGTTGTCCACATGGCCGACGAGTCGTTTGCCGTTGGCTGGCAGGTTTCCCACCAGCCCGTCCGTGATATTCGAGACCACGGTCCACGTCACCCCGGGCACGTTGTTTGGCACGCGCCCGACCACTTCCCGCTCGAAGTCCTCGACGATTTCCGGGCGGCGTTGTTTCCACCACATCTCGGCCGACGTGACTTTCTGCCCGTTCTTGCGCGTGAGGGTCTCTGGTAGGTCGGGGAAAGGATTCGCCTTGGCAGGATCGTAATTGGCTGAATTCGTGGCGCCGGGCTGTCCGCTTGGTCCTGGACGCAGCCGGATGATGCCCAACTGGTCCATCATGTTTTTGTGATCCTGTGCCGCCGTCCAGTTTATAGGCGTAGCGACGTTGGGCGGTGCGCCGGCTGGCAGGTTGCCTGTTTGCCCCCTCAGCATGCCTGGCGATGCCAGCAAAGTAGTTACCAGGATCGAACCACAACTAATGCGGGAAGTGAGGAGATTGTTCATATCTTTTGTGAAACGTGCTCAGGGAATGCAATTTCAGGCAAACTAGGGTTGTTCGGCCGCCCGTTTGCGCCGGCGGGCCAATTCGTCGGCCATGATGAGCGTCATTGCTTTATTGAGCTTATAGACTGCCAACAACATGGTGCACGCGGCGAAGAGCAGACCGACCACAATCCCGCTGGTGAAACGGTACCCGGCAATGGCGTCGGGCGCAGCGGGCAGGTGGGTGTCGTAATGGAAAAAGCCTCCCATAATCCAAAGGAACGATGCCGAACCGAGCGCTAACCCCGATTTGAGCGCGAACCCGATCGTGGCGAAGACCATGCCAGTGAAGCGGCGCCCGATCGTCCATTCCGAGTAGTCCGCCACGTCGGCGAAGATGGCCCAGACCAATGGAATGGTCGGCGCGTAACAGACCGCAATCGTGATCGTCAGCACCAACATGCCGGTCACGTTTGTCGAGGGGAGCAGGTAAAAGGCGAACGTGCCCAGGCTAGCCAACCCAAACCCGACCACGGCGACCGCTTTCTTTCCATATTTCCTCGAAAGCGGCGGCGAAAGGAGGATGACGATGATAGTGGTAGCCGTGCCCACCATGTTGATGATGCTGTTGAACACATCGGCAATATTCGATTTATCCGGGTGGACGAGGTAGCCGAGCGTTTCGAGCAAGCCGCCGGAACCGCCGATCGCCCCGGTCAAACCGAGCTTCGCGGCGAAGTCGTACATCGCCGCCTTATCCGCGTAATGGTGATAGTAATTGTAGAGCGCGCCGCCTCGAAACGAGAGAATGGCGAAATGGACGAGGGTCATAACTGCCATCACTCGCCAGGGACTGTTTTTAAGCAAGTCCAGGAAATCCCGCTTCGGCGAAGCCTTTTCCTCCTGAACGGGCTGAATTCGTTCCCGCGTGCCCAGGAAGGTGATCAGGAAAAGGACCAGACAGAGGCCCGCCCAAAGGGTCATCGTCATCCGCCAACCGTATTGCCGGTCATGCCCGGCGGCGAACTTCGCTACCAAGGGCAGTGTGAATCCGCCGACGACGAATTGCGCGATGTTGACCGCGACGAACCGAAAGGAATTGAGCTTCGTGCGCTCATCCAGGTCGCCGGTCATCACACCGCCCAAAGCCGAGTAGGGCATGTTGTTCATGGAATAGAGCGTCATGAGCAACCCGTTGGTGATGGCGGCGTAGGCGATCATCGCGCCCATATTCCAGCCTCGTGGTGTCGTGTACGCCAGGATCATTACCACCGCCCAAGGGACGGAGGTCCAAAGGACCCACGGCCGGAACTTGCCCCAGCGCGTCCGGGTTCGATCAGCGAGAATGCCCATGATCGGATCGAAAAACGCATCCCAAAGGCGAGGCGCCAGCAGGATCGCCGCCGCGGCGCCGGCGGTCAGCCCAAATACGTCGGTGTAAAAGTTTAATTGGAACAGGATCATCGTCATGAAGACGAAATTGGCGGCAGCATCGCCTCCGCTGTAAGCGGACTTTTCCAGGAAGGAGAGTCTCTGTTGGGGGTTGTTGGACATGGGGAGTGGCTGTTTTTACATCCTTAGCGAGGCATTTCGGTGCAACCTGTAATTGTTGAACTCATTAGTCTGTCACCGTCAATATGACCTTCTGTAAATCGCCCTCGCGCGAGGAAGTGCCGACGAGGATTTCGAATTCGCCGGGCTCAATGACGTATTTCATGTTCACATCGTAAAACGCCAGCGATTCGGGGGTGATGTCCAGCGCGACCGTTTGCGTTTGCTCGGGTTGCAGCAAGATTCTATTGAAGGCCTTCAATTCCTTCACCGGCCGCGTAACGGAACTGATCCGATCGCGAACATACATTTGCACGACCTCGGTGCCGGGGCGCGAGCCGGTATTGGTCACTTCGACGAGCACTTGGGTCGAACTATTGCGCTTGATATTCTTTTTCTTGAGGCGGACGTTTCGAAGGGCAAAGGTCGTGTAGCTCAGTCCGAACCCAAACGGAAATAGCGGCGAGACGTCATCCCACAGGTAACCGCGGCGCGCCGACGGTTTGTAGTTGTAGAAGGCGGGCAGGTGACCCGCCGAACGAGGAATGGTAATCGGGAGTTTGCCGCCCGGATTGTAGTCGCCGAATAGCACCTCGGCGACCGCGCGCCCGCATTCCTGGCCCAAATACCAGCACTCGAAAATGACGGGGACGTGTTTGGCGATTTGGTTGATCGAGAGTGGCCGGCCACCAAAAAGAAGTACGATGACTGGCTTGCCCGTCTCGAGCATCGCCCGGACCAGGTCGTCCTGACGCCCGGGCAAATCGAGGTTGGCGCAATCCCCGAGGTGCTTGAGGGACCACGCCTCGCGCGAGGTTTGCTCATTCCCGCCAAGCGCAAGCACGATGACCTCCGCGCGTTCGGCGATTCCCACTGCTTCGGTGATTTGCCGCCGGTCCTCTTCCGCGGCGCTGGGCACTACCTCATCCTGTTGCCACGAGCCGCCCAGCGTGATCTTGCAGCCCTCCGCGTAGAGCACATTGACACCGTCGCCCAGGCGGCTTTTGATGCCATCAAGCACAGTGACATTGTGCTTGGGCAACCCGCTGTAGCCGCCGAGCAGCAAGCGGTTCGCGTTCGGGCCTATTACCGCGATGCTTCTGAGCTTGGACGGATCGAGCGGGACCAGGTTGTTTTCGTTCTTGAGCAAGGTGATGGTTTCGCGAGCGGCTTGCAGTGCCAGCTTGCGATGTTCGTCGCAGCCAACCACGCGCGCGGCTTCCTCGGGGTCAACGAAGGGATCATCGAACAACCCCAGCTTGAACTTCCAGAACAGCATCGGCGCGACGAGTTCATCCAATTGCTTTTCCTTGAGCACGCCTTTGCGGGCCAGTTCCACGAGGTGGCAGTAACAGTCCGGCTCGGGCAATTCGATGTTCACGCCCGCTTCGACGGCAAGTTGGCAAGCTTCCCGTTTGTCCTTTGCCACGAAATGCCCGTGCGTGTCCGGACGATAGCCCAGTTCCCAGATTGCGTAGTAATCGGAAACGACAAAGCCCTTGAAGCCCCATTCTTTCCGCAGTACCTGCCGCAACAGCCACCTATTGGCATGGGACGGCACGCCGTCGATTTCATTATAGGAAGCCATTACGCTGATGGCGCCGGCCCGCTGGATGGCGTTTTTGAACGGGTGCAGAAAGGTCTCGCGGAGCACACGTTCGGAAACATTCGCCGGGGCGCAGTTCATGCCCGATTCCGGCTGGCCGTGAGCGGCAAAGTGCTTGAGGGTGGCGATGACGCGCCTCTTATCTCTAAAGGAGCCGTCGCCCTGAAAGCCCTTCACGGCCGCCATGCCAAGCTGCGTGTTGAGGTACGGGTCCTCGCCGTAGGTTTCCTCGACCCTGCCCCAACGCGGGTCCCGCGCGACGTCCATGACTGGCGTGAGCGCCTGGTGCGTCCCGCGCACGCGAGCTTCGTAAGCCGTCATCGTGAACAAGCCTTCCACCAGCTCCGGATTGAAGGTCGCGCCTAAACCAATGGGCTGGCAGAAACTGGTGGCATCACGAGCGGCGTGGCCATGCAGGCACTCCTCGTGGAAAATCACCGGGATACCCAACCGGCTGTGCTCGAGGAAGAATTTTTGGATGGCGTTGGTCAGCTCTGCCATGGCGCGGGCGGTCTGGCCCTTCCACGGTTCACCCGGCGGTGCGCCGGCGTCGCTGGGGCGGCCAACCTGGCCAAGGCCATGGCGCTTTTTGAAAGCGGCTTTTGCCTTTGCCAGGTCGAAGTGGCCTTCAGGATCGACCAATGTTTCGGCCTTCTGCTGCCACACGCACGTCATCTGGGCGGCCTTCTCCTCCAGCGTCATGCGGCCAATCAGATCGGCCACGCGCCTCGATACAGGCAGCTTAGGATCCTTGTAAGGGAGACGCGATGGCGCACCTTTTCGACTGCGAGACGGCTTTTTCATAAGTCGGAGATAGTCCAAAGGTGATCTTGAATACAATCCGAATTCGTTTTGCTCAGACCCTGGCCAGTCCTCATTTTCCGCCTCGCGTCTGGCTCACCCGGTAACTCTCGGGCGGTCCCAGGTAGCTCGGCCGCAGGCCGCCAGTATTCACAATGAGCGTCTGCAGCATCACGCCCGGGTCCACCATCCAGACTTTGAGCGTGTGAGCGCCGGGCGCAGTCAGCGCGTGGGTCGATTTCACCACTCGGATGCTGTCCTTCACGGACTGCTCCCAATCCCGGTTGCCGTCGCCGGCCACGTAGCCTTTGGGTACGACGGTGAGCACCTGCGGCTCTGCTTCATCGAAGGAAACGCCGATGCGCACACCGCGGTCGGGGGCATAATTCAGCGAAGGCGACAGCAGAAGAGCCACGTCGAGCCGCCCGGTGTTGAACAGGTACGTGGCATACTCAAGACACGGTGAGTCCAGGGGCGGATTCGCGCTGGGCGCGGTGACCGGGAACACCGTCATCGCCGAATCAGTGCGGCCATGATCAGACAGCAACTCCCAGTGGGCTCTGGCCGTGTCACGCCGGGCGGTGTAATGGGCGGCTTCGATCGTGACGTGCCCATCCGCCTCAACGAAGCCGCGCAGATTTGTGGTGAGCGAGGCGGCCGGGCGGAAAGCCCTCACTTGCACCACGGCCGATTCCGCAGCCGGGCCGGAAACCTTTACGGTTCCGACGGCTGAGCCGGCCGGCGCGTGGTCCCAGTCCACACTCACCCAAAGCCGTTGTTCCTTCGTCACTCTTCCGCGCGCGGCGCTCAGAACGATCCAAGGTGCGCTGGCCTCGGCGTGAAACTCAAACGCCTCCTTGCCGCGGTTGAATACGTCAAGGTAGCGGCGTGGCCGGTTGAACACGTCGAACTCCGGCAAGGCGGCGGGTTCTTTCGTGCCCGGCCACGCCGCGGCCGAGCCCTCGACGGCAACACCCAGGGAGGCGTTAGGCAGCAACTCGAATTCCCGGACGGCAGGCATGAGGTTAGTCGGCGGCTGCTGCCAGTTGGTATAGCCGATGTGCGTCTGTGACATCATCTGGTCCCACTTCCCGCCGGCCAGAACGTGATGGAAATAATCAGTGAGTTTTGCGTCGGTCTGGAACAGCTCGCGTGCTTTAGCCGCAAAATCGTTGGCGCTGGCACGGCCCTGGCTCGCATACAGCCGGTTCTTCGCCACCGTGATATAAAGTTCGTTCACGATGCCGCACGCTTTGATTGGGTACAGAACCAACTCGAAGAAAGCGTCGCGCGACTCTGGCGGGATTTGGGCAGAAATCGCTTCGGCACGCTCCCGGAGCGCTTGCCACTCCGCCACAATGCGATCCGCCTCGTTGTAGTTTATCAGACTGAACGTGTCCGGCTCGAGCAACTCCGGTTTGCGACGGCCATTGTATTTGGTGTATTTGGCAACCAGGTCCGCAATGTCCGCCGCGTGTTGAGGCCCGAATTCGCGCGTGGCCCAAAGGCGCAGGTAGGTGGCGAGATCGTTTTGACCCCAGCGCTCGGGGCTCCAAGCCAACGTGAGGAAAAACTCGATGGGAATTTCCATCGGCTTGAGGTCGCCTACGTTCACGATCCAGATGCGGCGGGCGTCGTAGTGGTACGCCAGGTTCATCTGCTCCCAGATTTTGGGCAGCGGAACGGTGTTTAACCATTTGTAATTGCGGGGACCGCCGACGTAATCGAAGTGGTAGTAAATCCCCGCGCCGCCGGAACGGTGCTGTTCCGCGGGCGCAGGCAGGCGGCGGAGATTGCCCCAGTTATCGTCGCACCAGAGCAAAGTGACGTCATCCGACACGCGCAGGCCGCGTTCATAGTAGCCCTGTACCTCTTTGTAGAGGGCCCAGCTTTGCGGCACCTCCTCGATATGCAGTTTGATGATTTCATCAATCATCTTCCGCTGGTCTGCCACGATTCGTTCCAGCAGAGCGACGCTCTCCGTCTCCGTCATCGGTTCATCGCCGTCACCGCGCATGCCCAGGGTGATGATCTTCTCGTAATCCCGGGTGCGCCGCAGTCCCTCTGCCCAGAAGGCGCGCAGTTTGGCATCATTTTTGGAATAGTCCCACGTATGCGGCCCGTTGCCCGCGCGGCCCCACTCCTTCCAGGCGCGCATCATCGGCTCATGGTGCGAGGTGCCAACTACGATGCCGTATTCGTCTGCCAGCCTGGCGTTGAGCGCGTCGTCCGTGGCGAAGGAATTGTCCCACATCGCGGGCCAGAGATAGTTGGCCCTCAGCCGCAGCAGGAGTTCGAAGACATTCGTGTAAAAGCGATGGTTGAAGCCGCCGAACTTCTCCTTCGCCCAACCGGCGAGCGCGGGCGCTTCGTCGTTGAGGAAGATCCCGCGATACTTTACCGCCGGCGGGCCCAGGACATATCGACCGGCGCTGACTAAAAGAGGGTTCTGCCGGCGGACCGGCACATCGGCCCACCAATACCATGGCGACACACCGATCTGTTCGGACAAATTGTAGATGCCGTAAATCGTTCCGCGTTTGTCGCTACCGGCGATGACCACTGCGCTATCCAGACCAGGCACGGGCTGCTTCACCACCTCAACTAACGTCGCCTCCCATCTTCCGGCGACGGACCCGACGTCGATCCGCTTTTCCCGGATTAACCGATCAACCAGGCGGCTTTTGCCAATAGTGCCGATGATGATTGCACGCGACCCGGGTGCCGTTTCATCGTGCGTGAGTATCGGCGTGATGCCGGTCACGCGCATGATATCCGTCCGCAGGTCGTTTGCCGCGCGGATGACCCCAGGCCAGTCGCGCTCGTCCACCTGGATGACCGCGGACGCACCAGCGTTGACGAGCGCAAAACTGCCGTCTTTGGCACCAGACTCGACGAGCGGCGGCGGATCGATGGCGGAGGCTCTTAACGGCAAGAGGAGCGCCAGCGCAACACCAAGTACGTCTACTAATGTCAGAATCGTTCGGTTTTGGAATTTCAGCCTGCAGTCGTGGCTCAGATTTTGGGTTTCGGACTTCACAGCGGAGCCTTAATGCGGTGGCCAAATTCTAAACTCACCGCTGCAATGCAGCAGTCCCAACAGGTAAAGCATTCCGTTGTAGTAGCGGTATTGCCCGGTCGGAACGGGGGTGTGCCACAACTCTTCGACAAACTTCCGAGCGCGCGGTTGGGTGGCGGCGAGGCTGGCGACGGCGTTCATCGCCACAAGGCCGGCGGAATGATCACTCGCCAATGGCTTGCCCTCGAGCGTAAAGCGGCTGCCGCAGGCGGAAACGCCTTGCGCCTCGAAGAAGGCCTGCAGCCGGTCGCTCAACTCCCGCTGCCGGAGGTCCTTGGCCCACCAGGCCCAGTCCATCGACCAATTCATGGCCGTGCGCCAGGAATCGGATTGAAAATCCGCGGCACGGGGATTCCATGGCGCGGCCCATGGCGTTCCGTCGAAGTTGGCGTAATCCGGGGCCAAACCTGTGCGCGGATGCGTGGCGCGGTGAAAAAACCCGCGACTGGCCTCCGCCGCCTGCGCCCAGAACGGGCGGTCGCCGCGCGGTCCCCACCGCGCCCACAATTCGTAAAAAGCCGGGAGCTGGTAAGAGGGGTCCGTATGGTTCCAGTTCGCCGTGTCCGGCGTGAAGCGAACCAGCTTCAGATTCGGTTCGAAGATGGCCCCGGCGATCATCGGCCCCCGGACAGTTTGGCCGCTGATCAACTGGCGATGCCGCAGGTCCGTCAGCAAACGATCGGCTTCCACACGGTAATTGTAAATTCCAGTCCCGTTGCCCCACCGACCAGCGGCGAAATAGAGCGACATGGCAAAATACTGCTCACCATCGGGTGCAGGCATTTCGTCATTGGGCACGCCATTGGTCGTCAATGACCACGAAAAGTAGCCGCAGGCCGGGTGGTTTGAAGAGGCATGATACATGTGCGTCTTCGCCCAGTTCCAGAGCGCATCGAACTCGGGCTTCTGGCCCAACTGCACTGCAATCATCATGCCGTAGGACATTCCTTCGGAGCGTACGTCCCGGCTATTGATGTCGTGGATGAAGGCCAGCGGACCATTTGTGTTCATTCCGGCGGAGAAATACACCGCTTGCTGTCGTGGGTCGCCATGAAATAATTGCCGAAACGCGGTGTGGATGCGGGTGGTAATCTTCTGCGGCGAATGCCCCGCCTCGACGAAAAGACTGCGGTACTCACCCGTGAAGAACGCGCCCTCGGTGGTACCAGAGGCAGACACTGGTGCGTTCGAATACACGACACAACTCGCCAGCACGAGGAATGCAGTGAGCATATGTCCCAGTCGAACTGGCAGTTTTCCATCGCGAGAGTCGTTCATTTGTTCGAGTCACGGTTGCCGAGCCGGTCTTGGCTATCCTTATATCCTGCGAAATGCCAGCCCGAAAATACGACATACGTCGTATATTCTTAGGCCAAGCCGGGACAGGAAATCCGAATGGAACTCGCGGATCAGACCGTGACCTGCATTACAGGCGCGGATGGACGCTGGCAGGTAAAGCTCCGACCGCCGGCGGCCTCTGGGCCGCACACGCTGCGCATTATTGGTCCGCAGACCGTGGAGTTCCGGGACGTGCTGGTCGGCGAGGTCTGGCTCTGCGGCGGACAATCGAACATGCAACTGCGGCTGCAGCGCGCGCGCAATGGCGAGGAGGAAGTCCGGACAGCCAGGAAAAATCCAGCTTGCGGCGAGCGCTGAAGGTCTGGAGATTGGAACGGCTTCCATCAAGACCAAATTGCAATGACGTTATGAAAGAAATTTTCCGCCTTTGCAGGCAGACGACCTGGTGGACCGCTTTGCTAATCGCCCTGAGCCTCGGCGGTGCGCCACAAAAGGCCGCAGCGGCCGGTGAACATTGGGTGGGCACTTGGGGTTGCGGCCCGCAGTTGACGGAACCAGGAAACCTCCCGCCTGCGCCGCTGGCCAACAGCACCCTGCGCCAATTCGTGCATGTGACCCTCGGCGGAAAACAACTGCGCGTGCGCTTCTCAAACGCCTACGGCCCCAACTCCGTAACCATGAACTCGGTCCATGTGGCGCTGGCCGCAGGACCTGGCAGCGCGGGCAGCGGCAACATCAATACCGCCACGGACAAGGCGCTGACCTTTCGCGGTGCGCCCTCAGCCACCATTCCGCCCGGCGAGGTAGTGCTTTCCGATCCATTTGCCTGCGATTTGCCGCCCGCGGCCAACCTGGCCGTGACCATTTATTTCGGGAACATCTCGGCCACTACCATTAACGGACATCCCGGTTCCAGAACCACCTCCTTCATCCAACCCGGCAACGCCGTCTCGGCCGCGAGCTTGCCTGGAGCAGCGAAAACAGCACATTGGTATATCATCTCCGGCGTTGATGTCCTGGCGGACGCTTCCAGCAAGGCGGTTGTCACCCTGGGTGATTCGATCACTGACGGTCGAGGCTCCACGACCGACGGGAACAATCGCTGGCCGGACAATCTCGCCCAGCGCCTAAGCACCAACGCGCCCACGGCCGGCGTGGCGGTGATTAACATGGGGATTGGTGGCAATGGCGTGTTCGGCGGCCTGGGGCCATCGGCGCAGGCGCGGTTTGATCGCGACGTGCTAAGCCAGAGCGGGGTACGGTGGCTGATCGTGTTCGAGGGTGTCAATGACATCGGCGGCGGGACCAGCGCTCAAAGCCTGACCAATGCCTATGCGCAGTTCGTGGACAAGGCGCATGCGCGGAACCTTCGTGCTTATGGGGCCACGATCACGCCCTTTGGGGGAAATGGTTATTATACCCCCGCCCACGAGGCTGTGCGCCAGGCTGTCAACACCTGGATACGGACCAGCGGGGAGCTCGACGCGGTCATTGATTTTGATGTCGTCGTGCGCAACCCGGTCACGCTCACGAACCTTCTTTCCGCTTATGATACCGGCGACGGCTTGCATCTAAACCCAGCCGGGTACCGAGCAATGGCCGATTCAATTGATCTGACCTTATTCACCCAGTGAAAGTGCAAATAACAACCTCCCTGATTCGCGCGTCTGCCGTCGTCTCCTGTCTCGCCGCCAATCCGACCTTCACCATTGACGCCAGCCATCCCACCGGAACAGTCAGCCCCAAGCTCTACGGACTGATGACCGAGGAAATCAACCACTGCCAACACATGAATCTGTCAAACTACTCAAGAAAGGCATTTATGAAGAAGACAGGAATGATTCTTCTCGGCGGTGTGATCGGGCTTCTGGCATCAGCCATTCACGCTGTTGACATCACTGGTCAGTCGCGCGCGGAGTTCGACACACAGATCGGCCGGCAGAACTACCCCTTCGCCTTCCAGGTGAGTGAGGCGAAAGTGACGGGCAACGCCACCGCCGAAGTCGGCGGTCAGAAACGGGAAGTGGAGTTCCAAGAGGCGAAGCTCGCCGGGGACACCCTTAGGTTTGTGGAAATGCTCAAGTTCCAGGACAACGAGGTGCGAATCGATTACAGGGGCAAAGTGGCCGACAACGAGATCAAGCTCACCCGAAAAGTCGGTGATATCGCGACCGAAGAATTCGTGGCGAAGCGGGTTGAGGCCGGGGCCGCGGCGACCGCGAGCCCCACGAATGCTGCCGCCGGCAACCGGCCGCCTCGAGGGCCGCGTGGCTTTGGCGGTCCGATTGTGCTGGGACCGGACGACAAACCCGCCTTTGACGATCCGCCTGCAGGTTTCGCCGCGAAACGAAACGACATCCCGCACGGCGAGCTGGAGATAATCGAATACGATTCGAAGACTGTCGGCACGAAACGCAAGATGCGGGTTTACACGCCGCCCGGTTACGCGAAGGACAAGAAGTATCCGGTGCTCTATCTGTTGCACGGCATCGGTGGCGACGAAACCGAGTGGCAGCGGTTTGCGACGCCGGACGTCCTGCTCGATAACCTCATCGCCGACGGCAAGGCCGTGCCGATGATCATCGTGATGCCCAATGGCCGCGCGCAAAAGGACGATCGCGCAGGGCCAAACGCGATGGCAACAGCGCCCGCCTTTGCCAAATTCGAGCGCGACCTGTTGGACGACGTAATCCCCGCGATTCAGTCGCGCTACAGCACCTACACCAACCGGGAGGGCCGCGCGCTGGCGGGGCTCTCGATGGGCGGCGGCCAGTCGTTGAACTTCGGCCTTACGCACCTCAACACCTTTGCGTGGATCGGTGGTTTTTCCTCGGCCCCCAACACGAAGAAGCCGGCCGACCTGGTTCCAGACCCGGCATCAGCAAAGGAGAAGCTGAAGTTGCTCTGGCTATCCTGTGGCAACAAGGACGGTTTGATCAACATCAGCCAGGGCATGCATGCCTACCTCAAGGAAAAGGGGGTACCTCATATCTGGCACGTGGACGGCAACGGCCACGACGCGACGCACTGGAGAAACAGCCTGTGGCACTTCTCGCAACGCATCTTCAAATAGACAAGAAGTGACTGGCAACAGAGCATTCCTTGTGGCCCTAGCCTGCGCGACAGTATGGTTGAAGCTTGCTTCCAGTGCATTTAAGCAATACCACCCACCCATGCAGGCGCACCGCTCAAATCCAAACAAACACACCGCTTGGCTGATGGCGGCATTGCTTGCCATTGGCGCAACGGCCCGGTCTGCCGATACGCCCGCCCTCAAGGACGCCTACAAAGCCCATTTCTATGTTGGCACGGCCATCAATCGCAGTGTGGTGACTGGCACCGGGTTCCGCCGGAGCTCCGAACAGGTCAACCAGGACATTGCTCTGGTCAAGGAGCAGTTCAACCAGATTGTTGCGGAGAACGACATGAAGTGGGNNCGCTCGTCTGGCACGCTCAGACGCCCAACTGGGTGTTCGCCGGCACGAATCCACCCCCGCGCGTCACCAACGCCACGCCCAGCCCCGTCGCGGACACGAATGCGCCCGGGACAAACAGGTTTGGGCGCGGACGATTTGGCCGTGGATTTGGCGGCGGCTTCTTTGGCCCATACAACGGACCGCGAGCGTCCCGCGAAGAACTGCTTCAGCGGATGCGCGATCACATTCACANNCATCGCCAAGGCGTTCGAATACGCCCACGAAGCGGATCCAGAGGCCATACTGCGCTACAACGACTACTCGCTGGAGAATCCGGCCAAACGCCGCAAACTCATCGCGCTGATCAAGTCGTTGCAAGCGCAGCAGGTTCCGGTCATGGCCATCGGCTCGCAAGCCCACGTCAACGTTTCGACGGGCTTTGAGACCATGGATCAGGCGCTGACGGAAATCGCCACGCTCGGCTTGCCCATCCACATTACGGAACTCGACGTCAACAGCACGCAGGGCGGCCAGCGCAGTTTCGGGGCGGACATCGCCAACAACGCCGCTACCACGCAAGGCGGCTTGGTCAGCGACGCCGATCGCAAACTGGCCGACGCGTACGCGGGTCTTTTCAGGGCATTCTTGAAGCACGACAAAGAGGTGAAGGTTGTCACGTTCTGGGGTCCAAATGACGCGAACTCCTGGCGGGCCAATGGCAAGCCACTCTTGTTCGATGGCGACAACCACCCCAAGCCGGCCTTCGACGCAGTCATTCGGGTCGTCACCGAGGCGCAATCGAAAACCAAATAGGTTTGTGGCATTGCCAGCGTTATGAGTAACCCAACTGAAATGAAGATGAAACTGGCTTTGCACTTATTGGCAGGGTTGCTCTTTTTGAACGTCAATGCTTTCTCTCAGGATACGAACCGTTTCGTGTTCCTTTGCTTCGGCCAGTCGAGCATGGAGGGGTTTCCGGGAATTGAAAAGCAGGATCAAGGGCCGGTAGATGAACGCTTCCAATTGCTGGCCGCAGTGGATTTTCCGAAACAAGGCCGAACCAAGGGGCATTGGTATCCGGCTCTGCCGCCGTTGTGCCGCCCCTCGGCTGGACTTTGCCCGGCGGATTATTTCGGCCGAACGCTGGTTTCCAACCTTCCGCCTCACATTAAGGTTGGCGTCGTGAATGTTTCCATCGGCGGCTGCAAAATCGAGCTCTTCGAGAAAGACACGTTTCAGTCGTATGCCGCGACCGCCCCCAAGTGGATGACCAACACCATCGCCACCTACAGCGGCAATCCCTACCAGCATCTCGTCGAGATGGCTAAGCTGGCGCAGAAGGACGGGGTCATCAAAGGAATCCTGCTGCATCAGGGCGAATCCAACACCAACGACAAGGATTGGCCTAACAAGGTCAAGGGCATCTACAACAACCTGATCAAAGACCTGAATCTCAAGGCCGAAGAAGTGCCCCTGCTCGCAGGCGAACTCGTGAATGCTGATCAGAAGGGCGCTTGCGCGAGCATGAATTCCATCATTGATGACTTGCCCAAGACCATTGCCAATTCATACGTCATTTCTTCGAAGGGTTGCACCAGCCGTCCCGACCATTTGCATTTCAATCCGGCAGGCTACCGAGAGTTGGGAAAGCGATACGGGGAGAGAATGCTCTCATTGCTCGGTTATCAGCCGTGGACTTTTGTCAGCTATTTTCTCCCCACCCCTCCTCACGGCGAACTGGTCCGTGAGACCTGGGGTGCCACCAACGTCCTCCCGCGTGACACCCAGAACGGGCTGGAAGACACCTCCATGAAGAAATACTGCTACTGGGACGGCCAGATCATCAAAGCCCACGACGGCAAGTACCACATGTTCGCCAGCCGCTGGGATGAATCCAGAGGCCATGGCGGCTGGTTTGGCTCCGTCGCCGTCCACGCCGTTTCTGATTTCCTCACTGGGCCGTACGTGGACCAGGGCCTCTGCTGGCCCAACGACCAGGGCGGCAAGGGACACAATGTCACCGCGCTCACTTTGCCCGATGGCCGCTATGCCATCGTCATCAGCGAAACTCGCCCCTGCGAAGTCTATGTCTCCAAGTCGCTCGACGGCCCCTGGGAGCGCCTCGGCACCGTTACGGTCGAGGGAGAACCGAGGTGGCACGCCTCCAACGTCTCGATCATGGCCCGCCCCGATGGCAACTTCGAATTCGTCCCCCGCGAAGGCAGAATCTTCTACAGCGACAAAGGCATCCTCGGACCTTACCAGCCGCAGGGCGACTCGGTTTTTCCCAAGGGCATCCCAAACCTCGAAGACCCCTGCATTTGGTATTCCGGCGGCCTCTACCACATCGTGGTCAACTCCTGGTCCACTCGGAAGGCGTATCACCTAACCTCACGTGATGGCCTCCACGATTGGACCAACCGCGGCCTGGCCTACGACCCCCGCGCGGCCATTGTCCGCTACCCCGAGGGCACCGTGAACCACTGGATCAAGGCGGAACGACCCTCGGTCTATATCGAAAACGGCCATGTCGCTGCCATGACCCTGGCCGTCGTTGACGTAGAAAAAGAACAGGACCAGGGCAACGACGGTCATGGCAGCAAGGTCATCGTGATCCCCTTCGACGGCGCCGCCCTCGACCGCGACCTGCAGTCAGCGGCAGACTCGCCCAAGCCGTAAACCGCTTTAGTAAACGCGGGTGCTATGGTCCTGCAGCCAATACGCGTCATTCGCATACTGCCGCCAGGCCAGCACGAGCTGGCGATTGTTGGTCATGCACTGGACGGCTTGGGCCTTGACCGTCGTCCGGCCCAATGCCGGCCGCAGCAGCAGCGCCGCGAGAATGGCGATGATGGGGATGACTACCAGCAGCTCGATCAGCGTGAAACCGTCAAGGGAAGACCAGTTGTTCCGTTCCGCTGCGAGAGGTCCTCGGCTCTTCGTGCTCATACTCATTCAGGATTACGCAACGTATCGTACTTAGAACGTCGCGCGTCAGCGACCCCGCGCCACAGGCGTCCGGTATGGAACAGAGATGTCATCGCGGGGTTCGCTGCACGCGCTTTGTGTGCGCCTGACATGGGC
>PLZQ01000482.1 GCA_003152225.1 Limisphaerales bacterium | reverse complement strand
AACTCGCTTGTTTTAGGGCTAGTGGTGATGGGAGCGCCCCAAGACCATCTGGCTGTGCGCTGTTTTGTGGATGAGATACTGGTCTCACGGCTGCCATCTTCGTTGCATATTCGCGCGGAGATGTCGCTTCGCGGGTCCTACACGAATAAGGTGCCGCTGGAGTTCGTCCGAGTGCAGCCTTATGTTTCGCCCAAGATCGAGCTGTCTAATCAGCGTTAGGAGAAAGTGGATCTGCGGGTGCTGCCGGTGATTTTCCGGTTCGAGAAAAAGGACGCTCCGGTCTATCCGGGCCAGTTGGTGGATGTATTCATAGGGTCCCAATAGCGCCCCGCCCGACCAGACACCCAGCAGAGCGAATGCGATGAACAACTTTCGATCATACAAGCAACGCGCGGCGGGCCAAAGCGAGACATTATGAAGTACAGTGGCATCTTGCGGATCGGGTTCAAGCTGCTGGTGAACGACAAAGGCAAGTTCTCCGCGCTGTTGATCGGGATCACCTTTGCCGTGTTCCTGATGATGCAAATGACCGCGATGTTCGCCGGCATCCTGAACCGTGCCTTTTCAACGGTCACCAATATCGGTGCGACGATATGGATCATGGACCCGGCGGTCAATACGGCCACCAGTGCGATCCCTATGCCCGATTACCTGCTGGACGCGGTGCGCAGCATGGACGGGGTCAGCTACGCGGTGCCGCTCTTTATCGGTGGCGCGCTGGTCAAGCTCGATAGCGGTACCTATCAATCTGTAAGCGTCGTCGGTCTGGACGACACCAGCCTGTTTGGCCGGCCCGAACTCGAACAGGGCAGTATTCAGGACATCTATGCCGACAACGCGTTTATGGTGGTCAACGACGCTGAATTCTCGAAGCTGGAGAACCCCAAGATCGGCACCGTGTTCGAACTCAATGACCACCGCGGTGTGATTGTTGGCATTGCCAGGGTCGCGTCGAACGGACTGAACGGCGTGCCGACGCTCTATACAACCTACAGCCGCGCGATCGAATACATCTCGACGACGCGTTTCACCATCTCCTATGTGTTGGCGCAGGCAAAGAGCGAGGCAGCCGTGGCAGGCATCAAGCAGCAAGTCGCCAAACTCGGTTATGTCGCCCTTACCAAGGGTGAATTCAACAAACAGATCACCAACTTCTACACCTACAAAACCGGTATTGGCACCAACATCCTGCTGATGACCGTGATCAGCTTTATCGTTGGACTGTCGATCTCGGGCCAGACCTTTTACACGTTCATCCTCGAAAACCTGGAGAAATTTGGCGCGCTGAAGGCCATCGGCGCGAAGGGGCGCGAGCTGGTTTACATGATCCTGTTCATGGCGACCTTTACCGCGCTGACCGGCTATGGCCTGGGCGTTGGTCTGGTGACGCTAATGATCTGGATCGCCCGATCCCGGCTGCCTAACTACGCAGCGATGATCACATTCTGGAACCTGGAGCTGGCCCTCGGCATGGTCATACTGATCGCCGGAATCTCAAGCTATGTCGGGGTGCGCAAGGTCCTCAAAATCGAGCCCTTCGACATCTTCAGGGGGTAGCAGTGCTGGCACCTTTTCCAATCTACGTTTTACGATCCAAGACGGCAACGCCGCGAGCACCGGGAACCCAATGAGCCATTCAATGAAAACCATAATCTCGCCGCTCAAAACGGGAATCAGAATGACCGTCGTTGCCTTGGTGTGCCTGGTTCTGTTCGCCGGATGCAGCTTCGCGCCGAAGTATGCGAAGCCTATAATCCAGACGCCTGTAGCCTTCAAGGAAATGCCTCCGGAGCAATTCAAAGAAACCGAAGGCTGGAAAACAGCGGAGCCAAAGGACGATCTGATTCGCGGCCAATGGTGGGAGATGTTCCATGAGCCTGAGTTGAATGCGTTCGAAAGCCAAGTGGCTAATTCCAACCAGAGCGTCGCCGCGGCGCTCGCCAATTTCCTCGTCGCGCGAGCCGGGGTGAAACAAGCCCGGTCGCAGTATTTCCCAACCGTGTCCGCTAGTCCTTCTGTCACGAGAGCACGACAGTCATCAGTGGCAGCTCAATCAAGTTTGTCGCCGACCCCTTCCACCGTCACCGAATACTCGCTGCCATTTGACGCTTCCTGGGAGTTGGATTTCTGGGGCCGCATTCGCAATATAGTGAAGGCAAACTCTTTTGAAGCGCAAGCCACTTTTGCCGATCTCGAAAACGTGCGGCTGACCGTTCAGGCGGAAGTGGCAGCGGACTATTTTCAGCTTCGCGTGCTGGATGCGCAGAGGCAGCTTTTGGATGCGACGGTGCTCGCTTATCAGAAGTCGCTTAAGCTGACACAAGTCCAGCATGACACTGGCCTCGCGTCCGGCCAGGACGTCATGCAAGCCGAAACGCAACTCAACACCACGCGCGCGCAAGCCACCGACCTCGGCATTCAACGCGCGCAACTTGAACACGCCATCGCGACGCTTCTCGGGAAACCGGCTTCATCATTTTCCATCGCAACAAATGCACTGGCCGCAAAACCCGTTGCAATTCCATTTGGCGTTCCGTCGCAATTGCTCGAACGCCGTCCCGACGTCGCCGCCGCCGAACGCCGCGTCGCGGAGGCCAATGCGCAAATCGGTGTGGCGCGCGCGGCTTATTATCCGACGATTACTTTGAGCGGCTCGGCGGGATACCAGAGTGCGTCGCTGGGGAATCTTGTGTCGGCGCAAGGCCTTGCTTGGTCAGTAGGCGCGACGCTGGCGCAGACACTGTTTGACGGCGGAAAACGCAAAGCCGTCACCGAACAAGCCCGGGCGAAGTACCGGGGCACCGTCGCGAACTACCGTCAGACAGTGCTCACCGCTTTTCAAGAAGTCGAAGACAATCTATCGACGCTGCGAATCCTGTCGCAGGAACTTCAACAACAGAATGCCGCCGTCGAATCGTCACAGCGCTACCTGACGCTTGCCGACGCCCGCTACAAATCCGGCCTAGACATTTACCTCGATGTGATCATCGCGCAAACCGCTCTGTTGGGCCATCAGCGGACGGCCATGAACCTCCGGATGCAACAGATGACGGCGAGCGTCCAGTTGATCAAAGCGTTGGGTGGTGGCTGGGACGTTTCAGATAGCACGACGGCGGCCACTCCTTGAGCGCCATGCTCGACCAGACTGCAGCAACGAACCTGTTGCCCAATGCTTATATGTAGAGCGCGCGAGCTTGATGCCTCCATTGAGATCAAAGCGCCTTCTTCGCGGCGAATGCTGCGCGGTTTGGACTGGTTGAATTTCTTTCTCGCCGACGTCCCGACGGGAATCAGCCCATAGGTTGGCCTGATCACATGTGAAATGGCGCCGACCTACGGTTTGACCCAATTTCTTTCGGCGCCTGATCGAAACCACCTCCCGCCAGAGCCGCCACCACACGCCAACGACCTTGCGCTGGGCCAAAGCCGCCAAAAAACCGGCAGAAACTGGCGCTTGCCAGGCTCATCCTCGGCTGGCAAGATGTGCGCAAGATGAATGCGAGCGAGAACCAATTCTCCATCACCCGCGAAGCGCCACGCACAAGCGGGCGCGCCAAAAACCAAATTCTTATCAGTCAGTAGTAACAACAGGAGGTTTACATGAAAGGTAATGCCAAGATTCTCATCAGTCTCAACGTTCTGTTGGCGGATGAACTCACCGCCATCAACCAGTACATGGTCCATTCGGAAATGTGCGCCAACTGGGGCTATGATCGTCTGCACAAGGCTACCGAGCAACGCGCCATTGGCGAGATGAAGCACGCCGAGAAGCTCATCGGTCGGATATTGTTCCTCGAAGGCACTCCTGATGTCAGCAAGCTGAACGAACTGCACATTGGTGCGGAGGTTGCCGCCCAGTTGAACAACGATGTCGCCGCTGAGGATAGGGCCATCAAAATGTACAACGCTTCGATTCGGCAGGCTGCCGAGTTGGGGGACAACGGCACACGAGAGCTGTTGCAATCCATCCTCAAGGATGAGGAAGCCCACATTGACTGGTTGGAAGCCCAGATCGACCAGATCAAGCAGATGGGGATCCAGATTTACCTGGCGGAGCAGTTGAGAAGCGAGAAGTGATAGTCACCCGCGCAGCGCCAAGTACAAGCGGGCGCGCCCAAAACCAATTTCTTATCAATATCAATTAATACTAAAGATGAAACACAAACTCACATTGTTTTTGATTCTGGTGCTGGTCGTCCTCTTCGGAGCGCACGCCTTCGCCGGAATTCAGCTTTCGGTGAAGATCGCGCCACCGCCCATCGCCGTCTTCGATCAGGCCGCCTGTCCTGGCGACGGGTACATTTGGACGCCTGGCTACTATCAATACGGTGATTATGGCTACTACTGGGTGCCGGGTGCCTGGGTTCTCCCCCCCAGCGTGGGACTCCTCTGGACGCCCGGTTATTGGGGCTTCGTCGGCGGCAGGTACACCTGGCACGAAGGGTATTGGGGCCCGCAGGTCGGCTTCTATGGCGGTATCAATTACGGCAACGGCTACTTCGGCTCAGGCTTCAACGGCGGACGTTGGGAGGGGGGCGTGTTCCGCCACAACACGGTTATCGCAAACGTGGACCGCAACAACGTGCATAATACTTACGAGGACCACTCGATGGTTCGGGAAGTCAAAGGTCCGAATCACGCGTTCAGCGGTAAAGGCGGAATCAAGGCACAACCCTCGAGTCGCGAAGTGGAGGCAAGCCGCGCGCCTCATCAAGGCCCGACGCCGGTGCAAGTCTCGCATGCGCAAGAGGCGCATAACAACCATCTGGCAGCTCATGGAGCCGCACACAGGTAACCAGCCCAACGGCTGAAACAGTTTCAGTCCGCTGGCCCGTATCGGCGAACAGGCGGCTGCTTTACCAGCTTCAGCTTTCCAGTTTGTCTGCCCGCGCTCTCCGCCGAATCCTTGACCCTGGAGCGCACCCTCAGCGACCTCGTTAACCAAGCCTACGCCCTAACCCCGGCGGAGATTGATCTCATGTGGCAAACCGCCCCGCCCCGCATGCCCATTTCGCCGCCCGTAACCCGACCTCTCTTTTGAATTCCAAAGGGATTCCGTCTCAAAGGGCTGCGAGCCACGAGCTACCCTGGGTCGGCCGCGGAATTGGGCTGGAGGACACAATCCCTTCGGGATTGGGACGCAGCGGAGCAGCGCCGGAGGCCTACCGCTGGAGCAGTTAGCATAAGGCGGAGCGCGGGAGGTTACGGCAGGGGCTTGCGAAGGCGAAAGAACTGTTGAGGGCCGGTGGTTCTCGGGACCGATAGCCCGAAACAGTCGTTGCTCAGCGGATAGGGTCCGGCGACGGTCTGCCAGGGGCCGGCGGCCGGCAGGCCGGTGCAGGTCTCGAGTTTGAAGCCGGCGAAGTTGCTCGGCCAGGAGAGGCCCAAGGCATTGGAGTCCAGCGAGGCGGCAAGCCGCGGCGCAAACTCCCCAGTTCCAAACAGCTCCAGGTCGAAACTGAGGCTTGGCTGAGTGGGCGGAAACTTGTGGACTTCCACCGCCACGACGTTGGTGCCGGGCGGCAGACCGGCAATCGGAACGTTGGTCGGAAAGTAGTCGTGCATGAGGTCGCCGAGCGTGGCAATGGACGCCTGGGTCTGGAAAGTGACCGGCCCCGAGGGCAGGTTCGCGCGGAAAATCTCCCGGCCATTGAGCCACACGATGGCGCCGTCAACCCGGTTGAGCCGCAGGTTGAGGTTGGTGTAAAGCACGTTGGCGGGCACGACGAAGGCGCGACGGAAATAGGTGGTGAGGTACTTGCTGGCTGAGTTGGTACCGAAACTGACGGTGGTGGTGATGCCGGCGAGGTTGTAGCCCAGCCGGGCGGGACCCTCCGCCCAGGCGGAATCGTCATACTGCGGCTGGGCCCAGTTGGTGCCCAGGTCCAGGCCCTTGTCGGAGTATTTCCAGGTCGAACCGCCGGCAACGAACGGCGTGACTACCCGGTCGGTCTGCACGGTGATGGCAGCGATGCGAAAGAGCCACTCGTTGGCCATGGCGCTGAGGCCCGTGGTATTGGGATGGGTGCCATCGCTCTTCATCATGGTGGGGCTATTGACCGCGGAAAAGAGGTCCGCCACAAACACATTCTGGCCCTGGGCGCGGCGCGCGTTGACCAGCGATTGGAGGGCGGCGCAGAAGATCGGCATGTTGGTGCCGTAGGTGGAATAGGGAGGCGTGAGGATCGAAGCGCGCGTGATGCTGGTCGGCTTGCCGACAATAATGTTAGCTGCCGGCACCTTGGCGAAGATCATGTCCAACAGCGCGGCCATGTCGTTCGTCGCCACAAAGTAAGGGTTGCGCCCGCGGCCCATGTCGTTGACGCCCAGGTCAATCAGGAACAGGTCGGGCGTGACGTTGGTCAAGGCGTCCGCCAAGCTCAGGCGGGCGTAGTTGGACGACGCGGGATAGCCATGAGCGGGGGACAGGCCGGGATACGCGATGACCGCTCCGTCCATGCCTTCGTGGCGCGTCAGCGTAAAGGTCGGAGTGGTGGTGGAGAGCCAACGGCCCAGGTTGGTAAACGTGTAGCCGTTGTTTTTCAACAGCGGCTGCAGGTAGGAGCGCCAGGCGCCGTTAATGGAGCTGTCATCGGTGATCGAGTCGCCCGACGCCATCACCTTGAGGGGGCGGGAGGCGGTGTAATTGGTCAGCACCAGGTCCGCTCGTAACGCCGTGCCCGCCAGCGCCCACAACAGGGCAAGCCAGAGGCATGGGCGAAAACGCGGACGGCCAAGGCGGTTGATACGCAGCTTGCGCGACACCGGCGGAGCCTAAGCATCAGGCGCAGGAAGTGTCAATAGTGAGGGACCAATTGACACTGGTCCGCCACCAGTCAGCACGCCGACTACTTTCGGATGCGGCGGGCACTGGGAACGAGCCGTCCAGCCTGAGCTTGACCGAGAGGGTGCCTGAGACTAAAACCCCAATGAAGGTTCAATATGACGTTCAACCACGAACAGACGGACCGGTCCGGAAGGATGGGCTTAGAAAGGAGCTTGAGCCGTGTGAGTGGAAACTATCATGCACGGTTCTTAGGGGGAAAGGATTCGTAAGAAACTGGACTACCCGATGAAGGCACCGCCCCATGTTGAAATTCTCCCAGAAAATCAGAACTGGGCTCAGGCCGTCATACGACCCGGACCCGCAGCGTCGCGCTGAGGTTGTCGGCGGCTTTGCCCGATGGCAGATTGGATCACCCGCGCGGCGTGAGTACGCGCGACGGTCAAGAGCCAATTCCTATCAGTCCAATTAAATGAGATCTGTTGTAGGACACTCCAAAACCCACTGCGCTCTTCAAGCCTTGGGGCTGGCACTTTGCCTCTGCGCTGGCATCAGTGGGAGCGCCGCCGATGGTTTCCTTGATCTGCTCTGGGGCCAGCAGAAAACTGCCAGCGAGCCGATGCAAAAAGCCATCCTCATTCACCGCGGTGGGCGCGAAACTTTGATTTTGCAGCTCATGACTGCGGGCGCCAACGAGCGCGCCGGGTGGCTCGTCCCGGTCCCGGCTGCGCCCGAAGTCGAGAATGTTTCAATGGAACCTTTCTATGAGGCCAGCCGCCTGGCGCAGCAGGCGCTTTATCCGGATGAGTTCACCGTCATCCCAGAAGAAATGAAGGTGTACGAATCTGTCATGCGGATTAAAGAGGTCAGGATCAACAGGCTCGAGACCACCAGGAGTGACCAACTTAGGGTCCTTTCGGATGCCGAGGCGCTCAACCGCTGGATTGCCGCCAACCATTTCGACTTTTCAAAAGACCAGGCCACGCTGGAGGCTTACGCGCGGCGCGGCTGGCGATTTGTCGCCGTCCGCGCTGACCTCAAAACCTCGATAAAACCGGGCCAAACCAATCCGCGCAGCATCGAGGTTGCGCCCCTGCGCCTAAGTTTCGCCTGCCCAAAGCCGATTCTGCCGCTGGCGATAGCGTCCAATCGCCGCGCGCCCGTTGACGTTGCCTGCCTGACGCTCTCGGCCGGGCCGATGCTTTCGCCATCCATTCTGGCGAAAACCGTCTCCGCGCGAAGAGCCGAATACAAAGAGTGGCAGGCCAACGCTCCCATGCGAAGGAAGCAGCAGGAGGAGGGGAAGAGTCGGCAAGCCACCTGGGGCATGGTTTCTCAGATGAGAGGACAAGACCCGGCATTGAAAGCCATCCCCGACGAACGCCTCCACGCCGCCGTAGAATCCTGGCATAGCCATTTTCAACCCAGCCAGCCGTGGGACGTTTTTCGGTCTCAGAAGAGTTTACTCAACTGCGTGGCCGTCAAAACCGACCAACTGTCCGAGTGTCGCAAGGCGGCCACGGCGCTGGCCGAAAGCAAACAGTGGTTTTTGGCCTACCACCCCTTCACGTCCGAAGCATCGCCTGCTGAACCGCTTGAGTTTACTCCCGCCATCCCGGTGTTGACCGAGCTGCTCCAGCACGGCGAAACCGCGCTGGATGCCGCTGACCTGCTCGCGCCGCTGGAACCCAAGGACGTTCCGGCGCTGCTGGCGGCGGCGCATGGCGCCGACCCGACCACCCGGCTCGCCGCAGCAGAAGTCTTGTCGAAGTGCAAGGACGCGCCCCCGAAGGACTTCTGGCTGGAATTGGTCAAAGACCCGGATAGCAAGGTGCGGGATGCCGCTTTGACCGGCCTGGGCCGGAGTCTGGACCCGGCGGTGCTGGACAAGTTATTCGTCTATCTGCGCGATCCGAACCTGTGCCAGGAGGTCGGATGGTTCCTCGGGAATCCCCGTCATCTTCAGACGATCGCTTCCAAAAAGGATGAGTTGTTGGACTTAACAAGAAACGCGGACCCCGACCTGCAGTCCACTGCCTGGCGATTGCTGCTGCTGAATCGGCAGTTCGAGTTGCCAAGGGAAATGCTGGTGGGCCTGTTGAAATCCACCAATTTCTTCATCATCAACACGGCGGTGTCGCGGCTCCAGGAACGTGGCCTGTCCTCGGAAGAAGCCTCGGTCCTCGTCCATAGCCCATCGCCCTTTGCGCGGTTCGCTAGCTTGAGAGTCTTATCGAAAAACGCCGACGCCCGCGCCATCGAACTTGGCACCGAACTCTTGCGTGAGCCCGAGGAACTAATCCGCATCAAGGCGTGGCAAACGCTCCGTAAAATCACGGGCCAGGACCTCCCTTACGACCAGCCTGAAAAGTGGGAAGCTTGGTGGGCGGCTAAAAAGGCCGGTGGAGCCGCTCCCGGCTTGGAGCGCACTAACGCGAAGGCACGAAGTCGCCAGGATCAGTGACCATGCAATTCCGGGCCCCCGCAACTCGTGGAACGGGTCATGGAACGGGTCAGACCGTAGATTGGCTCATCGAGGTGCCTCCCCGGCAAGGAGCACCTCCTATTCTGCGCTGGCGTTCAAGTCTCAATCCTACGCCGGCTGGCTCTCTGGCACGATCCCCCGGCCCGCCCCCCCAGGGCCTACTGGGGTTCGCCCCTGTCGGCGGGGAAGGGGATTTCGGGGGCCTTACCGGCAATTGGAAATGAGCCCGGCCGAAGTACACTACCTGTAGCGTCAGCCGTCATTGCGCGAGCACAAGATATAGCGTTGTTTTTGGCGCTTCTGGCTTAAAGGGCTCCAAATTGCAACGGTTGGGCTCCCGGACGGGGTTCGGGACGGGGATGCGAATGGCGCCGAGAAGAGGTCAAAACATGAAGGGGTCGTGAAGGGGTCCATAAACGGACCGGAGGTTGGCCTGAGCACAAGGGAAAAGCCCCGGCCTGCTTTTTGACCTCATTCCGTCCGGCGCCTAGTCGAAATTACCTCCCGCCAGCAGCAGGCCCAGCGCACGTTGCTCGATTGGCCGCGAAGCAAAAAGCTGAAGCCGCAAGGGGGAAAGCGAGGACCACGGACGTCAGGAAAGCAGAACGCAACAAACAGGAAGATGGGGGAGGGCAACAAACTCCGAATGGCTTGTGCTGCTGGTCGCGCACGCAGCGAAGCACGTCATTCGCCGACTCGCTGGGATCGCCAGCGACGCCGCTTCGAACCTGCTCCCGCAGGAAGTCCTCAACGTCTTTGGCCAGAGCAATGGTCATGAAGAAAGGAGACCATTGGGAGGCGACGCGGGAAAGGCTAAAGGTTAAGGGCTGATAGCCGAGCTGAAGCGCAGCCGCAGCAAGAAGCTGCCGCTGACTGCCGCGCCCTTTAAGCCGCCGGTCCGGTAGCGGTCTGTGGCGGTCTCCTTTGCTTGCTCGAATACACCAAATTCAGCTTATAGCGCAGCAGGCTCCGACAGGGCGCAACCTCGCCGGAAGCCGCTTTGTGGCTCCCCAGGCAGTGCATTTCTCCCGCAATCTTTGTCTGCCTCTTTGACACGGCCTCAGCCAATTTCGCGGTCAGATCAAAATCCCCTCCGCAGCACTCGGAGCTTGGGCACACAAACACCACCACCGACTTGGCATGCTCCAGATTTGCGCTGTACTTCATCTCCGTCGTCTTGGTCATGCCCTCCCGATCCACAAACTCCAAAGCTGCCTTCAATGTTTTCAACTGTGGGTACTTCTCCGCCATTCTCACCGCCTCGTCCACGCGTTGCCGTTGGGCCTGGCGGTGTTCGGCCCGGGGATTCTTCGGGGGGTACCCCTTGGCCCTGGGAAACCCGGTGGGCAAACAGAAAGGCGTTTTGCCGGGAGTTATCTCTGCCGCCAGTTGGTTGGCCGGTTGCGCCGCCGGTTCACCGGCGGCCTGCTGCGTTGCTGATTTCATCTCGCAGCCAGTAATAACAGTACCGGCGCCTTTGCGCCAGACCATTCGCCGCCATTCGCCGCCGCTTTGAAGCTGGAACGCACCCTCAGCGACCTCGTCAACCAGGCCTACGGCCTGAACCGGCCTGCATCAGCAAAGGTTGCGACCGCACGAGCCGCCAGCAGGGTGCTTAGGAGAATGTGCCCGGCTAAAACCGGTATTGGAGGCTGGAATACAGGAAGTGGGCGCAGAAGTCCTGATGCCCGCCGAAGGCGCTATCGTTGTATTGGGAGAAGCCGTACTTCAAGGTCACACGGATGTGGTCGGTAATCCGCCGAGCGAGCGTGGCCGTTACGCCGTATTCCTCCGCACCGGCTCCGTAAGGCACGCCGGCGGTAGAGTTGTCGGTGTAATCATCCGCCCGGTAGTAGAAGAACGACAGCTTCAGGTCGGTCTTGTTGTCCACGACGAACCCGGACGTGAAGTTCAGAGTCCAGTAATTATTCTGTGCGGCGAGGATGGCCTGGGTGACATCTGAGGCGGGGGTTTTTGTTTCGCTGAGCACGTAGTTGAACCCGGCCTGCAAGTACAGCCGGGACCAGGGCGTCCAGCTCACATCCTGGCCGATGATGTGACTGGTCATGGTGGAGGATTCCACCTCGCCCAGGCCAGAGATCTGGTCCGGCCTCGTATTAACCGTGGAGTACTGGTACTCGTAACGGCTGATGAGCGTGACATTTCGTCGCGGCCTCAAGGTCAGCCGGACGTTGCCGTCGTAGGTGTCAAGGTCCTGCATCACCAGGTATGCGGGGTAGCGGTCGAAGCTGTTATTCAGGGTGCTGTCCAGGTTGTTGTTGTAGTCGTAATGGTCACGTTTGTAGTAGCCGCCGCCATCGAGGGTGATGCCGCGGGTTGGATACCACCTGGCGCCAACGCTGTATTTCTGGAATAAGCGGCTGTCGTCTGTCTGCTGCAAGATGGGCGAGGTCCCAATTCCACCCAGCGGCCCCAGCCCGCCCAGCGCGTTCAAGTTGCCTTGCCCTTCGGTCCAATCCCCGCGGGCAAAAAGCACCCAGTTGGTGATGCCTTTATAGGTGAGGTCCAAGCGGGGCCGCACGTCGATGACGCTTCGGTCGCTGCTGGCAGCAAAGGGCGTGGACAACGGATTATTAAGGACGCTCAAGGTCTCGATCCCGCTGACACTCGAATCCACATCCTCCTTCATCACCCGCACGGAAGGCACGATCGAGAGGTTCTCAGTTGGCTTGTAGAAGAGGTTGAGGTCCATCACGTATTCATGCAACTGCGAGCCGCCTTGCAGGTTGTAGTAGCCGAAATCGTTCTGCAGAGGGTTGGGCACGTAACCGACATCGAAACTCGAGCCGAAAATGCGGCTGCCGCTGAGATCATTATTCAGATCCGCGTACGCGACTCCCGAGGAGAGCAGGAGGTTCTTTTTGATCCAGGTTTCGGTGTAAGCGTGGGCATCGTAAGACTCGTACTTGGTGACCTGCCTGTCCGTGATCTTCTGGTCGAAGGCGGTTCCGGGAAACTGGTCGGTCTTGAGCGCATCGTCCATCTTGGTGGTCTCATAACGCAACCCGCCTCCGACCTCGGTCGCCTTGATTTGGTGGGTCACATCAATTGAAACGGCGTCGCTGTGCTCGTTGATGTCGTAGAAGGAAGGGCTGAGCCCGCGCGTCAGGCCGGGCACCGGTTGCGCATAGCCCCAACTGGTCGAGCCCTTGTCGCCATCCTGGAAGGTGTGCTCATACTTGAACGTGATCTTCGGCACCTTGTCCAGCGCCAAGCCGGCCTCGAATGTGAGATCACCATGGTCCAGCGCCAAGGCGTCACCCGACCTTGAATAATACGTTCCGGTAGGGGGATAGAAGCCGCCGTCACCGTTGGACCACGAGCGATATTGACTATACGAAAAGCGTGCATACCCGAGCTTCTCTTTCGTCACACCCAGGCTCAACTTGTAGTCGTCGTTGTCAAAGATAGCCCGCCCGTCCGTGGTCAGCGTCGTGCCCTTGGCAACATCGGCCTGGTAATGGAAGTCCTCGATGCCGCCGAACGCGCCGCCCGGTGTCTGGTGCCGTTGCTGGAACTGGGACTTGTTGCCGCTCGAGATGAACCCGCCGGCTGACAGGTCAATCCAGTTGTTGTAGGTCTTGGCGCCGCCTTCGAACATCTGNNGGCGGGCAAGGTGAGACCAAGCAAAGCGGCGCAGTACCCGCGGGCCCCTGGCTTCTGCAATAGGTTTATGGGCTTCATCGGCTTTCGAGTCGCTGGTTAGAACCGCAAAGAAGGACTCACCCGGGAACCATGGACCGCGGCGTGGCAGCCCGAGGTCCAGCAGGTGCCTTGCTGCACGCGAATTGTGTGATCGGAACCCCCGATGACCAGTTTGCCGTTGCTGACCTGTTGGAAATGGCATTTCAAACAGAGGTTGGCNNGCGTGGCAGCGGAAGCAATTGTCATTCTCGGAAAGCAGCGAGGTGCCGCCGCCAACGTTGATGGAACCTTTGTGCGGCGAGTGGCAGGCGGTGCAGGTAAGCCTCCCTTCCGGCACGGGATGATGGCTGGGCAGTTCAAACTGGCCGCGCACATCGAGATGGCATTGGAAGCAGACCGTTTCCTTCGCGCGGGGAGGCTCGGCCATCGTCCGCGCGCCGAAGCTGCTGGTTTGGGGGCGGCCGGCGGTGAAACTGTAGGGAGGCTTGGTTTCGCCGCCCGATTCTGAGTGCAGGCTGCATGGGCCGTGGCAGGATTCGCAGCCGGCGTTAAGCGCGTTCGGCCCCGGGGTTATCAGGCGCGCGTGGTCAGCCGTGGCGAAATCACGGTAGAGCTTGTCGTGGCATTGCTCGCACTCTTTGGAGCCAATGTACTTGGCCCCGGGCACATCCGGCAGCACTACTACGGCGCGGTTCACGCTTTGGCAGGAGATCACCGCCAACAGCAGGAGCAAAGTGCCGGCGCCCAGCGCCAGACCTCGACCCCATGCGGCGGGACATTTGCCAATTATGCGGAAGTTACGAATTCTCATGCAGTCTCTGGTTGTCGTTCATCAGTGGTCACGCTCAGGCTGGTCAGCGACAGGCTATCTTCGGTCCCTGGCCGTTCTTACTTTTTCAACTCAGTTTCCACCATGCTTTGGGCGGTGTTCAAAAGGGCCAGTGAGTAGAGGGGGTTGTGAACGCCGAAACTCGCGTCGTGAAAGACCAGGTAGAGGTTAAAGCGGGCCATTTTGATATTCAGCGGAATCAGCCCCTGCTGGGCGGTATTTGGTCCCGGGCCGCCAGGCGACAGTTCCCCAGGCGTGGTGTATTCCCAGGCTCTGGTCCCATAGTCAGCCGTTCCCAGTATGGCCGGCGCCTTGTTGGTGGCCCAATTAACCAGCGAGGCTTGCACCGTTTGTATCTGGCCAGAGATCAGCCCCTGCACAAACACCACCGTATTGCTGGCGTTCGCCGCGCTTCCATGGCACGAGGCGCAGACACTGTAGTTATTATCGATCTGGAAATGGTGACCGGCGGTTGGCGGCTGGTTTGGGCCCGCGGAGGGGGCTGTTTGCATGTGACAGCCGACGCACTGGTTGGTAATGAACAGCGCGTGGGAGCCCGGCTGGAAATGGGGAACATCAGGATTGTTGGGGTCCAGCACGCCGGTGGTGCCGATCAGCATGTTGTACTGAGGTGAGTTGTGAGGCGGGCGAGAGGTGTCCTTGTACGAAGGGCCCCGGTCATTATGACACTGGGCACAGACATTGATGGCCGGGTTGTAATTGGTCGTGAAATCACCAGTTACATGGTAGTCCAGCACCGAAGACAGGGGATTGCGGAGTTGAGTGGTGTAAGTGCCCCCGACCGGGCCGTTGGAGACGACCACTCCCCCCGTCACGGGATTCGTGATTACCCCGCTCAGCACGTTCGTGAAGACGTTCACCTGGTGGGCGTCGTGGCATGTCGCGCACGCAATACCTACCGCGCTGGCTTCCTGGGCGTTGGGCAAAGGAGTATCTTCCAGGAACGCCTCCCGCACGGTTCCGGAGTGACAGCGCCCGCAAGTGGGAATGAAAACACTGGTGCCCGAGCTGCCGGCAAAGTCCGCTTTCAACTCGGCCAACACTGATTGATGCGGTGAGGCATTCCATTCCTCATAGTAGGGGGGGTGGTAGCTCGCCGCCAAAGCGGGAACAAACTGCGTATTATGACACCCCCCGCACAGGGTAGCCGCCACTTCAACGCGCGGTATGGCGGTCGGATCGATCGGATTGGCGGCGTGATTTGCGGCCGGGCCGTGGCAGTTCTCGCATTGAACGCCGGCGAGTTGCGGGGTGGCAGACTGGTTGGCGAAACCGGTTGGCAGGTGGTAACCCACCGTGTGGCAGGGCAGGCAGGAACTGTTGGTCTGGCCTCCCTTAGCCACGAACACCGCGTTGGAAAAAGCGCCGAAATGGGCGGTATGGACGACCGTGTTGAGGACTTCCGCATGGCACTCCGCGCAGGTTGCGGCTCCGGCGTATTGGGGCGTTGGGCCGGAGACTCGGAAGAAGGCGTTGCTGGTGAGGCTGGTGATGGTCGCTTGGCGGAGCAGGCTGGCAGCGCCCACCGCTTGCCAACTGGCGTCCTTAAGCGAGCGCTTTTGGAAAAGCTGGTAGGCGCCCGGCGGCCCGTCCCACGTCACGCTCACCCCGTTGGTGACGCGCCCCACCCCGGTCATGACGGGCGATCCGGGCATTCCCCCGGGTTGAAGGATCGTCAGATGTGGAACGCTCTGTGCGTTGACCGATTCGCTAGGCACGGCCCCGAATGCCATGGCCAGAGTCACGAGCAACATCCGGGTTGTCCAGAGAGGTCTATTGCTGTTCATAAGCCGCCGATTGTGCTGCCGCAGACAATTCTCGCAGGGCGCCGCCAACGCCCGCATTTCATCGCCAACAGGGTTCGTTCGAGCGCATGCTGAATGATTCACCGAATTCACGCAATACCCGAGTGCATCCAAGCTGGCAGGCTTTCCGTTCAACTGTAGGTCTGGCAGCCCGGTGCCGGCTTCACGGATATTGTCGTATGCTTAACATTAATTGGCCTTTTTACAAATACTTCCGCACGCCAGCCTTTATCTGCAAGTGAAGGAGCCAGGGGATGCCAACCACGGGGGCGCGACCGGGAGGCAAGTTCCCCTCGCTTTCGGCTTCGGGTTCGGCCATGTTCTCGTCTAGCATGCGACGGGCGCGGCGACGAACAATAGACATGATGAGAGCCTCTTTGGTAAATGGGTTGGGTGCGACGCTGGGACTGAGACCTGGCGAGCGGGCTGGCACGCGGACTATCTTTCTCCTCCTGGTAGTGTGCCTGCTGGGCATCGCGAGCGGGGCCTACTGGTTTTACCGCGCCTCACAGCGCGGCGCAGCCAGCGCCGGTGGGCCGGCCAGCGGCGCCTCGGGCATCGTGCTTTCGGACAGCACCACATCTATTCTGGCCGGGTTGGAATCGTCGCTCGAAATCCGTTTCTATGCTCTGCTTGATCCGGCGACGGTGCCGGCCTCCGTGACTGCGTTCGCCGGCCGGGTGGGCCAGTTGCTGTCCGCATACCAGCAAGACGCTCCTGGCAAGATTAAAGTGACCTCCTTCACCTCGCAGTCTAATTCCGACGCGAACGCTGCTATGGCGGATGGCATTACCGTCTTCAACCTCGACAAAGGCGAAGCCTGTTACCTGGGCATCACGCTGGCGCTTAACGGGCGAAAGGAGACGCTGCCTCACCTCTCGCCGGACTGGGAACAAGCCCTGGAGCCCGACCTGACCCGAGCCATCATCCGTCTGGTGGATGCAACCCGCGCCGTCGCGGTCCCAACCGCGGTTTCCCAAATCAACACGGCTGCTGTCCAGGAGGTGCGGGCCTTGATCCCCGACCTCGATGCCGTGTCCGTGCCGGCAGGGAAACAGATCCTCCAGGATGCCGCCTACAAAGAGTTCACCGCCGCGTCCAAAGAGATGCAGGCACAGGTCAAGGAAGCCGAGCAACGCCTCGCCGAGGCCCAGAAGGTTGGGACGGAGGCCGAAAAGCAAGCCGCCCTGAAGCACCTTCAGCAGGTCCAGGCGGAGCAGATCGAAAAACTGAAGGAGATTGCCGCCAGGTCCAAGGCGCAAATCGACACCTTTCAGCAGCTCAAAGCAGCACCCCATTGACCTTGGCGCGCTGCCACCCGTTCCTCAACTCTGACCTGCGCACCCACAGCGCGGCGCCAGGAAATGCCGTGGGCGTGTGTCAACCATTCTCGCAAGTGAAAACTCTTGGCCCCGTCCGTCGTGGTGGTATCGTTATCAGATGGCTGGATACAGCAGGCCACTTTCGCAGAGTGAGTTGCGGCAGATACGGCGAGTGAGATGGCGCATCTTTCTTTGGTGCGCCGTTGTTGTCTTCTTTGCCCTCGCCGGGGTGGCCGGCTTGATCTTCCTGATTTACCAGCAACACTCGCGGTAAAGGGGCCTTTTCACCGCGGCTTTAGGCAGGTTCGGGGGCAAGTAGCTGTGCCACGGCTTGGCGCAGCTCCTCAAATCTGAATGGTTTGTTCAGCACTGCATCCGCTGAGGTTTGAATGCTACCCAATTCCGCCGCGGAGCCGGTAATCATCAGAACCGGCTCGGAAGGCGCCAACCGCTTGATACTTCTCGCCAGCTCATCGCCCCTCATCAATGGCATGAGGTAATCCGTAATCACCAGGTCAAAACGGTCCGGCGCGAACAGGTCCAGCGCCTCCTTCCCGTTGACAGCCTCCGTGACGATATGCTCATCCATGTCGAGCAGCAGTTTAGTCAGCTCACGGACGTCTTGCTGATCCTCCGCAAGAAGTATGCGTTTGCCCAGAACCTTGCCGTGCGTTGTCATAAATTCCTAAGACCAATCACAACCAGTTTCCCATTCAAGGACCCGATCATAACGCGCTCGCGTTTCGGAGAACAATCCGGGGCGATGCTGGAAATTCCTCCGGGGATTCCCCGGGGCGACGAGCGAAAAGCGGGCGCAGGGCGTGAAGAGGAGGCCACTCTTTCTCCAGGCGCACAGTCTTCAGGCGGCTCTTCCTTGTTCCCGGTGGAATTGGTCTCCGCATTCGTGGCCATCCGACGGGTCCGCCCTCGGCTCAAGAGCTCATAATGATCAGCCCTTCCTCAGCCCAGCCACCTTTTCGCGGAGACTGGAGCAGCAGTCATTTATTTCCAAGCCCTGAGAGAGCAGAACCTGGTTCATCGCTCTTTCCGATGCAATGGTTGCTGGGTTTGCCTGAAGGACCGCGCGCCAAACGGTGCCCCGGCCTCTGGCCCTTTATCCGTCTCCCGCGTCTCGGCGGCCCATCCGAACCCAGCTTGGCGCCCTAAACAGCCGCGCCTGACCCCCCTATTCGTTCAACCCTGCACCAGACCGTCTCGCGGGTCCCCCCATAGCCTCTCCGGAGTCTCCCCATAGTACCCCTAATCCCCAAACAACGACC
>PLZQ01000561.1 GCA_003152225.1 Limisphaerales bacterium | reverse complement strand
GTCCCAGAAGGTGATGCGTGCGATCGTATCCGCGTGCCGGCGAAAGATGCTGAAGAGCTTGCGGTATTGCTCGGCCTGCCGTTGCAGAACGTCGGCCGGGCAGCCATTGGTATAAGGGTTAAACCGGGCCAACTCGTCCCGATACTTCCCTCCCTCGGCCCACCAGCGTGAACGCGGGATCACATCAATGTCCATTTCAGTAATCATGACCTTCAGCCCGAGGTGCTGAATGGCCGTGATCGTCTCCTCGATGCCTTCGTAAGGCACGGCGTCCAACTCCCAGTGTCCCTGGATGCCGACCGCGTGAATGGGCGTTTTCTGATCCTGGAGATGACGCAGGAGCCGTAGCAGCTTGGCCCTTTTGCCCGGCAGCTCGGTGTTGTAATCGTTATAGACCAGGACGGCCTCCGGGTCAGCGGCGTGGGCGAACTCGAAGGCCTTCGTGATGAAATCCTCACCCAGCACGCTGAACCACTTGGAGGCGCGAATATCCTCGTTGCCATCGTCGAGCGCTTCGTTCACCACGTCCCAGGAAATGACCTTGCCCCGATAGCGTCCGGCTACCGCTTCAATGTGCGCCTGCATTCGGCGCAGCAACAGGTCGCGGCTAACAACGTTGGTGCCCGCTTTGAACAGCCAGGCCGGGGTCCGCTCATCCTTGGCCCAGACCAGACAGTGGCCGCAAGCCTTGAGCCCGTTGGCCTGGGCAAAGCCGACAAACGCATCCGCCAACTGAAAATCAAACCGCCCTTCCTCCGGTTGGAGAGCGATCATCTTCATGCAGTTGGCGGGTGTGAGCGCCCCGAACTGGTCGCGGATAAGCTCGCGTTCGGCGCGAGTATATTCCTGCGCCGGATTACCATCCACGGCCACACCGACGAGGAACTGGTTGGCGAATTTCTGCCGCAGAGAAGCCGTCGGCTGGCTGGAGGCCGTTGCCGCCGGCAGCCGGGCCTCCTGACCATGCACAGAGAGGGTGAGCACCAGCCCAAGTATGGCGCATATTGGTTTCAGTTGTAAGAGATCAGGCTTCATCGTAACGGGAGCAGCATGCTGTAAGGCCGGGCTTGGAGCAAGGCGCTGCGTTGTAACACCAGAGCAACACTATAGCACCACCAGGGGCCCTCCATAGTTGCAAGGTAGTTGCAGGCATGTTGCAAGCCTGTTGTAAGCCTATTTGAAGCCTCCTCCTTCCCTCTATCGCCCGGTTCCCGGGCGGGGCACGGGTGCGGTCCAGCCGCCGAGCGGCATGGCGTCCCGAAACGCCCGGGTCTGAGATATAGACCACCGAAGGGTTGGCAAGGTTACAAGGCTTTGACGGGTTTCACGCTTCGACGTTACCTCCCCGCCCTCGCGCGCACCTGTCCCGCCAGCACCTGCCCCGTTTCTCCTGCAAGCTGGCGACTCCTTCAAGGACCGCTTTGGCGGATGCGATAGAAGCGTTCCGGAGCAGCGGGGCTCAAAGGCGGCGCCCCGGCAAACCCGGTGTCAGTCCAGCTTCCGACGTTCCCGGGAACGGTGAAATTGGTCGCGGCCTGCCACGGGCCGCCCGCCAGGTTCGTACAAATCTGCACCTCATAGGGCTTGAACGGAAGACACTCCCATTGCACCGAAAACGTTTGTGAAGCAGAGTCGGCGCTCCAATTGACGATGCGGAAAGCAGTCTCGGGCGTAAGGGTGAGCCGCTCGAAGGCGGCATTGCGGTCTTCCGGTGGAACCCAGGCGTCGTTAAGGAACGCCAGGCCGAGGTTGAAGGTGCCAACCCCGAGATAAAAGGTGAAAGCGTAGCGGGTCATGTTCGTGCTGGTCAGAAACCAAGTGACGCGATTGGCACCATTCAAGGTGATGGCGACTTGCGGATAGACCTCCTGGGCGGTAGTGCCGCCGGCGAACACCTCGAACGTGTAATTTCCCGCCGTAGTGATATGGACCGGGCTCTCAATGCGGCCATTGCTGTTGAGCCAGGTGATGCCACCCGAAGCATTATAGGCGCTCACGTTTAGGTTGGTCATGGCCTCGGCCTCGATGGTCAGCGAGTTCGGCAACTGGCATGCTCCGCCCAAGCCGGTCAAAAGCCGGCAGGCGTAGCGGCCTGCTTTGGCCGCGTTCTTGGCTTCGGTTTCCCAGCCGATTTCGTCCAGGATCACCACTCCGGCGCCGCGCCGCACCTGCGCGACGGCTCCCGGCCGGGTCAGGAGCGAGGTTGGGCTGTTGTCGGCATCGCGTCCCCACTGAATCTGGTCCAGGAAGAGGTTGCGATCCTCCGGCGGGGCGTAGGCATCGTTGTCGTAGGAAATGGCGAGTTGGTGGGTCCCCGGAGTGAGATCGGCCATGAGGGTGTAAGCAGCGGTCTGGTTGGTGGGCACGGTAATCGAGTCTTGCGCCACACCGTCAATCTTGAGCGTCATGATCGGCCAACCGCCCAGCGCGGGCGTGCCGCTGGCAAATACGTTGAAAAGGTAACTCCCGGCCTGCGTGACGTTAATGTTCTGGGCGACGTAGCCGTTGGCCCATAAGAGCCAGCCGCCTGAGCTAACACCGCCGCTCGTATGGATGGGCATGTTCTCGACCTGGATCGTGCTGTAGGTGGCCAGGTTGAACTTCTTGCGGTAGTAGCGGCTGGCGACATTGGTGGAGAGCGTTTCGGCGTGGTTCCAATCGCCGGCCTGGTCGATCCAATAAAGGTCGTCACTCGCCAGGCGCACGGCTGGGTTAGTGACGTCGCGCCTCAGCACCGCGCCGAGCTGAGCATCGGTGTAATTCAACTCTGGAAAGAGCGCAACCTGCGCGGTCGAGAGGAACGCGGCGGTGGGTTTATGCAACACCAGCTTGCCGCCGGCGCTCACGTAGGCGGCGAGGTCTGTGATGTGGGCGCCGGCTTCCTGCCACGCGTTGCTGCCGCCGGCGATCATCAGCACCGGATAGAGGGCCGGGCTCAAGCCGGCCAGTCGGCCGGAAACATTTTCGGCCAGCACTTTAAGCTCGGTCAGTTTGGCCACCGCGGCGGCGTTGGTTTCGCCGACCAGGGCGATCGGTTTCAGGGCCGGGTGCGGATAACCTGGAGCGCAATAGTTCAGCAGGCGTTGCAGTAGGAGTCCGGCCATGGGCTCTTGATCAAAGCGTTGTGTCAGCAGCCATTGCGAGCAGAGGATGCCGCCGGAGCCGAGCGGCACTTCCGCCGCGGCGGCGAGATTCAAGCCTTGGTGGGAGCCGATGCTGGCGAGCACGCGGACATTGTAACGGCTGGGCAGTTGAATCGCCTTCACCACGACCCGATGGTCGCCGCCCCACCAGCGCAGGTCCGCGGCGGCCACGCCCTGCATGACCGGGTGATCCGGGCTGGGGAACGCGAAGCTTGCGTCGTACTCTTGCAAGGCCAGTTCGGCCGGCAGCCACGAGGGATAATTGGTTTGCTCGAGCACCAGGACCCATCCGCCGGCGCGCGCGAAGTCTTTCCAACGGCTGGCAACGGTGCTGTTGCCCGCCTCGGCGATAGTGTCGTTGGTCAACGCGTCGCGACCGATGATCAACAGGTTGAACTGGCTGAGCGAGTTGGTCCGTAAGTCTGCGACGGCGCCAAACGGAATACCGAACCGGTTCAGCAAACCGGCAGTGGTGCCTTTCGGATCGTAAAGGCCGGCCGCCACACCGACCGGCAGGGTCAAACTCGTGGGCGCCAAGGCGGAGCAGGCCGCGGTGTTGGTGTAAACGACGTTGTTCGAATTGCTCAGCTCATACTGCAGGTCGAAAGCGCCCACCGCCGTCGGCACGGGAAAGCTAATGCTATCCTGTCGTTGTCCGGCGGCGGGCAAGGTGAATGCCCGGCTTTGCCACGCGCCGGCTCCCGCGCGCCAGCGCAGGTTCAAATCGCCCGAAAACATGCGGTCGTTGAAGGTGTGGATCGTTCGTGTGGCGGTTTGACCGGCGAAGAAGCGGGTGTTGTATTCCTCGGCAAACACCAGGTTCGGCTCATACACCTGTTTTTGCACCTGGTAGAGGTAGTTGGAATCCGGGTGCAGATCAAACTGCCCCCAGACCACGGCGGGGTCCTCAAACATGGTCCAGGGGGCCATGCCGTTCACGCCATAAGCGCGGTAGGCCTCGACTTGCATCTTCCACGTCAGGCCCTTCGCTAAGTTGCGGTAGGAAGCCGGGTCGGAATAGGCGTCGTCGCCGAACAGGATGGTGAAATCCGCCGCTGAAGTCGAAGGCACCCAAAGGAATTCGCCAATGTACAGCGGCTTCGAGTGATCCCAAATCCATTGCCCGCCAGGCACCCAGTCGCGCGCGATGGGCTGGTTCATCCACCAAGCCGCGTTGGGCCAGACCTGGAAATCGGGGAACTCATGGGGATAATGCAGTCCGAGCGCGTCGGCCTGGCCACCGGGATCGAGATCCGCCTCGTAAGTGATCGGGCGCGTGGGATCGGTGGCTTTAACGACACGTCCCATGGCGGCGAGTTGCGCGTCCGTGGCGGAATAAACCTTCTCCCCCCCGCAGTGAAGTATCTCATTCTCCAAGCTCCAGAGCACTATCGATGGGTGGTTGCGATCCCGCTTTACGGCGGCCACCAGATGATTGGAGTAGTTGTTCCAGAAGTTCGTATCGCTGAGCCGGTAGGCGGCGGGGTCGCACCACACCGCGGCCTCTTCCACCACGAGCAGGCCGAGTTGATCGGCGACGTCATAAAACGGCTCCTCCCAGGGCTGCGTGTGGAAGCGGATCGCGACATTGTTCCCGTTCTTCACCTCCTGAAGGACCTGGGCGATTTGGTTGGTGGTCTGGAGAGTGTCCGCTGGCCAGGTAGCGGTGGCATGGAGGTTGATGGGGATGCCGTTCAAATAGAACTTGCCGCCGCTGGCCCAGAATTCGCGAAAGCCGAACCGCGTATTCACCTGATCGGAGCCGGCGCCGCTGACGGTGGTTTCAAGCTGGTAAAGGTAAGGGTCGAGGGAGTTCCAGTAGCGCGCGGTTGTCCAGGAGGCGGGGATGTCAATCTGCGCCGTCGAACTGGCTAGCACGGTGAACACCTGACCCGGCAACGTGAGTGCCACCGTGGCGCCATCCAGCACGCGATTGGTGATCCCAACGGCTTGGGGAGTGGCCGTGTCGTTGCGCAGCGTGAGCCGGACGGTCAGTTGTTGCGTACGCACCGATGGCATCACGAACACATCGGCAATGGAGACAGCCGGCGTAGCGACCACCTTCACAGGTTGCCACACGCCGTAAAGGTCATAACGGCCGCCAATAGGCGCCAGGATGTTGTTCTTCACGTAGTCCCGCGCCCCCGTGCCCGCCGGCATCGCGCTGAAATCAACCGGGCCCAAAAAGGTGGCCGTCCAATCCGTGACGCCGACAATCAGCTCGTTGGTTTGGCCGGTGCGCGCGGTCGAGGTGATGTCCATCTCGAACGGTTCATACCCGTTGAGATAACTGCCGAGAAACGCGCCGTTCAGCCAGACCTGGGCATTGAATTTCACGCCGCCGAATCTGAGCTTGAGCTGCTGCCCCGCCATGGCGCTGGGCAGTGTGAACACCCGCCGAAACCAGGCCCGTTCGTAATTCCAGCCGGTAAGATACCCGGGCACGGTCATGGTCTGCCAGGCGTTGGTGGGAGGATAGGTAAGCTGGCTCACCTTCGCGTATTGCCAGGTGCCCCCCAGATCCAATTCGGACCGCGCCGCGCGACCTTGGGGACAGCAAAGAAGGAATCCGAGAACGCCCAGGAGCAGACTCCGGTTGCGGCTGTCTCGCACCAGGCCAAACGACTTCATCTGAGCAGCCTAAGGGCATCCATTACTCGGTCAAGGATAATAGGCAACCGGTTTTCACTCTCGCGCACAGGCTAAATGCGGTGGGAGTCCACGCTTTAGCTGGCTTTCCTCACGCTTTGCCCTCGGCAATTATTTCGCCGGCTTTTCGGTACTTCTTCCGGCAACACCAGAATTCGGAGCGTAGGATACGGCATGGGCGCCAAACTGCCAAACACGCACCCAGTCAAATACCATGGGCTCGCCAACGCCCGTGCCCAGGCAAAGGACCAGATGTTCCTGGTCGATGATGCTGAAAAGGGAGCTGCCCGATGGCGGCGGCGCGCCAGGGCCGGCCCCCACCCAGCTCACTTGGCTCAGCGGGCTGCCGTCAAAGTAATTGATCACATAGCCCGCCTGACCATTCGTGCTGGGCACCCAAAGCTGGGCATAGATGTGGAACTGGTTGAAGTCAGTGCCCGCCGGGGTATGGACGAAGAAATTAGCTTGGTTGAAAGTATTCGAATAGCCGGTGGTTGGGTTCCAGATGCCGTACCAGTCGTGCAGCGCGGCGCCGTAGGACCGTGCGCCGGCAAACGCATAGGTGTCGTATTCAAAGAAGTCATCCTCAATGAAGTGCGCGTAACCCGCAGCCAGTCCCGGCCATTGATCGGCAATCCCAGGCCGGGCCATGTGTTCGATGGCCATAGACCAGAAAGCAGGCCAGCCGTTGGTGTTCATGAGGGCCGGGTCAAAGTGGAACCGGCTTTCGATGAAAGCACCGCCCCCCCATGCACGCCCCACATAGCCGGCTGCATTCGTGGATGGCGCCGCGGAGGCGAGCGTATAGAAAGAGGTTGCGTCCATGCCGGAGAGGGTCAGTTCGCCATTGGCCGCTTTGATGTAATTGGAGGAGGTGGGGGGACGTCCGAAAAACTGTTGCGGATACCAGTTGAATCCGGGAAAGCCGCTGGCGTTCAGGTCAATAGTGGAAGCCGAATTGAATTCGTCATGAAACACGAGCAGATAGCCGGAAGCTGCAGGATCGTTCGGATCAAAAGGCGCGCCAAGCTGGTTCAGGCGGAGCCGATAGAAACACGGAGCAGCCCCGACACTGTTCGTCACGAAGCAGCGGTCCTGATTCGTGACCAGGTTGTCGATGGCCGTCTGCCACAGACCTTCCTCGGAGAGGTTCGTTGAGTATTGAAGAGAGTAGGTTTGCGGACCGGACGGCCACGAAATGACCACCTGATCTGGTGGCAGCCACTGGACTTCCATGAGCGCGCTGGCACGCCCGGCTGGGAGCAGCGCCAGAAGTACCAGAGTCATTCCCAAGCGGCAACCCAGCCGCGGATTCCCGTGGAACTGGCCACCCACGAAGCCACCAGAATGTGGAGGATTGCCTTTGGTTAGAGGTCCACGCATTTTCAATTGCCCGTGGAGGCCCGAAAAAAGGACTGCGCATTGGTTCCAGCGGACGGATCCGTCAAAAAGATTGTCCCGCTCGTGTTGGTGATGGCCAGAAACGGCCACCAACTGACCAGATCGAAAGATTCCTGAATCAGGTAATGACCGCCCGTCTCAGAATCCAACTGGAATTGGAAGCCGTCGGTGGACGAAATGCCAAGCGGCGTTAAGCGCGGTGGCGGATGCACGACAGCGGCAATATCTTCCGCATAGTCTGGCAATGCCAGTGCCAAACCACCGTTGCGAGTGGTTGCCTGAGAGGTTCCAAGGGTTGCGCCGGTTGCGGGAGCATACCATTCGGCGATGAACCTGCCCGCGGGCCAGTTCGTCAGCGTGACCGTCTGAGCATGTTGAATCGGCAGCGTCGCGGTCGTTGCATTCGCCGGAAACGAAACCCCGGGCGCAACCACGTAGAGGAGGGATTCATGCGGTCCTTGCCGCCCGACGGCATCGGCTGAAGGCGACCAGTTTCCGGCGTAGGCGGCCGGCAGAACTTGCTCCAGTCGGACCCAATCCAGGTAGAACCAATCGTTTCCCGTATTGGTAATTGCAATCGTATGGAGGCCCGCCGGCAAATTGACGGGGATGTCCAGATTATACTCCTCGTTCAAATTGTAGGTGCCATCGAGGTTGGGGAGGTTGGTGCTGAAAAGCGCAGCCCCATCGACTCGCACAGCCATGATGGAGTCATCCGAAACGGAATTCAAATGCATGACGAGGCGGGCGTTGTTGGTCAGCCAGGCATTCAGCACGAACGGCGTCTTCAAGTCGGAGTGCCAGATGCCGTGCACGAAGCCCTCCAGCGCGCTCGCGGAATACCCAACTGCCGCCGGACCCGGAACGGCGAGTCGCCCGGGAGTCAGGGTGCCCCAACCGCCGTTGAGGGACAGTTGCACGTTGACCGGCTGTCCGCCCGGCACCGGATTTCCGACGGTCACCGGCGGCGGGCCGGCTGTCTGAAAGGTAACGTTCGTCCAGAGGCCCCGCCCCCAGCCGGTGCGATTGAGGATGGTTCCCAGCGCGGAATAGACCGCATAGTCGTTTTCCGCATCGATATTCTGCCACCACCAAGACACGGCGGTACCCACGGAACCGCCGAGGGCTGCGCCCCAGATGCCCTGGCGCCAGCCGCGCAAGTAAGGATCGTTGGTCCGCTTCCAGCCGCCCGAATCGGTGCCGAATTCGCCAACCATCATTGGCTTGCCATAACGCTGGAGAAAAGACTGGGCCACCGAGGCGAGGCGGCCGGCAGGAGCCGGTTCACCATAGGAATGGTAGGCCGCAAAATCGAGCTGCGGCAGGGACCAGATTTCCGGGCGATCGCTGTTGCCGGTAAGGCTGGTCGTGACGAGGTGGCCGAACCCATCGTTCGTGTGCAGCCACGCGCCCATCACGCCGTGCCAGGCCGCGACGTCCGCGGCGTTGAGGAAGGAGTAGTCATTGTCGATCTCGTTGAAGAGTTCCCAGGCGAGGAGGTTTTGGCTGTAGCCATAGCGCGCCACAAGATAGCGAAGCCGCTTTTGATAGAGCTTTTGCGCCGTGGCGTTCGTGAAGAAGTCGTTCGCAACGGCACACGGGCCGCCGTTGGTCAGGTTATATGGGTTCTGCGGCCAGTAATTGTTGCCGCCCCACATAGAATCCGGCTGGGTGACAAACATGCCGTGATAATCAAGGCAGAGCAGAACATAGATCCCGCGCGCTTCGGCAAGGTGAAGCACGTAATCCAGTTGCCACGCGGGTCCAAGAGAGTAATTGGTGAGCGCTGCCGGCGTGTCCTCAATGCCAAACGCCCACGGGCTCATCCAGATTCGAGCGTAATTCTCACCCGCACGCTGCATGGCGGCGAACCAGGTGTCGTAATTGTAGGTGGCCGGTCCATCCCCCCAGCAAACGTTTTCACCGATCAACCGCAAAGGCTGGCCATCGCCAGTCTGGAAGTATTGGTGACCGGGAGCGATGCCGACATATCCGTAGCGGGCGGGCAGCGGGGCTGCCGGCACGCTGAAGTTCGTGATCACCGGCCCACCGAAAAGCTGGCCGTTGGTGCTAATGCTGAGGGAAAGCGTGTAGCTGCCAGTCTCAGGGGGTGTGAAGCGAAGCCGCCAGCCGGGCGTGCCGGCCGGAACATCTGATTCATTACCTCCCGAAAGTGAACGCAGGTAACCTTGATACCAGAATGCCGGGACGGTTTTCGTCCCCCCGGAAGGCAAAGTAAACCTGGCATCAAGGCGGATGACACCCGGGTCAAAGGGATTAGCGGCAGCCGGGACATTGCCGATGCTGAATTCGAGACGCTGCCAGAGCTGTGGAGGAGTCAACTGGCTGATTTGCGGTGCCGACTGAGAGAACTCGCGCGTCAGTATGAAAACGAGAACCGCCGCGAACAACCGTTTCTGTGCGACAATATTCACTCAATTCAAGGTTGCCAGAGGGCGCGCCAGAATCTGGCCGTGGTCCCTGCCGGGATCGGATTCGTGAGGTTGAGCGTGTTGGCTACAAGAGTGTTGGTGGAAACCGTCGTCCATGCGCTTAGATTGGTAGGGCTGAGGTTGGTGGAAGATTGAATATAATAGCGCACTCCCGGCTGGCCCAGGAGCTGGACGACAAACTGGCCGCCCAGATGCGTGACCGGTGGAAGCACAGCCAGGCGCGGGGCCGCGGGCGCGAACGTGAAAAGCGTCAGGGATAAAGGTGCGAAGCTATAGTTGAATCCGGGGCTGGCAGCCGGGAAGTTCGTCATAGCGATGTCCTGGGCCTGCCCGGGAGCGTTGGTGCGGGCGGCTTCGTCCTGCGGGATGCCATAGGAGCGGAGGGTCGCGACTGCGTCCGGCACGAAACCGTCAAGCGCAACCTGGGCAGTGAGACTCGTAGTGGTGTCCTTGTTGAGCACGAGGAGGGACAACGCGCCGCTGGCCCGGCGGGCGGCATAGGCCGCAAGCAACGGGTAATCGCTGGTGGCACTTTGAAGGGTATCCCCGGGCTGGGCAAAGAACTGCATGAGCTTGGCCGCATAGACGGTCGGATGCCTCGTGGCCAGACCGTTCACCATGCCCAGGTCGCCATACGTCCGCCAGCCGTAGAGAGTGCTATCGAACCAACCGCTGGTATCGGTGCCGTTGCGCAGGTCCCACCAGACAAAGGCGTTGAACTCAGTTTGCATGATTTGGCCGAGGCTGTCGGCGTAGTACAGGCCGTTGACCAGGCTGGTGGATTGTCTGCCCTGGGCGCCGGCGTCGCTGTTGTTCTCCGTGCAGAGCAGCTCGACATTCGCCCCCGCCACGCCGCAATAATCGTTGAGTTGCTGGCGCAAATCAGCCGCATCCAGCGCCCACTGCGTCGAGCACTGCAGCAAGAAGGCGTCGCTGTCGGCTCCCACAGGGTTGTTGCTGTCCGTATATTCGGGATAGCGATGGTGGATGGCAAAGTCCGGCATTGTCCCGAGGCTCTTGAGCGTAGCGAGCATCACCGGCGTCCAGCCATAATTAGTCGAGCCGGTGCGCGGGTTGATGACGAAATGGTTGGCGTTGTTGCTGGAGCTGGATTCGCCGGGGGTGACGACCACCCCAATCTTGACCGTGGCATCGACGGCTTTCATCAGATGGACATAGTCCCGGGCGCGCGAGGCGTAAGTGTATGGGTCGTGGGGTACGGTGTTGCTGTCGGTCTCCCAGGTGCCGTGGCACTCGTTGCCGATTTCCCAATACCGGAACCCTAACGGCGCGGTCCGGGAGAGGCGGAGGAAGTTCTTCCCGTCGTCGTTGCCCAGGGGCGCAGCCGCGCGCAGCGAGGCCCAGTAGCCCACGGTCCGCCAGTTGGTTCCGAACTGGTCCACGCCAAGGGACAGGGTGTTGGTGGCCGACCCGTTGGCGTAGGCGACCCAGGCGGCAGCTTCATTGGTGCTGCCGGTGCCGTAGTTGACCGTGATGAGTGCCTGCGCGCCGACATTGGTGGCGACGTGGACGAAATTGGCAAACGAGGTTGGCCACCGCCAGGTGTTGGTAAGATTGGTGTCGGTGCTCCAATGGTATTCATCCGAGAGCGAGCCGCCGGGCCCGCGCAGCATCCGCGTGCCCAGTTCCCGGAGCAGCGAAATGGTTGAAGGAGTATCGAAATTGCTGTCCCAAATGGCAGTGTTCACCGCGAACCAGCGCGCATCTACCGACCGGACCGCCTGGGTGGCGTTGAGGCTCAAGTGCGACAACGCCGGCGCCGGGACGGGAACCAACTGGATATCATCCACGTAAAACGTCGGCTGGGCGGCGCCGACTCGATCTTGAATGACCAAGCCGGTGAAATTGGTTCGGTTCGCCACTCCGAGCGCGGACAGAGGGACAACGAATCGTTGCCAGGTGTTAGTCGGCAAAGTGCCGAGCGAAACGTACTGGCCTTGCCCGGCGTTATTCGCCGTGCCCACGTGCAGCAGGCCATAGACCTGCAGTCTTTGCCCGCCGCTGGCCCCGCCGTTAATCGCAAAGCTGAGGTTACTGTAAAGGCGGCTGTCCATATCCGGATGGTAGATCTGGAGCCCCTGATAGGGCGATGCGAGGGTCACCGCTACTGAAGCGGTGCCGGAGAAGACGGGCGAGGGATTGGCGTAATCGTGCGGCGCCCAACCCCAGTCCTGGAAGCCGTTCACCAGATGATCGGCATAGACGGGCAACGGAGCCTGGGCACGCGCGGGAGACAGGGCGAGCCAGAGGCAGGCGGCAGCGCCCAAGTGAAGAACGCGGGAAAGCACTCGCAGAGTTTGCATCGCAACCTAAAGAACGGACAATTCGAGCGGAACGCTACGCTAATCAGACCGCAGTCATAACAACTATCTTTAGCATGCCTACCCGCCGCGCGCGTGTCACTAGTTTTGTGGACGCCGCGCTGTGCCAGTTGGAATGGGGATGGCTACGGGGCATGTAAGCGATAGTAGTTCGGGTTGGCCGGCGCCGAAGGCAGGAATACCTGCCAGACTCGACCGGATAGCCCCGGCTGGTTGGTAAGGGGAGTCCAGGCAGAGGCCGCCGCCAAGTTGGTGGCAGAGGAGAGGCTAAAAGGAGCGGAGCGGAGCGGCCAGGACAGCCTGATTCCGTCATCCGCAGGCGTAATTTGCAGCGAGGGGACCGTGGCATCATTGGCGGCATAGCCGACCAGCCAGGCAAAGGCCGAATTCCAATAGACGCCCGGCTCGGTCATGTCCGCGTCCTGGGTGTTGATGAACCTCTTCCACGGCTCGGTGACCACGGGCGCGGCGGAGCCATCAACATTGATGTTGCCGCCTAGATAACCGGGAGGCTGGTGCAATAGGTCAGTCCAGAATTGGGAATAGAAGTCCGAGCCATGGAGATAATCGCCGTAGCCGCTGACGAAAACGCGGTTCACTGGGTTGCGCCCGCAGATGAAGTGCAGCGATTGGAGTGCAGCTTCGTGGTAGTTGTTGTCGAGGGTCCATTCAAAGGCGCGCGCCAGCACCATCGCGGAGGGCGCGAGCACACCGCCGCTCGAACCCCAGTACAGGTGACCCGGATAAAGCAACGGGATGCGATAGCCGGAGAGAGCGGTATAGTTGGTAAGGACATCCGCCTGATGTTGGAACGCGGCCTGCAATGTCGCCTTAACGCTCGCGGTCACCGCGCGGCTGCTCCGGATGTAATCCATGAAGGCGAAGTTCAGCGGGTGTCTCAGATAGTCGATCACATTGTCACTACCGTAACCGGTGATGTTGGGACCGAAGGCCGAACCGTTGAGGGGCGAACCGCCGTTCTGGTTCAAAAACACGTTCGTGAAGTAGGTGTTGAAGGCCGTTTCGCCCGTCGCCTCGAACAACTCGACGGCAGCGAACGCCCGTTGGCGATGGTCATCGTTGGTGGTGCCCCAGTAAGAATTCGTATCCCAGCCTCCGCCATCCACGCCATTCACCAGCGGCAGCCGAGGCCAGGCAGGATTGGGATTGTTCGTAAGCCACGCCCAGGACAGCCGGGCGCTGTAAAGCAAGTTGGAAGCTTGCGCCGGCGGGAGCTCAGCGCCCAGCACCGTGTAAGCCTTGGCAAACACCCCCGCCGCGCATGCGGCGGCAAATGAACTGACATCCGACACTTGTTGCGGCTGGGCGACGGTATTGGGATTGCCCAGGACGTAATGGCAGACGCTGCCATCGGCGTTTTGCATCCGCTGCAACCAGTCGAGCGCATTCTTGATCAGCGGCACCAAGTCGCTGCGCTGGGAATTGGATTCGGGAAGGTCCAGACTGTAAGGGGCGACGATGCGACCGAAGTCGCGCATGGTTTCGAGCAGGAACCAGCAAGCGACAGCGGTATTGACCACATCCACGTGTGTGTCGCCGGCATCAAACCAGGAGCCGTGCGCGTCGCGAGTAACGTTGGCCCCGAGATTGAAATGCCCCCGGGTGGGATCATAATTATAGGCTGCGCTGGTGGTTTCAGGATGGACGGCGGCGCGAGTATATCCCTCGGCGTATGGCGCCACAATCGGCATGCCGGACCGGGAATGGTAGAAGAATCTCAAACTATCGCGCAAAAGGCTCTGGTAAACATTTGTGCCGATGACGAAGTTCTGCGAACTCGCGCCCAACTCGGGCACCTCGACGCGATATGTTCCCGGTGTGCGCAAGGGTCCGAAGTCTCCCTGGTAAATCACGTCGCCATCCAGCGTCCATCCCGACGCTTGCCACACATTCGGCTGGACGAACTGGTTCAACAGATTGCTATAAACGACTTGGCTGTTGGTCACGTTCACGACCCTGAAGTAGTTGGGCGGAGTAGAAATGGCGTTGTTGGTCTCCCAGGTCACAAGCACGATCTTGGATGCCATCAACGGCGCGTAACCGACCCGGTTGACTTTGACGAAATCGGCGTAGTTGTTCAGTTCCGGCTCTGGGGACGGGACCAGGTCAATAGCCGCAATATCGAGGATGCAGTGGGTGGTATAACTCCCCGCCGGCAGCAGCACGAGGTCCCAGACATGCGTCAAATCTACGGCAGATTGAGCCGCGCGGAACGCGGATGCCGGAATGTAAACATCCTGCCAGGCGCTGCTGGGGGGCGTCACATATGAACTCAAGGGCACGTCCGCGTTTAGAGTCTGGCTATAATCCGCTCCCGCCTGGATGCGCACCGTCATGTTCCAGGCGTTGTTGGCCGGGATAGCGCTCCACTTAAGCCCCAGATGAATGGCAGGATTAATGCCGGTGCGCAGCCAGTTCAGCGGATTGCCGCTGATCTTGAAGAAGACGCTCCACCAACCGCCAGGCGGGTTTACTGAATCCAGGACCAGCGCACGCGCATCACCGAGGTTGTCCACCGGCACGGTGCCGCTGACGTTGCGCACGATCGCCCCGCCACCCTGGTAGATCGCAGAACCCCAGCCTCCCCAGTTCGTCGGGTTCTGATAAGGGTTGAAGTAACGGACTGAAGCCAGGGGCAATTGGGCGGCGCGCGCGGACGCGACTGCACCGACGAGCCCCACCAGAGCCAGCAACCAAAATGAAGTTCCGCACCGGAGCGTCGCGGTCCGAGGGAAATGAAAGCCGGTCTTCACTCGTGGTGGAGAGGCTATTCGGTGGACTTAATGAAAGGGGCGCCGGGAAGCCCGGCGCCCACGAGGTTTCTACACTTGTTCAACGATGCGCGGCGTTAGGGACCAGCCGGCTTCATCATACGGAAGAAACCCTTGTTGCCGGCGGGCAAAGCAACGGGAACCGCCCCGGACTTACCGGTAGATCCCTCAAAAACATAGGTGATCCCTGCATCGGCCCACGGACCCGCGAGACTTGCTGCGGACTGAGGGGTGAAACCAGTGTCTGGCAGGGTCCAGGTGAGCCACCAGGCAGCGCCGCTTGGCACCCAGGTTATTGCCGCTGCATCATCGGCCGCCAGACGCCAGCTTGGAACCGACGCGTCCGGGTTCAGGCCAGGGCCCGGAAACGTCTCATCAAAAGGCATGGCTCCACCAGTGACGTGAATCTCGCGGAAGGTGGCGCTGGCACCGTTATTCACGAAGTTGTTTTTGAAGGTGCCAAAATCAAGGAGCATATTGCCGCCGAATTGGGCCGCCGCCGCCGCATCCATGACGAAATTCGTCGAGATGCCGCCTGGGCCCGAGAGCGTGACATTCACATCGTCCTGAAAGCTCACTGACCAGGTCCCAAGCGCACTGGGCCCGTGGAGGGTGGCGAGCGTGTTAGGGATATTAGCACCTGAGAGGTTGGTTTTGAAATTGAACGAGAAATCAACACCGCCGCCGCTGTTGTTCCGAAGAGCAGCGACCACGATGTCGCTCGCATTCCAATCAATGGCTGAGTAGGTTTCGTTCCAAGCCACAGGAGCCGGAAGCGTGTCATAATTGACCAGGTACGCATGTGCCTCGAAGCCCGGGTGGGCCGCCGCATCCGGGAAGTTGGTAATGGTGAAGGAATAGGTGACTGGCGTGCCGAAGTCATTGCCAACCCAGGAATACCCGTAATTGCCGGAGGGAGTGACGATATTCTGCCGTTGCCATTGGTTGGCAGGCTGATCGGAGTCGAACTGCACCCCCCCGGGACCTGCGGCCTTGAGCGAGATGGTCGGCGGCACCTGTGGAGTCCAGAATTTGATATTGTCCACATACAGGATCACGGTATTGGTGAAGTTGTTTTCACCGAGCTTGAGAATGAACTGCTGCATATTGGTTATGCCATGCCCAGCGATGGGGCAACTAAAGTGGGTCCAGTTCGTATTATTAATTGTTAGGTCCAGAGCACCCAAACTGAACCACGTCCAACCATTCGCCGCGAGGATGTTCTCAAAATGGCCATAACCAGTTCCGTTAACCCTGGGGAAGGAAGCCGGGTCGAGTTTGATGTCCATATCCAGATAGGTGAATCGGCTGGGATCGCCGCTGAAATTCTTGCCAAAGACGACCTGCTGATAACCGTTTGGCAGGTCTCCGAAGTTGCAGTTGAGCTTCATCGAACCCGGCGGGGTAGCGCCGCCAGCATCGGGACTGGACACCCACTCGTCAGATCCCGGCTGTGACCAGTTCGCCCAAGTCCAGGGGGTGACCTCGTTAGCATTCGTGAACTGGTTAACGTAGGCGCTGGTCACAGGAGTGAGGACGACGTTGTCAATATAAACTATGACATCGGCGCTATAGGGAGCAGTGCCTGCAAGCTGCAATTGAATATGGGCTTCATCCTTGTATGGGCCCACGACACCAAAAGTGACGTGCTTGTAGGAGTTGAATGATGAATCCACGGCGCCATACCACATCCCGTCCCAACTCCAAGACGAGTCTCGAAAGACTGCCTGGAAGTTGCCGTAGCTTCCGTTAGCATCCGTGCCAGAAGCCGGGTCAACCATCATGTCGAACTCAAGGGTCCAATACTGCGCGGTGTTGAAAGCGACATCAACCCTGGGGTCCACTTCGCTATCAGTGCCGCCCACGATGGTGTATTTGAGGCAGCCGCCACCCCCAACACCGTTAGTGCCGCTCCAGGCGACGCTGCCGTGGCCGTCGGCGGCGTACCAGCCTTGCACGTCGGTGTTGAAAGTATAATTAATTGAGGCTGCGGCCAAGCATAGACTGGTCGAGGCCGCCAGCGCCAGGGCAACCAGCGCCCGGGGCATCCATTGCTGCATGTGTTTGTTTTGTTTCATGTTTTATTAATATTTTTGGGGGCTTGCAGTTTAATCCGCAGGGACAAATCGCAGGAGGCGTCACCGCAGCGCCAAGAGGTATGGCTTTGAGAGTAACTGCATACCTCAACGCCGAACTGAGGCCAACCACGGATTTCTTTGTCCGGTGGACTGCGTGTTCATAGCGACAAACCGTCAATTATCAGCAAGGTTAACGGTTTCACGGGGAATGACAAGTCATTAAAACTGATGACAACGCCCAAACGGCGAACAATACAATCATTTCCTGCTGAGGTGCCAGCCGGGTATGCCTGGATACCACCGGAAAAGGGTTCATCAGGCAAGCTTGGTGTTGGAGGGCTCGCTCATGGTTGAATCCCTTGAATGGACGATGTTTAAGCATCCCGCCAGGCAGGAGTTCTGGACTTTGGAAGTCAGGGCCGGGAGGGGAGGCGCGGTCCTGCTTCAGANNCGTCTGCATCTGTTCGCTAAATCAAGAAAAAGGGGCGCCGAGTGTCGGCGCCCCAGTAATCTTACTCAGCCAGTTACGACGGCCTTACGGAATCGTGATTGGAGTGCTTGTACCAGCCGAAAAGGCGTTTGTGGTGACATCGGTGGCCGTAATCGTCCAAGTGCCCGAAGAACCGAAATAGGTATTCCCGACGATCGTTACGGTTCCGTTCACCAGGGGAGTGTTGGAAGGCAGCCAGGCGGAGCCATCGTCGCTGGTGAACGCCACGGTGTCGCTGGTCGAGGCGATGTTCCAATTGGCATCGCAGGCATTGATTGTAAGGTCAAAGGTAATCCCCGTCGTTTGCGGGCTCGGCGTGCCGATCTTGCCGGTGGTCGTGTTCGGCGCGTTGGTCTCGCCCGGCAGCAGAACCTGCAACTGCGTGGCCACACGTTTGGTTAAGCGGAAGTAACCGGAGTTGGTTCCAGACAGGTCGCTGCTAAGCAAGAGGCCATGATGGAATCCGCCCAGATCGTAACCGGTAATTGTCGGGCTGTTCCAAAAACCGGGGCCCAGCGCGGCCTTGGTCTCGAGGCTGAAGCCGTTGGCCGGCAAAGTCCAGTCAACTATCCAAGCCGCCCCCGGAGGTATATACTGCACATAGTTGGCGTCGGTCTTGCGCCAGGCGTACTTGCTCGTGAGGGTGGCGCCAGTGAAAGAATCGTCAAATGAATTCGCCGTAGCCCCGATGAATTGAACGTGGCTATAGGTGCCGTGGTCGCCGTTATTGTGCCCGTCGTTCGGCCCGTCGTTCTTGAACATCCCGAACTGCAGGAAAGATGTGGCCGGGCTGAAATTGTTCAGAACCGCATCCGCGGGCAGTGTGAAGTTCGTGGCGGTAATCCCGGGACCGGTCAGCGCGCCGTGGGTGCTATCTGTGAAGGTCACCGTCCAGGTGCCAAGAGCGCTTGGTGGGTAAACGACCACCGGGATATTGGTCGCGTTGGCGCCAGGATAATTGGTCTTCCACTGAATCTGAGCCATCGCATCGTAGGTAGAGTTCGTGGTGATCGTGGTGCCGTTCGTCGTGAGCACTGTGGTGAGATGGTTCTCAATTCGGAAGATGAGAAGGTCTGGCGCACCCCAGTCTGCGGAGCCGCTAACGTCGGTGCCACTGCCGGCGGTGTCGCCATTGACGAGGTACATGTGCGCCTCAAAGCCAAGATGGGTTGCGATGTCCGGGAAGTTCGTGATCGTGCAGGAGTAGCTCACGGGATAACTGCCTTGCGAGGTCCAGAGGTAAGGCCCGCCGCCGGACGGCGTGCTGATGGCATTACGTTGCCATTCGTCGCCGGTGCCGTCCATGATGATCTCAACGCCCGACAGACCGGGCTTTTCGAGCGTCATCGTCGGCGGCGGCACCGCAACCGCCCTGGCAATCAACTGGACATTGTCAACCCAAAACTCCGCGTGGCAGGGAGCGCCCGCGTTCTGCCACCGGTAAAACATCACACCGGCGATGCTGCTGAGATTTGCCAACGTTGGGTCTATCGCGAAGGAATAGTGCTGCCAGCCGGGTGTGCTGGGTATGGGAATGTTGTTGGTTACGTTCACCATGCCGTAACCGGGCGTCATCAAGCCGATCGTCGCCCAGCTCGTCATGCCGGTAACATTGGTCCAATAAACATCCATCTTCAAGAATTCGTATTGGGTGCCGTCAATGACCTGAATATTAGGGTCGCCCAGCCACGTCCCTTTGCCGTTAGGCAATACCGCTCCAAAATTGATATCGGTCGCTCCCCCGGTCCAATCGCATACGCAGTAAATCGAACCGGGGATGGTGGGGTCGGACTTCATCGTGGGGTCGAAAACCCAGGTGCACGTCGCATTCGCTGCCGTCGTGATCCAATACGTGCCCCAGTAGCCCGGGTCCGTGTCATTGGGATCGCCGTTCATTTGGATGCCGGTGGGCATCAATTGGATGTCCTGCGCGGCCAGCCCGGAGCTAGTGGCAAAGGCCAAAGCCAGTCCAGTTATGGCGGCGGCCAGCCAATTTGACGGGGTTGATGTTCGTTTCATGTTCTATCTCCTGTCTTGTTTGGGGGGTTAAGAATTATCGCTGGCTTTGCGACCCGCACCAGCCTCGATTCCCCCCAGCAACAGACCGGAAGAAACCCGAATCGCGGCAACTGCGTTCCGCCAAAGCATTCCATTCATATAGAAGTCAAGCACTACAATATGAGTATATCAGGATCCGCGGCAAAGAAGCATGTCATTAAAACAGATGACAGGGGGGATTAACCCGACAGGTGGGCGTACTTGGCCACCGCTTGGGCGCGCGAACGCACGTGAATCTTTTCATACATGCGCCGGATGTAGGCGTTGAGCGTGGGCACGCTGATGTGAGCCGCTCGGAAATTCACCCGCAAAAACTAAAAGCCTACATCGTCTGCATCTGTTCGCTAAATCAAGAAAAAGGGGCGCCGACTGTCGGCGCCCCAGTGATCTTACTCAGCCAGTTACGGCGGTCTTACGGAATTGTGATTGGAGTGCTGGTACCAGCCGAAACGGCGTTTGTGGTAACATCGGTGGCCGTAATCGTCCAAGGGCCCGGAGAACCGAAATAGGTATTCCCGACGATCGTTACGGTTCCCTTCACCAGGGCGGTGTTAATAGGCAGCCAGGCGGAGCCATCGTCGCTGGTGAACGCCACGGTGTCGCTGGTCGAGGCGATGTTCCAATTGGCATCGCAGGCATTGATTGTAAGGTCAAAGGTAATCCCCGTCGTTTGCGGGCTCGGCGTGCCGATCTTGCCGGTAGTCGTGTTCGGCGCGTTCGTCTCGCCCGGCAGCAGAACCTGCAACTGCGTGGCAACACGTTTGGTTAAGCGGAAGTAACCGGAGTTGGTTCCCGGCAGGTCGCTGCTAAGCAAGAGGCCATGATGGACTCCGCCCTGCTCGTAACCGGTAATTGCCGGGCTGGTCCAAAAACCGGGGCCCAGCGCGGCCTTGGTCTCGAGGCTGAAGCTGTTGGCCGGCAAAGTCCAGTTCACCCAGTAGGCCGCATTTGTTGGAATCTGCTGGACCCCGACGGGTGACACCGCGACGATTCCCCAAACATTGGTATCTCGCGGCTGTGCCAGGAAATCGGAATCCACATTGGGTTCGCCGGGCGTCCCGGTGAATTTAACGCGCGTCACGACAGCCATTTGGCCAAATCTGCTTGGATCACCGGGCACACAGCCGACGTTGATCTGCATGTTAGTGCTATAGTTCTTGAAAATGTCCACCACCTCGGGCGGCAGGACGTTCGTGACCGTACCACCGGTTGGGGCAGTGATGACAATATTCGTGTCCTGGCTAAAGGTAATGGTCCAAGTGCCCGCGGGCGTCGGATTATAGGGGCCACCCACTAAACTGCCGGTGTCGAACAGGTGGCCATTGCTGGCAGGCGCGTTTGTCTTGTAACGCAGTTGCGACCATGCTGAGCCATCGGCACTGTTCGCGATGGTCCACATCACCACGTTGGGTTCGCCATAGTCGGAACCTCCATCGTTGGGGTTCGGTATTCCAGGGACAAAGTGCATGAAAAGCGTGAACCCCGTAGGAGCCGGAGCGTTCTCCCCAATCTTGGCGACGTCAACGGAGTAACTGACCGGCCCGGAAGCCCCATACCAGGCATAATTGGAGCCAACCGTGCGAATCTCCTGGCGGTCATACTGTCCACTGCTGGCGGCGATAAACGCAAGTCCGGGCACCGGCTTATTACCAAGCGAGACGGTGGGCGGCGGCAGCACGTCGCCTCCTTTCAAAACGACGTTGTCAATCCAAAAGCCGAAGCTGGCTGGGGGGTTTGTGACGGGGAGCCATTTATTCATCCAAATCCCGTAAACAGCGTCAAGGCCGGACTGCGCAGGGTTGATAGGAATGCTAATATGCGTCCATCCGCTGGCGGCCGCAGCCGGAATGTTGGTCGTCGCAAGCGTCGGCCCGCTGCTGGCACCATCCGGGCAAGCTTTAATTTCAAGACCTGTGACGCCTCCGCCAGGCGGACTGTTGAAGTCGGCGAGGGCCATGTTAGCCGGGGCAGCGTCCCATTTGATGTCGAAATCCAGACTCTTGTAAACGCCCAGGTCATACGCCGGATCCGCAGGAGGATGATACCAAGGATTTCCGGAGATAATACCATACAGCATCAAAGGCGTATCCGACGTGGCCCGGTCGAAACTTCCGGAGACGTGAAGGGATCCGCCGCTGTTGCCCGTGTTATCCTGACTGCCATCCCACTCCATGGTAGAGTTACCCCAGCCAATACCCCAGAGCCATCCAGTTCCACTAGTGCCAGTATCAAACGTGCCCAGGTCTCTATCCGGCACGGCCAGCCCGGAGCTCGTAGCAAAGGCCAAAGCCAGTCCCGCTATGGCGGGAGCCAGCCAATTTGAAGGTGTTGATGTTCGTTTCATGTATTATCTCCTGTTTTGTTTGGGGGGTTAAGAATGTTGACCAGATTTCCGACCCGCACCGGCCCCGACCCCCTCCGGCAACAGACCGGAAGCAAACCGAGTCGCAGCAAATGCGTTCCGCCAAAGCATTCTATTTATATAGAAGTCGGACACTACAAAATCAGTATATCAGGATGCGCGGAACAAAAGCATGTCATTAAAACAGATGACAGGGAGCATTACCCGGGTTGGCGGGCTCGGGTGGCGGCGGGCGGTTTTTGTTCGCTGTCCGAAAGGTGAGCGAATTTTGCCACGGCCTGAGCGCGCGAACGGACGTGGAGCTTCTCATACATGCGCCGAATGTAGGTGTTGACGGTGGGCACGCCGATGTTGAGCCGCTCGGCAATTTCCTTGTAGAGGTAGCCGCGCGCCAGCAGTTCCAGAACTTCCTGTTCGCGCGGGGAAAGCTCCTGACCCGGGGGAACGGGGGCGGACGGTCGCTTAAAAGACTGGACGACCTTTCGCGCAATGTTGCTGGTCATAGGGGACCCGCCACGGTGGACATCTCCCAGCGCGCTGAGCAATTCGTCTCGCGGCGTTTGTTTCAGCAAATAACCGGTGGCACCCGCAGAGAGCGCATTATAAATGTGGTCTGCATCCTCATAAACCGTCAGCATGATGAACTGCGTCGCGGGCAGCGCCCGCTTCAATCTGCGGACCGCCTCGACCCCATTCATACCGGGCAGGTTGATGTCCATCAACACCACGTCCGGCTTCTTCTCCGGCAGGAGCTTGAGCGCGCTCTCGGCATCTCCCCATTCACCCGCCAGCCGAAAGCCGGAGGCACGACCGATCCAGCCCGCAATAATCTTTCGCGCTTGGGGGTCGTCTTCGACAATCGAAACGGCAACTGACATGGCTCATCTATATATCACACTATTACGGCAAGGGGCTGTCATCTGTTTTGATGACGCTCCGGGCCCAGGCTTTGACCACCACCACGAGTTTGGCGCGCGTCCCCTCCCCGGGCGCGGTCTCCCATTCACAGCAGCCGCCGATTTCCCGCAACCGCTTCTGCATGTTCGCCAAACCGTTGCCGGCCACCAACCGCTGGCCGTCTGCGGGTTCCAGGGCCGGAGCCTGGCCCGGAGGGCACCTAAATCCGCGACCATTGTCCGCAATCACCAGCATGAAGCCTTCCGGACGGAGCTCCAGGGAAAGGCGCACTTCCGTGGCCTGCGCGTGTTTCACCACATTGTGCAGTGCCTCTTTGAAGGCGAGGAAAACGTTGTGCCGTATCTCCGACGTCAACGCCAGGGCCGGCAAATCCAACGGCGCATCCAGGCGGCAACGAATGCCAGCAACGCTCAGAAAACGCTGCGCGAACCGGCCAAGATAGGTCACCAGGCTGTCCAGGGTGTCGTGCTCAGGGTTGACGGCCCACACAATCTCATCCATTGACCTCGTGAGTTCGCGTGCCGTGCTGTAGATTTGGTCAACGTCCGGAACAGCCCGGTGCTCGCTCCCCAATTCGCTCCGCACGGATTGGCTCAGCAGGGTAATGCGGGTCAGGCTCGCCCCTAGATCATCATGGATGTCCCGGGCGATGCGCGCGCGCTCGCGCTCCAGCGCGCGCTGCCGCTCCAGTTGCTCCAGCTTCCGACGCACCCGCCTTCGAGTCACCAATATGGCCAGCGCTGCCACCCCTCCAGCGGCGGCTACGATCAGGATAATCCTGAACCACCAGGTCTGCCAAACGTGAGGCAAGACCCGGAAGGTCAAGGACGCGCCTGCCTCGTTCCACACGTCATCATTGTTGCAGGCGATCACCCGGAAAGTGTAGGTGCCAGGCGGCAGATAACTGTATTGCGCGACGCGTTTAGTTCCTGCCTCCTCCCATTCACTCTCCAGACCCTCCAGTCTGTGCCTAAACCGGACCTTATCAGGCGCGGTAAAGCTCAGTCCCGTGTATCGCAGTTCCAAACGCTGTTTGCCGGGTGGAATCTGCAGCACCGAAGCAGAACCCGCCCCACGCCCGCCTGTCCCGGCTTCCTGAAATCTGACTAGCTTCCCTTCCACGCTCAATTCCTCGATCACGACGGGCGGCGGGACCATATTGGTCGTGAAATTGGCGGGATCAATGATCGCCAACCCCTTCGCCGTTGGAAACCACAGCCGCCCGTCGGCGGTTTTGCAAACCCCGGGTTGGAACCCGCCGGAACACTTCTGGGAAGCCATACCTTCCGCCTTGCCATAGCTCAGGCAGCGGACTGATTTTAGCTCTCCATCGGCGCAACGGTTCAAGTCGGTCTTGCTGACGCGCAAAATGCCCTGGTGCGAACCCATCCATAAATTGCCGGCGCCGTCATCAACAATTTGACTGATAATGCTGGCCTGCAGCCCCTGCATGATACTGATCGTGGCAAATTTGCCCTGCCTCAGCCGGCAGAGCCCATTGTCCGAAGTGCCAATCCAGAGCGTCCCGTCCGCCTCGGCATGGAGCGCCAGCACAAAATCACTGCTCAGTCCATCCTGCTTTCTGAATTGTTTCAACGCGCCATCCCTTAGGCAGCCCAGTCCGCCCCCCAACATGCCAAACCAAACCGTGCCGTCGGGCGATTCGACGATCGCACGCACATCGGGCAAGGCCAACTGTTCTTTCCCCGCAAACCAGGTCAATTTGCCGGCCTCGTATCGATGCAAGCCGGTCGTTGTCCCAATCCACACCTCACCTTGTTTCCCCTCGTACAAGGCCACTGCCGGCGCGGTGATCCGGCTCAAATCCCCGACCGGCTCGAACTGCTCGCCGGTCTTAACCATCAGCCCTCCGCCCCACGTGCCGACATAAAGCTCGTGCCGCCGCGTTTCTAACACCGACCATACAAAGAGGTTGGACAAGCCGTTGGCCTCGGTGTAATTGGTCCAGCGGTCTCCCTCGACATGGTACAAGCCGGCCCCTTCCGTGCCGATCCAGGCGTCACCTTCCGGCCTCACCACAAAGGACAAGACTGCGCGTCCCTGCCAGCCATCAGGAGGATTGAGCATCTTGACTTTTCGAGGCCGCAAGACGTCGAGGCCCCCGCCTGTGCCAACCCAGATATTTCCCTCCTTGTCTTCGCAGAGGGACCGGACCCAGTCATGGGCCAGACCGTTGTTCCGGGAGAAATGCACCGGTTCGGGGCCAGCGAGGAGATACAGTCCATCCTTCACCGTGCCCGCCAGCAGCATTCCCGACCGCGTCTCCAATAACTCCGTCACAAATCCCCGCTCGCAGGGGCAATCCCCCAGGTCTGCCACCCACTGGCCTTCCCGCCATTTCTTCAGCCGTCCATTCGCCAACACCCACAACCCGCCGTCCCTCGCCGGAACAACCCGCGCGACAAAGGTGTTCCCATTGGCTCCATCGAACTTGAAGGGGATAAGCTCGCCCCGGTCGAGAGTTGCCGCATTGCCATTCGCGGTGATCCACAACTTGCCGCCGCGTTCTCGGCTCAACGAGGCCTTGCGGCTCCCGGAACCGCCACCGGGAACTTCAACCACATGCCCGTCACGTGTGCGGAACAGAAACCCGGTATCATTCAACAACCACAAATCCCCTTTCTCATCCGCGCTGATCGCCTCCACTGCGCCTCCCACCCAGCCACGCGCGCATCCCATCGTCCGAAACTCGCCGCCGCTCAACCGTGTCAGCTCGCCAGTCTCATGTCCAATCCAGAGCACTCCGTCGCGGTCCTCGTATAAGCTGGTAACCCGGCCGTTCAAAAGGCCGGGCGTCGTAGCGGAATCGAACACCGTTACGCGCACGCCATCGAAACTGAGCAGCCCGGTGTACGTCCCCAACCACAGATAGCCATCGCGCGTTTGCACCACCGCCGTGATCGGATCTTGTTCCAGGTTCTCCCCCACTTCCCAGACATCGAAGGAAAGTTGTGAAGTGTGCGTGCCCGGCGCGGTCGGGAGGTCAATGCCCCTAACCATCCCACACAACCATAGCCCCGCGAACAGGAGAACGGCGCGACTCATTCAATTCCGGCATGCCGGCAGCGCGAACACGTGCGAGAATCTAGTCAATCCGCCGATGAGTGGCAAGATCGCTTACTTGAACTGATTCTCTGCCCTCGGTCGTTCCGAGTGTCCAGGAGGTGATACCAACGGCTAAAACAGCGTGTTTACCGCCTGTTGGCGGTGTATATCTGGTGTATGCCCGGTGTATGCCCGGTGTATCCCCGAGGTGGGTAGCAAAATCCCCTGTGTTTGCAGGGCTTTTCTAGATGTTTTGTTGTCAATGCCACGCGCACAGGGAGAGACTCGGCCCGGCGGAGGCAAATCCAACCCCAGCAATTAGGGAGCAAGAATGACGACCCGGTAAAAACGTTGCCCCTGCGGCGACACACGGATGTCAGCGACCTGGATTGGGATGCCGGTTCCAGGCACATTGTCGGCTACCGGCGACCAGGCTGCCGGGCTCAGGCTCTCCGAGCGCTCGACCCGATAGGTCTGGCCGACTTGGCCGGGGAAGCCGATCACGAACGTCTCCCCGCTGCCGAGGCTGCCGCTCAGCGGGAGGGTGTTTGTGCCGCTGACCCTTGTGGCAAATGTCCAAACCGGCCCGTTCGTAACATAGGCTCCCGCTATCTCATCCACGCGCCAGTAAAACCGGCCGCTGGAGGCCAGCAGACCTGGAGCAAAGCTGGTGCCCGCAAGGGTGCCTTTGAACTCGGGCGCGTTGGTGGTGGCGCTCGCGATTGCGTTGGAGGACGCGCCGAAATAGAGCCGGTGCGAGGTCGCGTTCGCCCCGCCCGTCCAATTCAGACTCGTATTGACCGCCACGCTGGTCGCCCCGCTGACCGGATTGGGATTGCTTGCCGGCCCTGCCACAATGGACGCCGGTAAAACAAACAGCGTGATGCTTTGCACCGGGACTGTGCTGGTGAAACTGTTGCCAGAGAAGCTCAGGTCGCTCAGCCGCGTAATTGCGTTCCCTGAGGTGAGCTGCCAGACTTGGGCGGTGCCGGCGGGCAGGAAATTGGCAAGATTCACCGCAGTAATCGCGTCCGATATCAATTGCTTGTTAATCACCATGATCGTCAGCGCGCCGTCCGATGAGCGCACGGCGGCAAAAGTGGAAACATTGTCCGGGTTCGGCCCGGTAGCGGAGACGCTGGTGTCGCCGAAGCCCGACTTGTTGCCATCGTAGTTGCGATACATCTTCATCGCTTTGTAAGTCGGTGTGCTGGAGGCAGGGGTCGTCCAGCGCGTCGCCAGGTCCAGCCCCTCACGCCCGAAGATGCCCAGGATGTCGGCCTGCGTGGTTGCGCCATTGATGTGATCTTCCGCACCCCAGTTATACTCGGTGATACCAATCCTGGTGCCGGGATAATAACTGGCCACCCAGCCTTTCATGCGCGGGATGAGCATGACGACCTGGTTGATCCAGGTCTCGTCCACGTAGTTGGTGTCCCAAAACGAGCGGGTCGAGCGGCTGCGTTTCAATTGGGTAGCCGTCGAGACATCGTTGCCACCCACCGCGCTGTCTTCGGTGTAGCGGTGCAGGGTAAAATAATCCAGCAGGCGCTGATTGGTGTTGGTGGCGCGCTGGTAAAACTGGCTCAGCAACCAGGGCACATAATCCATGCTGCCGTTTGTGCTGCGGTCCGGGAGATAGCCCCAGCCATGTTGGCCGCCGTACTGGAGGTCTGCGCCACTGTATAAATAGCCGGACCAGCCGAATTCCTCCGGCGCCAGCACCAGCGCGTTGGGGTCGATCCGTTTGACCATCCCAGCGTAGTCGAAGAACTTGTCACGGATTTCCGCACGGCCGGCGCCATTAGGGTGGACATCCTGGTGCGTCGAGTGCCAGATGCTGTGCTCGTTGTCCATGATGTAGTACCGCACGCCGCCGTTGGTGGACATGCCCCAACGATTGGTCAGGTGTTGGACAAACGCCTGTTGGAAAGTGGAATTGGTAAGGAAATTGGCATCGTTCGGATCATTCCAGGTAATGGGCTGGTTGGCGTTGGTGCTGCTGATGCCGTTGCCCGCGTCGGGCATCCAGGACGCGTCGCTGCCCGTCTGCGGACCGTATTTGGCAATCGAATAACTGGCCAGCTTGCCGCGGCTCGGCCCCAGCTTGGGCATCCACCCGATCATCGGAATTGTAAGCGCCGGCTCCGCGCCTCCGTCCTTGCTGGTGCTGACAAAGCTATCGGCTGCGGCCGCAGGCGTGGCCGGTGAGTCGGCAATGCTCTCAAAGAACCAGTCTGCGGCGTGATTGTGCGCGTTGGTTTGCCAGTTGTAGCGCGTCTCGGAATTGCCCCCGGAGCGGTGCAATGGGGTATTCAAGTCGGTCACCGTGCTCGCGTCGGGGGCGAACGCCACGCCATAAATCAGCGGGCTGATGGCGTGCCGGTTGAGCTGCGCGTCCACCGTAATCGTGACCGGGCTGGTTCCGGTAACCGTCATGTTCACAGCCGACGAATCCACGCTCGCGCCGGAGTCGTAAATTGCCCGCGCGAACAGGCTGTAGCTGCCGACAGTCACATTGGTCCAAACAAAGCTGTAAGGCGAAGCGCTGTCCTCATTCACGAGATTGGTGCCATTGTAAAACTGCACCTTGGTGATCGAGTGCCCGTTGGGCGTGACGCTGGCGGCCAGGCTAACGCTTGCCGGCGTGGCGTAGGTCGAACCGTCGGCCGGCGAGGTCAGCGACACCGCCGGCGGGGGCACGGCGTTCGTAGTCAGAGTGATATCGTCAATGTAAAAAGTCGCTTGCGCGCTACCCGTTGCGTCTTGAATTGAAAACCGGGCGAAGTTCGGCTGGTTGGCCACGCCCAATGCGGCCAATGAGAGAGTGATTTGCTGCCAGGTATTCGCGACCAGCGGTGCCAGGCTCACTGGCGATTGGGCGGTGGTCCCCAATTCCGCATAGACCTTAAATTGCTGGCCGCCACCGGCTCCGCCATTCATCCAAAAAGTAAGGCTCGAATAGGTGCTGGTGTTTATGTCGCTGTGGTGAAGAGAGAAAGCACCCCAAGCCCCGGTGATCGTCACCGCGGCGGACTTGGAGCCAGAATGGACAATGCTCGTATTGGCGAAGTCCCTCGTCGCACTCCAGCCCCAGTCCTGCCATCCGTTTTGGAGCGCATCGGTGTAAATAGTCTGGTCTTGCGCCAGACCAGACGTGACGGCAACCCAGCAGGAAAGGAGAGAGATCAAGAAAGCAGACTTCATACGGCAGTCGAACACAACATAGATACTAGCTAGCACACTAATACGGATAAAGCAGATTTGGCACCACCGCCCCCGCCAGACTGTCGTTTATATTGATTACACGCATCAGGGCTTAGCAGACCCCGAACCCGACCCACTCCTCAAGAACAGTCCTTAAGCCAGCATGTTTCACGGGTCACGCATCACGCATCCCGTTTCACGCATCCGGTTTCAAGTTCCCCCCTCGAATTCCTGCTGCCGCAGCGCCTCAAACAACACTAGTGCCACACAATTGGACAGGTTCAGCGACCGGGCTTTGGGATTGAACATGGGAATCCGGAGCCAGCGGTTGGGGTCATCTTGCAGCAGCTTTTTCGGCAAACCCGCAGTCTCCCGGCCAAAGACAAGGTAATCATCCGGTGCGAAGCTTACTTCCGTGTAGAGTCGCGGCCCGTTTGATTCCACAAACCACAGGCGCGCCCCGTCGGGGATTGCTTTCCGGAATGGCGCCCAGCTTGGCCAGCGATGCCATTCGACGTACTGCCAATAATCCATCCCGGCCCGCTTGAGCTGCGCGTCGTCCAGCTTGAACCCGAAGGGTTCGACCAAGTGCAGCCTGCTCCGGGTGGCGGCGCAGAGCCTCGCCACGTTGCCCGTGTTGGGGGGGATTTCCGGTTCGACCAAAACCACGTTCATAGACCTTGTAACAGTCGAAGCAGCTAGTTCGATTAACCTTCCGGCTTCGGTTGTCGAACTACGGCCACGGCTTCCGAACCTTGCTGGTTGCGCTTTCCGTAGTGGACCTTCCACAATACGAGGCCGTGCGCCGGCGCGGTCATGCCGGCCACCCGACGGTCCCTTTTCTCAAGCATCCGCCGGACTTCCTCCGGCGGGAACTTGCCCAATCCCGCTTGCACCAGCGTTCCCACGATGCCGCGGCACATCTTGTAGAGAAACCCGTCTCCTTCGATGATGACCGTCAGCAGCGGCCCGCGCTGCCTGAGGTCGCAACGCGTCAACGTGCGGACGGTGGACGCCTTGGCGTAACCCGGGTTGGCCGCGACGGACTGGAAGTCGCGCTTGCCCACAAAGAACGGCGCGGCGGCGCGCATCGCGGTCAGGTCGAGCGGACGCGGCACATGCCAAGCCGTGTGCCGGATGAGCGGATTCATCGCGGCGGAGTTCCAAACAAAGTAGCGATACTGCTTGCCGGCCGCCTGGAAGCGTGCGTGGAAATCCTCCCGCGCGCGGGCAGCGGTCAACACGCGGATGTCCTCGGGCAGCCAGGCGTTGAGCGCCAGCGCGAGCTTGCGCCCCGTCATCTTGCACTCCGCGCGCGGGATCTCGAAATGCGCGACCATGCCCAGCGCATGCACGCCGGTATCGGTCCGGCTGGAACTATGCACACGGGGATGGCTGGGAAACAGCTTCGCCAGCGCAGCCTCGACCTTCTCCTGGACGCCGGTGCCGGTTTTCTGCACCTGCCAGCCCTCGTAGCCGGTGCCGTCGTAGGCGATGGTCAGCTTGAATTTCACCCCACTCAGCCAGCCAGGCCGTCGAGGTAGCTTTGCAGCAGTATCGCGGCGGCCATCGCATCCACTTTTTCTTTTCGTTCGTCGCGGCGCACGTTGCCCTGGATCAGCACGCGGTTGGCCTGCGCCGAGGTAAGCCGCTCATCCCACAGTTTGACGGGCACGCTTACGAGGCCTTTGAGCGCTTCCACGAATTCCTCGACTTTCTGGGCGGCGGAGCCGTAACTGCCGTCCATATTCCGGGGCATCCCGATGAGGATCAGCTCCACCTCTTTTACATTAATCAGTTCGTTAAGGCGCGCCAGGAAAGCAGGGAATGGCGCCGCGGGAATAAACTCAAGCGGCTGGGCAATCATCTTCAGCTCGTCGCTGACGGCGATGCCGATCCGCTTGCTTCCGTGGTCAATGGCGAGGATGCGCATGTTGTATCGCCATTATCCTCTCCGTTCCGTCCGTTGCAAAGCAATTACCTTGTGGTCATGAGGGCTGTGGTGGGTCCGGCCTCGGTCATGGTTAAGGCGTTATCACAAGCCGCCCCTGCTCGCCGAACTTCTCCAGATCATCCAGCGCCGCGTTCACCGCCTGGGCATCCAGCGGCAGCGTGCGCGTGACCACCCGGGACAAATCGAGCGCTCCCCGCCGTGCCCACTCGATCAACCCCGGCAGTTCCTGCGCCAGGTGATCCGACACCCCGATAATCTCCGCCTCCTTGTTCAACACCTCGAAATAGGGCGCCACCTCGAACGTCCTGGTCGTAATACCTGCCAACGCCGCCCGGCCCTGGATGGCCAGCGACTGCACCGCCTGCCGCATCGTCAACGGCAGCCCGATCAGCTCCAGCGCCACATCCACGCCCCGCCCGCCCGTCAACCGCCCGATCTCCGCCACTGGCTCGCACTCCGTGGCGTTCACTGGCACGGCACCGAACTGTTGCGCCATGACCAACTTGCCCGCCCGGATATCCACCGCGAACACCTCGCGCGCGCCCATAACCTTCGCCAGTTGAATCGCCGACAACCCCAGCCCGCCCACGCCAAACACCGCTACCGATTCCCCCGCCCGCAGCCGCGCCTTGTTCAGCGCATGCAGTGAGGTTGCCGAAGAGCACATCATGATCGCCCCTTGCTCAAATGGAATCTGCTCCGGCAGCCGGAACACGCTGCGCGCCGGCATGACGATGAACTCCGCATAACCACCATCACGATATTTCCCCATCATCGCGCCCGAGGTGCAGAACTGCTCGTTGCCCCGCTGGCAGTACACGCATTCCCCGCAACTCGCCAGGTAATGCAGGCAGATCCGGTCCCCGGCTTTCAAGTTGGTGACCTCCCCACCCGCCCGTTCGACCACCCCGGCCACTTCATGCCCCAAGGTCAATGGCAGCGGACGCACCACGGATTTGCCCGCCCGGTAATGCGCATCCGAATGGCAGATCCCTGCCGCCTTCACGCGCACCAGCACGTCGCACGGCCCCACCGCCGGCACGGGAACCTCCTGCAACTCCAACGCACGGCCTGGCTGTATCAACCTGATTGCCTTCATCTCTGCGGCATTGATAACCGCGCCTGACAGGGATTGCACGGCCAATTTACATCTGCCCGAAACGCCACCCCGCGCGGCGACGTCAAGCAGCTTGCAGGCGGCTGGTACCATAGAGTCCCCTCAAACTCCCGTTTTTGAGCAGCCAGGCTTATCCAGACCGAAAAAGGGAAAGGCGCGGGACTTTGCGTCCCGCGCCTTGTCATACGAGGCCTCTGGCAGAGACCCCTGAAAACGATTATCGGCCGCCTTCGCGGCGTCCACCGCCGTAACCGCCACCGCCCGAGCGAGGAGCACGCTCTTCGCGTGGGCGCGCTTCATTAACCGTCAGCGCCCGGCCGTCGATCTCCTTGCCGTTGAGCGCTTTAACGGCGGCATCGGCTGCTTCCTTGGTCTCCATCGAGACAAACGCGAAGCCCCGGGGGCGACCGCTGAATTTGTCCTTGATGACATCGACTTCCTGGACGGCGCCGTGTGCANNACTCTTTTTTATTGACTGACTGCCCTTTCGCGACCGTTCCCGACCATCGGGTCTCAAATCATCACTGAAACGGGTTCAACTGAGGATTTACCAGGTTTCGAAATTGGCGTTTAATCAATTGCCGGGGATTTTAGCCACTTTCTGAACCGGCGCAACCATTATTTTCACCGGTGCGCCACCCTGCTTCTTGCTCTCGTCCGCCGCCTCCATGAAGGCAAAGATCTGGATGGTTTCCTCCGGTTGCACGGGCGCCACGCCCGTTTGGAAGAACTTAATAATCGCCGCCACGAGCGGCTGGTAACCATCAAAGGACCCCGCCGCCGTCTCCCCCTTCTCGCCTTTGGCCAGACCGTGGAAGCCATTGTCTTCGCGAAACACACCTTTGCGCCCATCACTCCAGGTGCCCACGACCTCGATCTTGCCGTCGGGCGTCTTCTGCCGCTGCACCTTTTGGCAGCCGGTTCCCATAATCGTGAAGAGGCTCTCCACGCCGTGCACGCCATACCAGAACAGGTCGGGATGGTGCGGGTCCAGCTCGCACGGCCCGTATGTCTCGGCATACGTCACCTTGCCGATCGAACCATTGTGGACCGCCTGCGTGTCCTTGGCGAACCGCAGCGAGGACGAGCTGAACAGGGGTACCTTCGCTTCCTTGGCCAGCCGGAAGATCTCAAGCACATCCGCCAGCGAGGCGGCCATCGGCTTGTCGATAAAGACCGGCTTGCGCGCCTGCAACACCGGCTTCACTTGCGCGAGATGGGGACGGCCATCGACGCTTTCCAGGCACACCGCGTCCACGTCCTTGCACATCTCCTCGATGCTGTCATACATCTTCACACCGTATTTCTCCTGCAGCGTCTTCGCGTAACCCTCGACATGCGAGATGCTGGACGGGATGTCGGCGCTTCCGCCCTTGTAAGCCGCCACGATCTTGCCGCCCGGGATATGCCCCTTGGCCTGAGGGTCGTTCAATGTTTCGGTGAAGGCCACCACGTGCGAGGTGTCGCAGCCGATAATGCCGATGCGCAAGTCAGCGCCCCACGTTGCCCAACCACAAGCCAATGCTGTCGCCACGATAAGTCGGATCTTCATAGAGTATAGCTACGGTCCCTTACAGAAACGGTCGGACCATACGCAACCCCCGCTCGATTACCAAGCAGAATCTGTGTGCCCCCGTTGGCTGGGGCGCATTCGCGAGTCCTTGGT
>PLZQ01000075.1 GCA_003152225.1 Limisphaerales bacterium | reverse complement strand
GACCGCTGCTGGCGCGAGGAGATCTTTGGGCCGGTAGTCGCTATCACGCCCTTTGACGATGAGGCCCAGATGATCCGTGAGGTGAACGCATCACCTTACGGCCTAAGCGCCTCGCTCTGGACCAATGACCTGCGCCGCGCCTTGCGCGTAAGCCGCGCTGTCCAGAGTGGAGTGCTGAGCGTGAACTCCCACAGCAGCGTTCATGTGGAGGCTCCTTTCGGCGGCTTCAAGACCAGCGGCATCGGCCGCGATCTCGGCATGGTGGCAATGGAAGGATATACCGAGTTGAAGAACGTTTACATAGCCGAATGATCTTATGACTCACGCGCAGCTCAAAGCCCAGGTCAAGTCAGGCGCAATCGATACCGTTCTCGTTGGGTTCCCTGACCCGTTCGGCCGGCTCGTAGGCAAGAGGTTCCGCGCCGACTACTTCCTCGATTCTGTCGTCCGTCACGGCACTCACGGCTGCAGTTATCTGCTGACCGTGAACCTCGACATGGACCCGCTCGACGGTTTTAAAGTCGCCAATTGGGACGCCGGGTTTGGCGATTTCGCTTTCCGTCCCGACTTGTCCACCTTGCGTGTATTACCCTGGCAGCCGGGTGCTGCGCTGGTATTCTGCGACCTGGCGAAAGACGATGGTTCGCTGGTTGCGGAGGCGCCGCGTTCGGTCCTGAAGCGGCAACTCGATTTGTTGGCCGCCAAGGGGCTTACCTGCTACTGCGCCAGTGAGCTCGAGTTCTATCTCTTTAATCAGACCTACCACTCGGCGTTCACGGGCGGTTACCGCGACTTACAGCCTGCGAGCGACTACCGTATTGACTATCACCTGATGCAACCGACCCGCGACGAACCGCTGATGCGCGCCATTCGCAACGGCATGACAGCGGCTCGTGTGCCAATCGAAAGCAGCAAGGGCGAGTGGGGGTGTGGCCAGCACGAGATCAACTTCACTTACGCCGAGCCGCTAGTGATGGCTGACATGCACGTCCTCTTTAAACAGGGCGTGAAGGAGATCACCGAACAGCAGGGCAAGGCGGTGACTTTTATGGCCAAATACTCCCCCGCTGAAGCTGGCAGTTCGTGCCACATCCACATCAGTTTGTGGAAGGGCGGACAAAACCTATTCTGGGACGCCAAGAGCCGTGCGGGGTCCAGACTTGGGCGCCAGTTCCTCGCTGGGCTGATGAAGTATTCCCCTGAATTGTGCCTGTTCTGCGCACCCACCATCAACAGCTACAAGCGCTTTCAACCTGGCAGTTGGGCGCCTACCCGAATGGCGTGGGCCACCGACAATCGCACCGTCGGTTTCCGCGTCGTCGGCCACGGCGAGGCCTTTCGTATCGAAAATCGCATGCCGGGCGCTGACGCAAATCCGTATCTCGCTTTCGCCGCTATGATTGCCGCGGGCATGGCGGGTGTGGCGGAGAAACTGGAGTGCGGAGAGGAATACCGGGGCAACGCCTATATCGATCCGAAGCTGGCTCGCCTGCCAGGGAGCCTGCGCGATTCGGTCGATCTTTTTGACCGCAGCAAGTTTGCGCGCGCCGCCTTTGGCGATCCGGTCGTGGACTTTTACATGCATCATGCGCGGATCGAGCAGCAGGCGTTTAGCGACGCGGTAACCGATTGGGAGAAGGTCCGCTATTTCGAGCGCATCTAGCTTTTACCTGTTGTCTTGCCCCCGCCACCCACTGAGCCGACGAACCAATGAATCCAACGAATACGGGTTATGAACGCGTGAGTCCCGTTACTCCCTCGGCGGAAGACGGGGCCCATCTGCGCGGCTGGCAGCTTCGGATCTTTTGGCTGCTCTGGGGGGCCTACGCTTCTTATTACCTTTGCCGCGTCAACTTCGCGGTGGCCCAACCCGCAATTCTGAAGGAGTTCCCTGACTGGACCAACGCGCAGATCGGGACCATTCCTTCCGTGTATGCAGTTTTCTACGCCGTTGGACAAATCATCAACGGGACGCTTGGACAGCGTTTTGGCGCCCGGCACATGATGACGGGCGCTCTGGTCATTGCCTCGCTCACGAACCTTCTGTTCTCCTTCACTTCGTCGTTCCCCGTGATGCTCGCACTCTGGGCAATCAACGGCTACGCCCAATCCGCGGGTTGGTCTCTGCTGGTCCAGACTCTCTCGAACTGGAACACCTCGAAACGCCGAGGCACGGTCATGGGGCTGATCTCGACGTGCTACCAGGTGGGCAATGTGCTCTCTTGGCTGCTGGCTGGAGTCCTGTGCGATAGCATTGGCTGGCGTGCCGCTTTCTGGGTGCCCAGCTTGGTCCTCATCCCGATGGCGCTGGTCTTCTTCGTGTTTATCCGGAACGGCCCCGAGGAAGCCGGGCTGCCGCCCGTGCGTGATGATGGCTTGGAAGCCGAACCAGCACGCGCAAACACGAGCGACCCTTTCGCAGGGGGCAACTCCTGGCCATCCACACGCGAAATCCTCCTCCTTACGTTTTCCAACAAAGTGCTGTGGGTGCTCGGGATCGGCTACTTCTGCATGAACTCGGTTCGCTACTCCTTCATGAATTGGAGCGTTCAATACATGGCTGAATTCCAGGGGCGCACCATTAAGGGCAGCGCATTCACCGCCGTGGCCATCCCCCTGATAGGTTCCCTGGGCGCCATAACTGCCGGCTGGGCCTCAGACAATATATTCGGCAAACGCCGCGCGCCCGTTTGCGCGCTCATGCTGACCGGACTCTCGGCCGTCTGCATTGGCTTCACCTATATACCTCAGGGGCATTGGGTCCTCGCGACCGCCGTCCTTGGCCTCGCCGGGTTTCTCATGTACGGGCCCGACATGTTGATGAGCGGTGCGGCGACAGTGGATGTCAGCCATCCCCGCGCCGCTTCTATCGCGACTGGCTTCACCATGTGCCTGGGCGCCACGGGATCCATCTTCTCCGGTGCCGGCATCGGCTGGCTCAAAGATCTGGCGAAAGGAAACTGGTCGCTGGTGTTCTGGGTGCTAGCCGGGCTGTCTCTCCTTTCCGCCCTGCTCATGGTCTCCATTTGGAACGCCCGGCCCAGAGGCGCCAAGGACTGATTGTTCTGAGAAATGCGCACCCCTCGTCCAATTCCACCTCGCGCAACGAGCGCTGGCGTTGTCCGACGGAGAGCCAACCGCTCGTCATCAAAGCTGCGAACGCCTGCGACAGTTCTGTTGCAGGCTCCGGGGTGGCGAAAGGAAATCCGAAAGGCGCTGACCGGACTGATTCGCCGCGGGTCTGGAAAGCGGCTGCCCGTCGTCCTGGATTTCGACAACACAATCGTCTGCGGAGATATCGCTGAGGCCACCCTTGCGATCCTGGTCAGGAAAGGGGTATTGAGTGCCAATCGGATCGCCCGGACGTTGAGTCCCTCGTTCCGCGTACCTCGTGGGGCAAGCGTCGCGCTCGACTCCGGGCCCGACATCACTGCTTACTATGAGGCGTTCCTGGCTCCCACCACTCACGGCTCGGCAGATCCTACGCCTATGGCCAACGGTTATGCCTGGGCCGTCGAAGTCATGGAGGGACTCACCCCGTTGGATATAGTTCGGGCTACGAAGGAGGCTTTTGCCTGCGCTGAGCCCATGCGCCAGCGCATGATCGAGGTCACCCCGGGGGAAACGGGCTTCCCGGCCCCATTCTTCTACCCTGAAATGGTGGAACTGATCGGCGAGTTGCGGCGGCACGATTTCGATGTGTGGGTCGTCTCCGCAAGCAGCGTCTGGAGCGTGCGCTGGATGGTTTTGAAGGCACTCAACCCTCTGCTCGAGGCTCATGGGGCAGCGAGCGGGATTCCCGCGGATCACGTCGTGGGCATTTCTACGCTGCTCCAGGACACCGGTGGCGGCCTCCACAAAGACGCTCTCCTGGTTCGCGGAAACCACGAATACGCGGCATTGGAAGCACGCACTCTGCGTTCGTTCCGGCTGACCAGCCGGTTGCAGTTTCCCGTTCCCACGTACGCCGGAAAGATCGGATGCATTTGGGATGCGATCGGTCGCCGGCCTTATCTTGCGGCGGGAGATAGCCCTGGCGACCACCCAATGCTCTCTTTCAGCGAACACCGCTTGTGGATCATGCGCATGGAAAAACCCGGCTATCAGCAAACCACCATGGATTGCATCCGCCGCACCGGAAAGAGAGGCTGGTTGGTGCAACCAGTGCTTGGCCGGGAAAACCCGGGCTTCCTGGCGAGTTTCGATGCCCCTCCCGGGACGAGCGCGCCATTGAAGACCGCTTTTAAGCGCTCACACGGACTGCTGCGCCAGGGAAAGAAAGAAGCAGCCCCACGGTGAGCAGGTTCTCTCCCGGAGCCCGCAACTTGTCAACCGGCCAGGGGCTTCAGGCAATTAAAGCAAAGACGGCTGTTTTAGATCAACAACGGGAGACCGTCCGAAAGGACTGCGATTAACCGGCTTCGCGGATCGCTCCTGAGGCATGGCCGGCTGTTATTGCGAGGAAATAGCTGGTGCGGGATTGAGTTCATGGTTTCCATCGGTAAAGCAGAACCTTCGCTTTGTAGTCCTCCTCGACGAACACAAGGTATTCATTGTTTGCCCGGCGATACGCGCTGATGCCGGTGAGGATGTCTGTCCACCCAGTGCTTTCCACGCCCCCCACTGCTGGTCCCGGATCGAACGCGCCCAGTTCCGCCCCGTCGCTAAGGCGGTTGACCCAAATCCGGCCGCGCGCCTTCCAGCCGCCTGTGAACACATAGTCGCCTGCAGCCGCCACGCAGCCGGCTTCCGACCCGGCACCGGAAGCGAACGACACCGTCCGCCGGTTGCCGGCCAGGTAATGAGGACAGATGAACACCTTCCCGATGTGGCGCATGTCGCTGCCTTCATCCGCCACCACCAACGTGTCGGAATCGTCGAGATAAACCACGCGCGCGACTTTGGTCACGCCTTCAGGCAGATCAAGGACGGTGATCTTGTCGCCCCGATAAATTGGGTTGCCGCGATTGTCGAGTCCCTGGAAGTCGTAGCGGAAGAAGCCGTAAGCCATCCAGATGTTTCCCTTCTTATCCACCCAGAACGGACCGGGTTGCACGCGTGCGGTGTTCGGCGCAAACTCGTCCGCCTCGTAGTCGCCGTTGCCATTCGTGTCCCGCCAGATAGAAGTCCCCGGCGGCTTGTTCGGCGGCCATTTGAGATCGGTGTTATAGAGATCGTTGCCCCACTGGAGGATCAAACCGGACGGCACCGCGATTTCGCCGTCGTAACGGAAGATGTTGATGAAGTTGCTGGCGAACATGCCGCCGACGAACAGGAACCGCTTGCCGTTCAAATAGACAATCTGCGGCGAGGTCAAGCCATGCTCGCCCTGCTGCTTCACAAACGTCAGCCCGCGCGGATCATCCGGATAACGGTGGCGATCGAGGGAGTATCCGACCCATTTCGCTTCTTGCCCGGCCGGTTTCGCGTAGTCCATGACGTATTGCTCCTGATGCCCCAGACATCCCGCCCGTCGGTGGTGGGGTCGGCGCAGGCGAGGTCAACGAAGCACAGCCCGTAAAGTTGCCAAAGCATCTTGCCGTCGGGCGAAAACTTGCGCAGCACCGTCCCCATCTCGCTCATGGCGACATAGAGGTTGCCCGCCGCGTCCATGCCGATGCCGCGGATGCCCCAGAACCTGCTGGGCGTCACTTCGCCGGGCGTGCCGGAGCCGATGCCGCCCCGCTCACCGAACGCGCGGATGAGTCGGGGATGGTAGGGATCGGCCACGTCATAGAACAACACCTGTTGTCGCGGACCGGTGAGCGAATCGGCGACCATGAGCTGTCCGTTATTGGCCAGCGCCAGGGCCGTTGGCTGGAACAGTTCTGGGAATCTCACTTGCCGGCTGTCGCACTGGATGCCCTTCGGCTCGAAGTCCCATTCCTGGTGCTTGGGATCGACGTAGGTGACGACCAGCTTCCAATGGTGGCCGGCCTTGTCCGTGGCTTCGAGGCTGTTGGCCTTCACGTCCTCGTTGCCGATCGCGTCGCCATCCTTGTAAACGCCGAACCGGTGCCCGCCTTCGTCCCAATGGCTCCAGGTGTTGACCGTCCCATCGGGCTGAACCTGGGTGTTGATAAAGAAGTTCTGCACCCAGCGGCTGCTGGCGCCGGAGAAGGAATTGCCCAGCCAGGATGTCTGGTAACTGCCCGGCGGCGGGTGGAGGGGTTCAGCAGCCAGCAAGCCGACGGTGAAACTGGTCAACGCGCCGGTGGCGAAAAGAATTTGCCGACAAAGAGCGAGATGTTGCTTCATTGCTTTACTCCTGACTTGTCCAGTCCGGCGGTCAGCACCAGCGCCCAGTCTCCGTCGCCATCAGAGTTCTTGCCCGGCGGCGTGAATCGGTGACCGCCTTGATTGAGCAGCGGTTTTTTGTTGGTGCCCGTGAATTTCCCGTTGGTCGGATCGAACCATTCTGTTGTGACCCGTGCAGCAAACCCGGACAGATCAATATCAACGCCATTCTGATCAGGAAGGTAGGCGACTGCCAGATCTCCACGCGCGGTGCGCGCCAGGACGGAGCGATGCAGGTATTCTGTGGGTGGTTTTTGAATGAGTTCGGGGGCGGGCACGAACCGCCACCACTCGAGCTTGGCCAGAAAGTCGTGGAGGTGGGTCATCTGGCCGGAACTGGGCAGTGACAGGGCCTTTCTCCAGTAGTCGCCTTTTGCCGGGTCCGTTCCCCATTGGTAAAGGTCGGTGCCGTAAGTGTAACCCATTGCACCCGACAACCATGAACGCCACCCTAGGGAACGGGCGCCGTAAGCGTTCCAGGCCTTGCCCTCGGTGTCATCATACATCGCCTCCAGGTTGATTACCGGCTTGTGCGGTTCGCGGTGGTAAAGGTGAAGATTCCATTCGATCGCTTGGCGGGCGCACAACTCCACCCTGCCGCCGTTGTGACCGGTCTGGTCGCCGGCAAAATTTAGATAGGGCTGATCAAAGTAGATTTCAGCGATGGTGTTCACCGGCTTGCCGGTCGTCGTTCCTGGGTGCTGGGTAATGAGATGAACGTGCGTCGCGTCGCGGATTGCCTCACCCACTTCATTACCCAGCGCGCGGTAGCCGCTGTCGAAGCTGGGCGAGAAGGCGACGAAATTCCCGTAGAGTCGGGCCACGATTTGCCGGGCGAATAGACACGCTTCCGCGGAGGCAGGATAACGCGTGGTCGGCTCCATCACGCCGACCATGAGAACAAAAAGGCCTTTTTCATTCGCCTGTTGAACCTTGCGCTCATAGGCCTGCCAGAAGGCGGGGTTCGGCTGGCTGATTCCTTCGCCGATGAAGGGAAGGTTCCCTGCCGCGTCCTGTTTGCCCGCCCAGCACGCTGCCGGACCGATCTGGATGACGGTGAAGTGCTTGCCGACACGATCCGCCAGATAAGTTTCCCAATCGGCATCCGTCGATTTCATCGGCCCAACCCACGCGGTGTCCCCCATCCAAAGAAACGGCGTGTCGTCCGCCTGGCAGAGGTAACGCCGGTTGTCACTGACCCGCAGGTAACCGTGGCGATAGAGCGGGTTGCCGCCCCGGTAAGGTGTCACGCGGACCGTGCCGGTCTGCGCATGGAGTCCGGTGTTGGCGGTATCAGAGCATTCCGTTCGCCAGTGCCAGAGACCCGGAGCGGGAAAAGCACAGCGGATTCGGAAAGTGTCACCGCCGTCCCAGAAACCATAAGTTCGCTGGACTTGGCCGGTGGGCTCCGTGTAGGCCACGCGCAGTACCACATCGCGGCAGGGATTCTTATAGGCCCGAGTACTGTACAGCACGGTATCCCACCGAGCCCAGGCGTGCGTCTCGGCTTGGGTAATAGCCGACTCCGGGGCCATCGCGGCAGCCGCCCCCACCGCTTGAATTGCCGCTGTGTCGATTTCTGCGTGTTCCCAAGTGCCCCATTCGACGTATCCCTTTCCGGCGGCGCGGACCTGGCGGACGAATGCGCTCAGTTCAGAGGGAACAATGGTCTCCGTGGGATAGCGGCCAGTCTTGTATCTGGGGAAAAGCGGGGCGCCAGTGAGGATGAGGCATCCGGGGTAGCCGTCGCTGCGCGATTGGGGGTGTACAATGCCAATCCAACCTGGCGGAACATCGCCGGGTGAGGGCCGTGGTTGAAAGTTCCAGCCCTTCATGCCGGGCCATCGCGCTGCCGTAATGTGGTGCCAGCGTAAAATCTTGGATCGGGTCGGCTCGTCCGCGCCTTCCTTAATGCAACCCTCCGCGACCGGGCAGACCATGACCCCGTTGGTCCCGAGACTGACGAGAACGTTGATACAGGTGGTGAACCATTCGTCGTTAAATTCAGCACGGGAGAGGCCACCGTCGGGACCTCCAGTGCCGGTGATCGTGACCACGGTGAGTATCCCCTGGGCACGCATGGCGGCGAGCCATGGAGTGAGCCAGCGTCGGGCAGCGTCAAAGTCATGTGGGTCGGCGGAGTCGTGGCCGAAGAAGCCGACCGAGGTGGCATTGAGATGGGCGGCCTTGAGTGCCCGGGCGACCGTGTAGGGATTGAGGAGGTCGCCGTTGCGGTCAAATCCACAGCCAATGAGGCGGGCAGGATTGGTCTCGAAGCTCACAGCCGAAGCAGAGGTCGGCGGCGGATCAGGACGGGACGAGTTTTCCGCGATCACGTCGCCGGCAAAGGAAAGAACCGTGAACCCGATGATGAAGATTAACCGCATTTGCATAGCAGGTCTTTTATCCATTGTCTCCAAAACGGTCTGCATGGACTAAGAGTAGAGCTAACGTGCTTCTCGCCGACCTTTGAGTTGGTTCGCGGCCTGCTGCACCACTTTCTGTTCCACGGCATCCAGTTGGTCAAACAGCCGCCCGTTCCGCAGGTCGAAGCTGCGACGTGGCCGTTTGTCTGCGGTATCCCCCTGCTGGCCGTTGTGAAAGCACCACCCGGCCGCCCCGCCGACGATGGCCCCGTGCAGGTCATTTAGAAAGTCCTCCGCTCTGGGTTCCCACCCGCTGTAGCCGCGGCGAAATGGTTCCTGGTAGAGTATCGGCGCCGCGCACCCCAACTCGTGCATCGCCGCCCGCAGCGCTCGCGTCCGGGCTTCCGTCTCGCGCGGCGATTGGGCGGTTCGCGGCCGATGAGGGGTGAGAAAATCCAACCCGATGGTCAGCAGGGATGCGCGAACGTCGTCCGCCGTCAGATCATGCCCCCCGAACGAGGCGGTCACCAGACGCCGGGGATCGAGCCGGCGAACCAGATCGCGGAGGCGCTTCAACTCGGCGTCGCTCACGAAGCGCGCGTCATGAACATCGTGCTCGTTGGCCAAATCGAGGAACCAATTGCGGTGAGTCTTGAGCGCTTCAACCAACGTTTCCACCGCCTGCTGATGGGCGGCGAAGTCCCGCAGAGTTTCCCCGCGCGTCAGGGTCACATCCACCACGAGTCCGCGCCGGTCGCATTCGGCCACCAGCCACTTCAGTTTTCCCAGGAACGGCTCCCGCGGCGCACCGTCAGCGCCCACGGCGGAGATGTTTCGGTCGAACGCGTTCCAGGTGCCCCACACCCGCAGCCAATTGAAGCCGAGGCGTTGTGCGTCATTGAGGTCCCGCCGCACCGTGTCCTGATGAGCACCGAGCGCGCCGTAATAGCTGAAGCCAAGCAAAAAGGTGGATTTGCCGTTCAGCGTGAGCTCTCCGCCGCGAATACCCAGCAGCGTGGAACTGGAAGGCGTGGAGTCGGCGGCCCGCGAGGTGTTCACGACGGCGAGGAGGATCACCGCGAGCAGGAGTTGTTTGATTTTCATGTCAGAAGTGCGCCGTCGCTTCGGAAGCGTTTACGGCTGACGCTGGAGCAGCAGTCCCCAATCTTGTTCATCCGGTGCCTTGAATTCGCGCGCCGGGCCACCAGCCACGCCGAAGGGCTCGCCGAATGACCCGCCGCGCGGGTCGAACCAGCGCGCCTGGAATGCACCGCTCAACTTTGCCAAGTCCAGCGTGACCGCGCCGCCGTTCGGCAGATACGCGGCGAGGGCGTTTGTAGCAGCCATCGCGAAGGCATACCCGGACTTGACCGGCGCATCACCGGGTTGCATTTCCCACAGCTTGAGCGGCTGCACAAACGCTGCCAGGTGACCGATCTGTCGGTGCAACGCCGCGCGCTTGTCGGGCGCGGGCTTGGCCCCGAAATCGAGGCTGTCGTCCATGTAGTTAAAGTGCGCGCCGCTGAGGACCGCGGTCCACATCGCCTCGCGGACCTCGTTGTCCTTCGGGTTGATCGTCCAGTCTGTGTCGAAGATGAGCGGTTGGCGGAGAGCCCGCTTGGCGAGCAGCGCGGCGTGGATCGCGCGCGGGTTCCACTCCTGCACGACGCTGCTGTGGTTGAGCAGGTCGAGCGGCACGAGCAAATGCGACGGACCGGCCTGGGAGCGCTCCCGCTGACGAATGAACTCACAGAGTTGGCGCTCCCACTGGACGTTGTAATAGTTCTCGTTGGCAATCTCGATCAAGACGTTCGCGGAGTCACGGACTGCCTCGACGATCTTGCGGAGGTAGGCCTCTTGAAAGCGCAAGACGTTCGGATTCCCAAGCGAGCAGAATCCCTCCTGGCCATCGGTTCCAGTGCTTGTGTTCCGGGGATCACCATCGACGCCGTTGATGTTATTGTCCCGTTGGAAAGCATGCAGCTTCCATAGCTGCGGATGCTTGAGCATCCAGGCGTCCATCGTGATGAGTTGGAGGAACAAGCCCCGCTGCTGCGCCGCCGTGCACAGGTCACGCAGTCGGTCAAAGAAAACCGGGTTGAACCGGCTCAGATCGTATTTCGGCCGGCCGTCGTTGGCGAGGCCCGGCCCGGGGCGCAAAAACGGTTCCACGTGGGGTTTATCGTCCGGCGGTGGAAATTGCGCGCCACCCCACCAGAGCCAGATGCGGGCGAAGTTCAGCCCCTTGGCCTTGAGTTGGTCGAACAACGCCGCGTAGTCGTAGTCTATGTCGGAAAACGTGCCCCAGGTGTAGTCGCCTATCAGCACGACCGGTTTGCCGTCGGGTTGCCGGAAGTAATTCGGGCAGTCCGGGTCAATGCGTAGAGGCGGCGCTTCGCCAGACACTGTCGGCGCCGTGAGCAGCCCGGTCCAGAGCGCCAAAAAAACAGGCCAGACCCGTGCCGCGGAGGAGACAATCCGGAGCGATGAAGCGGCCAAGGCCGACGGCAACTGCCAAGCGGCGCACAGGCTCGCACCAATAAACGCTCTCCGATTCAAATTCATAATGGGAGTGTCAACTCATGTCATCAAATGGGCAATGCGAGAGTGGACGTTGAAATGCAACTGACATGAATTGCTTGTGAACGACTGGCACGAAAGCGCTTTTAACACTACGCCCGATGAACTTGTCCGCAATGCCGGGAGGCGGAATCGAAATTGAAGACGGCTCATGGCTGAAGCGTGCCAGATGGACGCTGCGTGTCGGTTGACTGCGGATGCGGCGTTGCGCCGCTGACGTATCCTCGAAGCCACGGGCAACCGCGCAGGATCGCATCGCTATAGCGGATTTGGTCGGCGAAGCTGATGTTGTCCCAGAACTTCCAGTAGGTGTCGCTCTCCGGACCGACCTCTTGGACATCGCGCCAGAATGCGTGCGCCTTGGAGATCTCGTCAATGGCCTGCTGGACCCCCTTGCTGGGGTCGTCCGTCTCATAAACAACACCGACGAAGCGAGGCTGTCGCTGCCGCACAGACCTCAACCAAACTCCTCCATTCGTCCCGTCCGGCCTTACCTGCGAACAGGCGTCCGGCTTCGGGAAGTAATCACCTTGCGGCAGTTCGTAGTAGAGCAAAGCCCGAGGGAACGCCCGCGCGATCGCGTCGATTTGGCAATCCGCCTGGTTCGAGTTGTCCCAGTCGGTCATGGCCACCAGCACCTGCGTGGTGTCGAAGCCCGGCGCGGGCGGTGCATCTGGAGCCACGCCGGCGCACACCGGAATGAAACCGTTCGCCACGAGCGCCGCATAGGCTCGATTCAGCCGTTCACCGTAGCCCGCAGCGTAGTCGGCATCAACGGGGTAGAGGGCGTGATAGCCATTACCGATGTCCGCACGCGCAACGTGCAGAAACCAGTGTGTCCACCCAAGCTTCTTAGCCTGGGCAAATGCGGCCTCTTCAGGAATGTTCTGGGG
>PLZQ01000084.1 GCA_003152225.1 Limisphaerales bacterium | reverse complement strand
TCGGTTACGGCGGCCTCGACCACGTCCTGGCCAGCGGTCGCGACGTCAATGTGCTCGTGCTGGACACCGAAGTATATTCCAACACGGGCGGCCAGTGCTCGAAGTCCACGCCGCGCGGCGCGGTCGCCAAGTTTGCCGCGGGCGGCAAATCGTTGCGCAAGAAGGACCTGGGCCTGATTGCCATGGGCTACGGCTCGATCTACGTGGCCAGCGTGGCCATGGGCGCCAAGGACGAGCACACGCTCAAGGCGTTCATCGAAGCCGAATCCTATCCTGGCCCTTCGCTCATCATCGCCTACAGCCATTGCATCGCCCACGGCATCGACCTGGACCGGGGCGCCGGCGCCAAGCAACAACGCCTGGCAGTTGAGTCGGGTCAATGGCTCCTCTACCGGTTCGACCCGCGTCGCGCGGAAAAGGGCGAGAATCCGCTGCAACTGGATTCGCAGGCCGCGAAGACCAAAGTGCAGGACTACCTGCTCTCGGAGAACCGGTTCAAGATGCTCACCAAGAGCAAACCGGAGGATGCCAAGAAGTTCTTCGCCCAGGCGCAGGTCGATGCCGACCGGCGCTGGGTCAACTACCAGTACCTGGCCGGGCGCGATCTCAAGCCCGGCAACGGCGGCACCGCCCAAGCTAAACCAGCCTCAACGGTGGACCAGCAACCATAATGTAACGGTGCTCTTTGCCCTCCCTCTCCCCATCCGATGGGGAGAGGGCCGGGGTGAGGCGCAGCTAAATCACGAGTCACCAATCATCAATCACTGAGCCACTTTCTATGGATCTCAAAACTACTTACCTCGGTCTGAAACTCCGCACCCCACTCGTTCCCGCGGCTTCGCCGCTGTCGGAAGAAATCGACGGCATTAAGCAAATGGAAGACGCCGGGGCGTCGGCGGTGGTGCTTTACTCGCTGTTCGAGGAGCAACTGCGCCAGGATCGCGCCGAGCTGGACCATCACATGGAGCACGGCACCGAGAGCTTTGCCGAGGCGCTCACTTACTTCCCGGAGCCGAAGGAGTTTCGCCTCGGCCCGGAGGAATACCTCAAGCACATCTCGGAAGCCAAGAAGGCGGTGCGCATCCCGGTGATCGCCAGCCTGAACGGGTCCTCGGCCGGCGGCTGGACCCAGTATGCCAAGGGCATTCAGCAAGCCGGGGCCGATGCCCTGGAACTGAATATCTATTACATTCCAACGGACGTGGACCTCACCTCCGCCCAGATCGAGCAGACCTATCTGGACATTCTCAAGTCGGTTAAGTCCGTGGTCACCATCCCGGTCGCGGTGAAGCTCAGCCCGTTCTTCACCAACTTCGCCAATATGGCCAAACGCCTGGACCAGGCCGGCGCGAACGGGCTCGTCCTGTTCAACCGCTTCTACCAGCCGGACATTGACCTCGAAGCGCTCGAAGTGAAGCCTAATATCCTCCTGAGCACTCCGATGGCCATGCGGGTTCCACTGCGCTGGATCGCGCTGCTCTACGGGAAGGTGCGGCCCAGCCTCGCCGCCACCAGCGGCGTCCACCGCGCCACGGACGTGCTTAAGATGCTTATGGCCGGGGCGGATGTCACCATGCTCTGCTCCTCGCTCATCCGGCACGGCGTCCGGCAGATTGGCGTCATCGAGCGCGACCTCATCGCATGGATGGAAGAGCACGAATACGAATCCGTCACTCAGCTCAAAGGCAGCCTAAGCCAGAAGAACTGCCCCGATCCGAGCGCTTTCGAGCGTGCCCAATACATGCGAGCCATTTCGCAGTACGCGGCCGCCAATTCCAAGTAGAGTTCAGCGTAAGCAAAGGCTCAGCTAAACATGCCGCCCGGCTCTTCATCTGAGCCGGGCGGCTTTTTGTCTGGAGGGTGCGGTGGCCTTGTTTGACTCCCCTCTGTGAACGCAACGAAACGGCTTCTCCTGGTTGGCTAGATACGGACGCAGTATAAGCATTCGCAGTATTGAGAAACGCGGTGCGACCTCCCCTCGTCCTGGCACTTTACTGGTGCTGCCCTGGACACACCCTGGACCTACCCTGGTACCATAGAATGGTTCTTCCTGTGCCCAAAAACAGGACACTGGCCGCCGAAGTGGCGCCTCCTTCCCCGCGCAAAATGAATATCACTAATGACTATCTGCGCTCAAGCCACCCCAGCCTCACGGCTAATCCCTGTTTTAACGGGGGCTTCAAGGATGCCGACCGTCAGGTCATGAAAGCGACGACGATGGCCGGCCAGGACTTTGGCGGAGCTTCTGCTGCTTTGGCCCTTATGGAACGACGCGAATGGGAACCGGTTACCGGCGCCAAGCTGATCGGTTTTGCCGTGGGCGTCGCGTTATTGCTGCTGCTCATCTTCCGATCTGAGCCGGGGTTTGTGTTCCTGCTGGACCATGCGAATCTGCTTTTCCACGAAGCCGGCCATCCCTTGGTTGGCTTGTTCAGTTCACGGCTCGAAACCTACGGTGGCACTATCGGCCAACTGGTTTTTCCCTGCGTGCTGGCGGTTTCCTTCTGGCGCAAGGGGCAAGCGTTGGGCTTGGCCGCGGCATGCATCTGGTTCTTCGAAAACTGGTTCAACATCGCCCGCTACATGGCGGACGCCCGAGCGCTGGAGCTGCCGCTGGTCGGCGGGGGCGATCATGACTGGAACACCATTCTCACACGCTGGGACCTGCTGCAATACGACACGCACCTCGCCGCCGCCCTAAGGCTGATCGGCTGGATCGGCATCGGGGTAACCTGCACCTGGGTAATCTGGCGCGCTTGGCAGGACCGTGGCCGCGCAGATGGCAGGGCGCTTCGCTAGCCGCCACAGTCCATATCGGGACGGGAAATGCGACAGGGGGGACTCTGTCAGAGGGCTGGGACGGGGTTTGCGGGATATTGGCCAGGGGTTGATTATGCGGGGAGATGGCTTAGGGTGAATTAACAACTTAGGAAGAAGCGCACTATGCCAGTCAAGAAACTGAAAGCTTTTCTCGACCAGGAGAAAATCAAGTACATCTCTATCATTCACTCGCCCGCCTACACGGCGCAAGAAGTGGCCGAATCAACACATATAAAGGGCAAGGAACTCGCCAAAACGGTCATTGTGCAACTCGACGGAGAGATGGCTATGGCCGTCCTGCCGGCGAACCGCAAGATCATCCTGCAGGACCTGCGGGAAGTCACGNNGTGTTCGTCGCCGCTTCGCTGACTAATAATGAGACGATTGCATTCAACGCCGGCTCACACATCGAGGTGATCAAACTGGCCTACCGGGATTTTGAGCGGCTGGTGCATCCAAATGTGCTAAGTTTCACCACCTAAGACAGATGTCCGAAGCAAATATTATGGAGAACGCAGAGCAGACGCAGGCTGATGGAGCAGTAGAAACGCGCGACCTCAAGATCGCCGGCATGGGGTGCGACAATTGTGCGCGCAAGCTGGAGCGCGCACTCCGGGCTACCGACGGCGTGAAAGCCGTGCGCGTGGACAGCATCGCCGGGAGCGCAACGGTCACCTTCGACCCAGCCCGGACCAACATCCCCGCGCTGCAGGAGGTTGTCGTCAAGAGCGGCTACCGCGCGGGCGCAGTGGAGATGGCGTCAGATCCACCGCGGGGCTGAGGAATTGAAGCGCGAGTTACAGCTCGCGGATTCTCACGTTGCGGAACCAGACCTCGCTATTGTGATCCTGGAGCAATAGGTGGCCCTTGACCTTGTCGCCGAAGCCGGCGGTGGTCTTGAACTTGCTGGCCGCGACGGCTGCTTTGACCGCTTCGCTGCCGCACTCGTATTCCAGCACCTTAACGCCGTTGAGCCAGTGCTCGNNCGGCATCCGGTTCGCGCTTATCGTCGATCATCTGGTATTCGTGGCCCAGGGCTTCTTTGCGAGACTCCAGGATGAAATACTTGACGCCACTGTTGCCCGCAGGTGGCTGTTTCCATTCCCACTGCAGCTCGAAGTCGTTGAACTCGGCATCCGTAATGATGTCGCCGCCACCCTTGTTACCGCCGCCTTTGCCCAGGCAATGCAGCCAGCCGTCCTCGACCACCCAGCCCTTGTCGGGAAAGGTTTGCTTCTTGAAAGTGTGCCAGCCCTGCGTGGTCTTGCCGTCAAAGAGCAGCTTCCAGCCATCAGCTTTTTCTTCGGCACTAAGCTGATTGGCCGGGGCGGCTGAGAGCGCGGAAGCAGCGGCAACCAAAAACACGAGGAACCAGGACGACCCCGTCAGGTAACGGATATTCATCCGCCTATGGAAGTATAGTCCGGTGCCGCTGGCAATAAAATTGCCGCACTAGATCGGTGCAGTCGCGTCAAACCTCGTTGGAGCAACCCCTCAGCACTGCAGACACCGCACCAGTTCCGCCTTGATTTGCTCCAGCCTGCGGTGGTCAGTTGCCCTTTTATCTTGCAGGATTCTGGCGACCTCGGCGGTGGGCTTCATGCTGGATTCCGCGTACTGCTGGATCTTGAGGTCGATCATCTCCTCGTCTTCCGCTTAACGGCCTTCTTTGGCAGAGTCTTCTTTGGCTTCGAGGGCTTCTTTTTAACCGCTTTTGCCTCTCGAGGTTTGGATTTGACCACTGCCTTGGCGCTGACACGCTTGGCTTTGGCCTTTGGCGTTGTCTTCTTCGCAGCCTTCTTGACCGGTTTTCTGGACACTGCCTTAGCCGACGCCTTGGGCGCAGGCCGGGCGGCCTTCTTCCGTTTGGCTACGACGGCCGGTGCTTCCGGTTGGGCGGCCGGCTTAGGTTCTTCCCGCCAACCATGTGCATCGCGGACCGCGATCATCGCACGCAGAATGCCATTCCACGTTTCTTGTTGCATCATCACCGCGTTGGGGAACATGCAGCCGTCCCAACAGATGTGGCGGATGGCCTTCGTGAGCTTCCCATCCTCCCCGTGCAGCCAGTAACCCGCGTGATGGGCGATGATGAGCTTGCCATTGGGGTCATTCGGCAGGCAATGATGCCCCGTCTTGTCATGCGTGCCCGAGCCATGGACCGTCGCGTCGTTTTGCGCGACGTGGAAGTCGATCGTCCACGGGCGAAGGGTGCTGGTGAGCGTCTTCATCGCTTCATTCAAGCGGTGCGGATCCGACCAATCCCAATCCGGCGGGAGAATGGCATCTTCCGGCGCATTATAGCCGAGGATGTAAAGGAGTGTGTGAGCCATGTCGGCCTGGAAACCCAGCGTCTTGGGCCGGTTCACCCGTTCCAGGAGGTCCACCATCTTCTTCCAACTGTGCATGCCGCCCCAGCAGATTTCCCCTTCCGCCGCGAGCTGCTCGCCGAAGCCCTCCGCAACCTCGCAGGCTTTCTTGAAGGTCTCGACGATTTTCTCCTGATTGGCCTCTGGGTCCGTCGCCCATTCCGCCACCCCGCAAGCCGAATCAATGCGGACCACGCCGCAGGGCCGAACGCCCAGCTCGCTCAGTTTGCGGGCTATGCGACACGCCTTGCGTACTTGCGCGACGAATCGCTTGCGATCCTCCTCGCTGCCCATGGCCGAGCCGCCCCCCGTCGGCGGCCAAACAGGCGCGACCACTGAGCCGACGACAAAGCCTCGGGCGCGAACCTTATCCGCCAGGCGCTTAAGGCCGTCATCGCTGATGTCGATGCTAACATGCGGGTCGAACAGGAAGAGATCCACGCCGTCAAACTTGATCCCGTCCACTTCGGCCTTGGCGGTCAGGTCGAGCATGGCGTCGAGATCAATGCAGGGTTCGGCGCCCGGGCTGCCTTTGCCAACCAGGCCAGGCCACATGGCATTGTGGAGCTTCGGAAAGTTGCTGTGACTATGTTCTGCGCTCATAACGTTGTCCTTTTGGTAAGTGCGTCAAGACCTTGCAAGAGAATCCCCTGGCAAGGCAACACCAAAATGGGCAATGCATTGCCGTGGGAGGCGTTTAGCCTTAGCTTCAGCGTAGTTTGAACGGCTCGAAGAATTCCAACGGCGCCGCCATCGCGACGCTTTGCCCCACTTGCGGGCTCTGCTGCAATGGCGTCATCTTTGCCGACGTCGGGCTGCGGCCAGACGATGACGCCGCCCGGCTAAAGTCGCTGGGCCTGCCCATTGCTGCGCCGCGCTCGGCGCTGCGCCCGCCGCGCCTGGCTCAACCGTGCGCCGCCTACGATGGTTGCCACTGCCGCGTTTACGCTGATCGCCCCCACTACTGCCGCGAGTTTGAATGCGTGCTCCTCAAGAGCGTCCAGGCGGGCCAAACCACAACCGCCGCGGCCTTGCACATCATCCGCACCGCGCGCGAGCGGGCCGATAAAGTCCGCCGCCTCCTCGGTGCCCTCGGGGACACGGATGAGCATCTCCCGCTCAGCGCGCGTTTCCGCCGCACCGGCAAGCGCCTGCAGCAACGCGAGCTGGACGAAGCAACGGCGGACACGTATGCCCAACTCACGCTCGCTGTCCATGACCTAAACTTGCTGCTCGGCGATGCGTTCTATCCGGGAAGCAGCGGGCGTGATGCGTGATGCGTGATGCGGGGGGGGGCAACGCTTTCTGATATGTCGCGCTTTTTCATGTTGATTGTTCCGCGGGAACTGCGATAAAGGGCAGAAACAGCGGGCATAGCGTGAGACAATACGATTCACGCCGAACGTCCGAAAATCCACCTTTGTCTCCGACGGTCGGATTGTCATGAGACTAGTCGCACCGCTCTAAGCGAGGCTTTTTAGACTTGAGGAGCAGTGAAAGGCCGGACCAGAAAACGTAAATGAAGGCCACCATACTTTTAATAACCCTGTTTCTGCTGGCTTACCCCGCCCGAGGCACCGTGCGCGTGTATGTGCAAGGAACCAACGGGCTAGCGGCCATCGATTATGAGTGCAGCGCCGGGGAGGTCGTTCGAGCCTTTGCCCTGGATGTGACGGTTGACCAGGGACAGATCCTGGGAATCACGAACTATTTTACCGGGCCAAGCACAGCGGCTGCTCAGGGATACGGGATATTTCCGGCTTCATTTCGGGACAGTGTCGCTGTGTACTCAGGAACTAATGCGGACTGGAACGCGAGCGGATACAGCCCAGTGGCGGTGGTGGCGGACAATCCCGGGGGCACCTTGCCCGGCCTTCATTCCAGCGGCGTCACCCTAGAGCTTTGTGCGATTTGGGATCCGGCCGTTCCGGCAGCCATCCCTCCTTCGCGCGGCACGCTTTGCGCCTTGCAAATCAGCCAGACGGCGAACGTCACTGTTGCCGCCAACCTCAGCCGGGGCGGAATTGTAGCGGCTCCACCCAGCGTCACCCTCATGTCCCAGTTCACCGGAGCCCTTGTCGGTCCGGCGATCACGAGAGCAAAACTAACAAATGGCGTTATGACCATCCTTTTCCAAGGCGGTGAACTGGAAAGTGCTACCGCGGCGGGCGGCCCATGGACTCGCACGGCCAACACGAGCGGGATCTATACTGAAACGATCGGGGCATTTCCGGCCAGGTTTTATCGGGTCCACAGCTATTAGTCCGCGGCGCACCAGCAATACATCATGAAGAAGCGGCTGATTGTTTCGGGTTTGGCGTTGCTGCTGGGGAGCTTCCCTGTCCAGGCCGCTATCACCGAGGCGGCCTACATGTATTTATCGCCTTTGCCAGGCGCCGAGTATACCTCGCCTCAGACCCGGTTTGTTTTGGTGCGCTTCCGGAACATTTTGCCCGCGGCGATCACAAACCTGTGCAACTTCATCCAGGTAAACGGGGTGCAGAGCGGAGCACACGCCGGACAGACCAAGATTGCCAGAGATGGCCGTACGGTCACTTACCAAATGACTTTGGACTTTATTCCAAGTGAAATGGTGACGGTGTCTTTGACGCCGGAAGTTCCCCCGGCTGCCGGCGGACCGGTGCCGCCGTATCAGTATCAGTTTGTGATCTCGGGACATTTTCCGGGCTATTCGCCAACTCCACGAAGGGTATCAGCCCCGGCGTCCTCATCGCCGGAGGGAGGTATTCTGCCGGCTCTACGCACGGACCTGGGGGCTACCAACGGACTGGCGGGCATCACGCCCAACGGCGTATCGGTGCCAAGCGATTTCCCATGGATCAAGATTTCCATTGCCGACAGTCCTGATCCCAATCCGATCTTTCTCGATGCCTACGGCGGGGCCGGGAACAATTACAATGTGATTTTCGACAACAGCGGCTCGCCGATCTGGTACCTGCGGATGCCGTATGACGGGTGCGATATGAAAGTCCAGCACAACGGCGTATTGACTTTGACGACGCTGGCAAAGGACGGGTATCATTTCAACGGGTTTGACACACACTACCGGCCGATCACGAATTATTGGGCGGTAAACGGCTATGCCGCAGACTCGCACGAATTGCAGGTGCTGGCGGACGGAACCTATTTGCTGCTTGGGCAGCGCACAGAGATAGTGGATATGAGCCGTTATGTCGTGGGCGGCAGCACGGCTGCATCAGTGACGGAACAAGTCATCCAGGAATTCACGTCTGTCGGCGAACTGATATTCCAATGGCGAGCCTGGGACCACCTGGACGTGGTCGATGAGCAGGCGTTTATCGATGTTCGCGCTAGTTCTCTCGATTTCCCACACATGAACGCCATTGACATCGATACCGACGGTCACATCCTGCTTTCCTCCCGAAACACGAGCGAGATATCTAAAATCAACCGCGACTCAGGCGAATTCATTTGGCGCCTGGGCGGCGTGCACAACCAGTACACTTATGTGAACGACCCGCTGAGCGGGCCGCGCAACCAGCATTCAGTTCGGGTGGTCGCCACGAATCACTACACGCTGTTCGATAACGGAGACTTGCATAGCCCCCCGATGTCGCGCGGGGTCGAGTACTCGCTTGATACCACCAACCTGACCGCGACTATTGTGTGGCAATATCCAAATCCGGCCACGACGAACTATTACTCGTACTATCTGGGAAACGTGCAACGGTTGACCAATGGGAACACGCTGATCAACTGGGCCGTGGGGAACTTACCGAAGTTGACCGAGGTGCGCCCGAACGGGACCAAGGCGTTCGAGATGAACTGGGTGGTCCCGCGGGATACTTACCGCGTCTGGCGTTGTCCTTGGCATGGGTCCGCTCTCCAGCCATACCTGATTGTCGAGCCCTATCCGGACAACCTCACACTGATCTTCAACCAGTTCGGCGACACCAACGTTGCGTTCTACCGCATTTACGGAGGACCCACGCCGCAATCAACCAACCTCCTGGCCACTTCCGGAGTTACCATGAAGCAGCTCACCAGTTTAGAGAATGGCAGCACTTATTACTTCCGGGTGACCGCAGTAAACCGACAAGGTATCGAAGGGCCTTTTTCGAACGAAGAAAGCGCCACCGTCAATATCATCAAGCCCGGACAGAATATGGTCCAAAACGGGGACTTCGCACAGGGAACCAATACGTGGATTTGGACCAACAGCGGGACTGCCAGCGCGACCTGGAGCGTGGTCAGTGGCACAGGCTATGTCCATGTTGTCAGCGCGGGCACTGCGTTAACCGATATTCAGTTGCGGCAGGCCGGACTGAAGCTGATCCACGGCAATAAGTATGTGCTGCAATTTGACGCGTGGTCTTCGGGCCGCCGCGCGATGGAGGCCAGGTTGGGCCAGGATCAGTCTCCCTGGACGAGTTACGAGGCAGCATTCCCGTCTCTCACCACCGCAAGGCAACATTTTGCCTATCCCTTTGTCATGCAAAACACGACCGATTTGAATGCCCGCCTGATGTTCAACCTGGGTGGTGCGCTGGGGGACATCTACCTGGACAACGTGTCGGTATTCGAGGTGCCCCCCGGCGATCTTAACCTCGATGGCCGCGTGGACCTGCTGGACCTGCAATTATTCACCCGCGACTGGCTTAAACAGCAGAGCGGCCTGAACGGCGACCTGGACGGCAACGGAAAGGTTGATTTCAACGATTTCGGTATTCTCGGGGAAAACTGGTCGGGAGGGAACTGACATCGCACGGTAAAGCACATCCAGATCTGAGCAAGGGAATTGATATGATGAATGCGAAACTGAGTTTAGTGTTATGCGCCGCAGTTCTGGTGTCGGTTGGAATGGCCCCCAATGCCGCCCAGGCGCAATTGCCGCCGGATTTTCCGGGGGTCACGGTAACCACTTACGAGACCAATGCAGTAGGGGACGGTTACGTATTCCTAACCGTCAGCGAGACTTCGACGAATGTTGGCTTCTATGCCATGATTCTGCGAAATGACGGCACGCCCGTTTGGTATCAACACACTTCAGACGCGGCCGCTGATTTCAAGGTGCTGCCCGACGGTTTCCTGCATGATGCCGTATCTTACCACACTCTCTCCTGGACCGGCGGCGCGGACGTTTATCATCAGATTTTGGATAACAGCTATAATCTCCGGGAGACGATCCCTGCTGGCAACGGCTATTTGCCGGAATCCCACGAAATCCAGGTGTTGCCCAATGGCAACGTCCTGTCCCTCAGCTACTATCAATCGTACATGAACCTGGCCCAAATTGTCGCCGGCGCCTATCCTAACGCGCTCGTGGCGGGGGCCGTGATTCAAGAGTTGGACGCCCAGCGCAACGTCGTTTGGCAGTGGCGCTCCTGGGACCATTATGCGTTCCAAACCTATTACGCACCAGTCCTGGCCGTCGGCGCAATGGCGACCGTGCGCAATCCTGTCGTGGACTCCTTTCACATCAACACCGTCATCATGGATACTGACGGGAATCTGCTCATATCGAATTTCATGGTGGACGTCGAGAAGGTCAACCGTCAAACCGGCGCCGTCATGTGGCGCCTGGGTGGTTGGGGCAACCAATTCTCGTTCGGGGGAGGGGAAAATCCGGTGCAAGCGGCAGCCCATTTTTCGTGTCACGGACTCAGCCGCCTGCCCAACGGAAATATTCTCCTGTTCTGCAATGCCGACCAACAGTCCACACGCTCATCGAAAGTGTACGAATACCAACTGGACGAAGTTAACAAAGTCGCCACGCTGGTCTGGAGCTACACCCCGGCTACTCCCTGGTATAGCTGGCATGCCGGCAGCGCCCAGCGACTGTCCAATGGCAACACTTTCATCGGTTGGGGCGGCGGGGGTATCGTCGCGGGCGTGGGCGGCATCGGCAATCACCAAGTACCCGCCTGCACCGAAGTCTCGCCCTCCGGCCATGTGGTCTATGAGATGATGTTTAACGACCCCTTGGTCGCCAGCTACCGAGCCTTCCGGTTCGCGTACCCGCCGCAGTCGCAAGGCACGCCGGTTGTTCGAGCTGGGCTAACAGTAGGGAACACGTACGAGTTTGGCGCGGCGGGCGTTTCCCTAACGGTGACCGCCGGCGGGGGCGGATACAATGCGTTGAGCGTTACCCATGAGCAATACGCTCCTGTCAATCCCTTGTTCCTTGCCAAGCCACCGCGCGTTCTGCCCGCGCGTGTGAGCATGGTGGAGAGCGCCCTCGGCACCCTCGGTGCCGATATCAACTTTGATGTCGTCAGCTTTGGCATCGCCAATCCCGCAAACACAACGGTCTATTACCGCGCCAGCACCGGCCAGGGCATCTTCGTCCCTCAACCCACCGATTACAACCCTGTGACCGGCAAGCTCAGCATCGCGATCGACCTGAGCACTCAAGGCGGCGATTTTGGCGAGTTCATTTTCGGCTACCCGGATGTGGCCGAACTGCCGTATCCGCCCATTTTGAACGCGGTTGAAAGTTACCGTGGGGTTCAGCTATACGAAGTTATCGCCCCGCTCCAGGCTACGACAGGTGCGGTTTACTCCGTCAACCAGGCGCTGCCCATCTCGCTCTCCTGGTCGCCGAAAGGCTTCGCCGCGTGGTATCAGCTCCAGATCGCCACCAACCAGGATTTCGCCAGCCCGGTCGTGGACCTTCCGTACCAAACCGATGCCTTCTACGTCTGGAGTAACGCCAGCCCAACCACGACCTATTACTACCGTTTCAATACCTCCAATGACGGTGGCACTGGAGCCTGGTCAGTTGGCTCATTCCAGACGGTCGCGCCGTTTCTGCAGGTGACGGTCCCGAACGGCGGCGAGGTCTGGAGACGTGGACTGCCTTACTTCGTGCAATGGGACGACAACCTGGGCGAAAACGTCAGAATTGACCTCTACAAAGGGGGCTCGCTCGTCAGGAACCTCACCATGAGCACCCCCAGCACCGGCGCCTTCAAATGGTCGATCCCGGTGAGCAGCCTGACACCTGGCAGCGACTATACGATCCAGATCACGAGCGTTACGAATAGCGGCTTGTCATCCACCTCTGCTCAAACCTTCAGCATCGTGGACGCGCCGGCGATCAACTCGGCAACTCCGCTCCCAGGTGGACAAGCGCAGTTCGGGTTCACCGTGCCGGGCGCGGCGCAGGCAACGCTCTGGGGCACTACCATCCTCTCGCCCCCGAGTTGGAAGAATCTGGGGCCGGTGACAGTGACGGGCGGTAGCGGGGCGTTCACGAACACGCCTCCCTACTTCTTCTACCGTGTCAGCGTGCCGTAGTTCAGCCGGGTCATTACGCGTTTCCAATGGCCAGTCCATTGCAGTAAAGCTCGGAATCGGAGCACCCCCTTCCAACCTTGCCTGGGAGACGAAACTGCATTAAGGTTTATGCATGAAGCGAAACGCTTCCTTTATCAAGAAGGCAATAATAACTGTCGCACACCCTGACCGCCGGCACCGCATTCGAGCGGCGTTTTATGTATCCGGCGCCGTCCTCTGGCTGCTGGCAGGCTCGTTCCCGGCAGGGGCCGACCAGATCGAGATGCAGAACGGCGACCATTTTGCCGGCCAGGTCTTGTCGCTCAGCACGAATGTTCTCGTCCTGCAAAGCGATCTGCTCGGCACCCTGAGTCTGCCCCGCGCCAAAGTCGCAGTCATTACGCTGGGGGCCGATCCGGCCACCAGCTCCCCTGCCCTGCCCTCATTGACCGGCGGTCCCGCTCGTCCGCCATCCATCGCGTCCGCCAACGGCGCCACCAATCTATCCCCTGCCCTCCGAAAACTCGGCACGAGCACCAACCTCATTGAGCAGGTGCAGAAGCAGCTCCTGGGCGGCGCCGGAGACGAAGCCAACAACAAGTTCAATGAAATGCTCGGTGGCTTGATGACTGGCAAGCTGAGCGTCGATGACATCCGCGCCCAAGCCCAATCCGCCGCCGACCAACTCCGCAAGCTCAGACGCGAGGGCGGCGAGGAGGCCGGTTTCGCCACCGACGCCTACCTGGCCATCCTCGACCACTTCCTGAAGGAAACCACTCCTACCGTTCCCGCGACTAACGCCCCGACTCGAGCCTCGCTCTCGAAAGCCAAACCCGCGCCCGAGGAAGAGTAAGGCGGCCGAAGCCGGCGGTCTATTGGTCTCCGACGATATCGGCGATGGGCTCCGTATCATCCACATCCACGCAAGGACAAGTGAGGCAGCTCACGTTGATCGGCGATGATAAACCCGGCGCCACTTTGTAACCCTCAACCGCTTGCTCCCGGGTTAAAGTGGCATGCGTATGAAAAGCTTGAGGAGCAGCGTCTTGGAGAATTACGCCATCGGCCAGTTCCGGCCGGGGGCGCAGATAACAATCACGCGGCCAGGGTTTTTGCACCTGGTCACAACGCATGACGTACAAGGGGTGCGCAGCGCGCTGGCCCAAGGCAGGCTGCCGGCGGATTTCGAGGCCAAGCTGGCTAGGCTGGGTGGCGGCAGTCTCGCTGACCGCTACGTCGAACAGAACAGCCGCTTGTTTTTTGCGCTGCTGCTGGCCGCCCAGGAGAGTACCTTCACCGCAGCCAACTCTGCCGACCGCGAGCGCCTCCTGCGGGTGCTGGCCTACGTGCGCAAGGACGACGACGGCATTCCCGATTACCGGCCGGACGGGTTTAGCGATGACCAGCAGGAAGTGCGCGCCGCCGCGGCAGACCTCGGCCCCCTGCTCCACGCGTTCAAGGTCTGGCGCCTGCGCCACCAAGTGCCCGAAATGTGGTTGAGCTAGCTTCAATAATCCCGCCCAGATTGCTCATCCCGAGCTGAGCATTTGGGCAGTCGGACAGCACATTTGCCTTTAGCAAGCCACCCCGTTGTAGTTTGCTGTGGTGGTGAACCGACGCACATTCCTTAAGACCGGTGCCAGCACCGCCGTTTTGCTGCTCAGCCAACCTGCCTGGTGCGCACAAGAGAGAAAGGCCGAAGCGACCGACGACGAGGTCCTCGCGCAAACCCAGGCGCGCATTGAGCAGCACCGCAAGGGCGATGGCACCATCATCTTGCGGAATGCAGAAGGCAAACCGATCCAAGGCGCAAAGGTGCGGGTGGAGCAACTTCGCCACGACTTTCTTTTCGGCTGCAACTGCTTCATGTTCGGTCGCTGCGGCAAACCTGAATTGGAGGAACAATACCGTCAGCGATTCGCAGCCTTGCTCAACTACTGCACGCTTGGCTTCTACTGGGCGTACTACGAGCGACAGCGCGGCAAGCCGCACTACGAATATACGGACCAGGTCGCGGCCTGGACGCACGAACACGGCATCACGTGCAAAGGCCACCCGCTGGTTTGGGACAACCCCGCCGGCTCACCGGCCTGGCTGCCGGATGATCCGAAAGAGATCGAGCAACTCTCCACCGGACGCGTCCGAGAGATTGTCTCTCGTTATAAGGGCCGCATTGACTTCTGGGACGTCGTCAATGAAGCCACGCACCTGGCGGATAAACTCAATAAGACCAAAATGGCCAACTGGGCCGCAACGCTGGGCGCCGTACCGTATGTGGCGGAGCATCTGAAGGTCGCCCGTGCCTCCAATCCGCAGGCGACGCTGCTGGTGAATGACTACCGCTTCGACCCCGCCTATTACAAGATCCTGGACAGCCTGCGGGACGACGGGAAACCCCTCTTTGACGTCATCGGTATTCAAAGCCACATGCACGACGGGGTCTGGCCGTTGCGCAAAGTGTCGGACATTTGTGAAACCTACAGCAAACTCGGCCTGCCGCTCCATTTCACCGAATCCACCATTGTCAGCGGACCGCGCAAGGGACCCGGCGAGAATTGGGGAGCAACGACCGCCGAAGGTGAAGCCCGGCAAGCGGAACAGACCGTGAAGTTTTACTCGGCCCTCTTCTCCCATCCGGGTGTGCAGGCCATCACCTGGTGGGACTTCTCCGACCTTGGCGCGTGGCAAAGGGCCGCGGCCGGTTGGCTTCGCCGCGACATGTCTCCCAAGCCCGTTTACGACCGGCTGCTGTCAGTGGTCAAGGGCGATTGGTGGACGAGGACAGAAGCGACGACCGATGCTCACGGTGAGGTCAAAGTGCGCGCTTTCTACGGCACCCAGCGCATCACGGCCCAGTTGCCCAGTGGCCAGTCTGTAACCAAGGACGTTCATTGGGAGCGCGGGCAGAAGAACCAGTTTGAATTGATGTCATGAAATATAAGTTGACCCTTGCTCTCTCTTTCGCCCTGCCACTCGGCTTGCTGTTGTTCGGCACACCGACCTTGCCTGTACTCGCGGCAGCCCCCACCAAACCAGCCGTGCCGATTCCCTCCGCGACGAACATTCTGGCCCACCTCCGTCCGACGCATCCACGGCTCCTCGCCACCTCGGCAGACTACGCCAAGTTGAAAGAGCGGATGGCCACCGATTCCCAATTCCAGTCCTGGCATGCGAAGCTTCAAGCCCAGGCCCAGGAGATCATGACCGCCGCGCCTTCCCGCTACGAGATTCCTGACGGCTTGCGGCTTTTGGCCACCAGCCGCCGGGTCATGAACCGGGTTTATACGCTGGCCTTGCTTTACCGGTTGGACGGCGACAAGCGGTACGCGGAGCGCGCCTGGCAGGAATTGGC
>PLZQ01000475.1:579-14669 GCA_003152225.1 Limisphaerales bacterium | reverse complement strand
TGGCCGGCCGGCATGCTTAGCCCGTCTTTGACTGCCCAGCCCGCCGGAACCAATCTCCTGCTCTCCTGGCCGACCATCGCGGGTCTGAGCTACCAGGTCGAATATAAAACCAACCTCACCGCTGCCTCCTGGATGCCGCTGGGCAATCCCGTGCCCGGCACTGGTGCCCCGCTCATCTTCACCAATACCCCCGCCGCCTCGGAGCAAGGCTACTACCGGTTGAAAATCCTGCCCTGAACTATTTCCCTAACTTCGGCGATCCACTTCAAACTTATTGAATGCGCACCTTCCGAGCCATGCCCTGAGAGCATTGCCGCCACTCGCCTACAATCAAGAAAGCATTACAATCTCATTAATGGGTGACCCCATGTTATCTTTATGAACGAAGTAGCAAAGGAGCGGCAAAGCAGGGCCTTCTTGCCACTGCGAAAAGTGAAGGCCCCCTCTGACTTTATCCAGTTGGCGATGGCAGGGCTTTCCGTGACAGAAGGATCACAGGGATTCACTTCCCGACACGCGACAACCGCGGAGTAATCCGTCAGCGCCAACCCGGAGGAGATTTTCGCTGCCCACAGGGGTAATCAGGAGAGCCTCGGTCAATCTTGAACTTGGCGTTGACTCTTCTCCAGTTGCAGGGCTCGCTCCAGGGCGGATTTCGCGGCGGAATGGTCCGGTTGTCGTTGGAGTGTTTCCCGGAATTGCTGCGCCGCCTCGGCGTAACGCTGCTGCCGGGCCAGGGCGACTCCATAGTCAAATCGGGCTATGACAAGATCAGGCTGCAGCCGCACCAGTTCAGCAAACTGCGCGAGGGCTTCGGTGAAGTTGCCGGTCCGAGCGGACTCCATCGCGAGGTTGAGCCGCGCGTCGGCAAAGTCGGGCTTGGCCTGGATTGCGGCCTGGTAATGAGCAAGGGCCTCGGCCCGTCGGCCTTGCGCCACCAGCGCATTTGCAAGATAGAAGTTTGCCATCGGCTCCTCTGGCCTTATTTCTAATGCTTCCCTGAACAGGACCATGGCCTGGTCAGAATTGCCCTGGCTGGCAAGCAGCTTCGCGAGGTTGATGCGCGCCGCGACGTTGTTGGTCTCGATCTGCAGGGCAGCACGATATTCGGCCATCGCTGCGGGAATCTCGCCATGGTTCGCAAGTGCGACCCCCAGGTTCACCCGAGCGGCGCTGAAGGACGGGTCGAGCCGCAGCGCCGCTTTGAACTCCCGGATGGCCTGCCGGGCCTGACCCTGGGCTGCCAGCGAAAGGCCGAGCCCGTTAAGTGCCTCCAGAAAATCAGGTTTGCGCTTAAGTGCTTCCTCGAAGAGACGTTGAGCTTGAGCAAATGTACGCGCATCATAAGCAAGATTCCCAAGGTGGAACCAGGAGTCCGGTTCGAAAGCCATCAACCGCGCGACCGCTTGCCATTGCAACGCGGCTGCCGGCTCGTCGCCCGCCGCTTCCAACAAGCGGCCATAATTGGCGCGGAGCACCCAATCCTCCGGAGCGAACCCGAGTGCGGCCTGATATTCCCCAATAAACCGCTCCGGAGGCGCTTCCAGCCGGGCGAGCGTTTCCTGCCAACTTTCGTCGCGCGCTTTTGAGTTGAGTTGGGCGGCAAAGGGCGGCTGCCGAAGGCGCATCCTCATCTCTTCGCCAACGCGCCGCCGGTCAAAGTCCGTGAGAGCAAGCTGGCGGGCGATGTCGGCTTCCGTCGGCAACGCGGCGTCGGAGGAAGCCGCGATGCCAGTCAGTTTCTTCTCGATCTCCGCGGCGAATAGCGCGGCGACGAGATAATTCCCCGTAAAGTTCAGATGCACATGGTCGTAAAAAAGGGCATCCCCGGGGATTCCGTCGTCAGACTGACGGGCGCATTCCTGCTCGGCGTCTATCAATGTTATGCCCTGGATGGAGGAGGCTACCCGGCGAATTGTTTGGTTCAGACGCGAATCGGCGCGGAACCGGAGCGTGTCCAGATCGCGGGCGAGCAGAAAATCGGAGGCAGCGGCATTTGTTTGACTGAGCGCGAGTTCGCAAACGGCCCGCCGAAAGGCCAACTCGGCAAAGGCCGCGTCAATCTGGCTGGCCTCTTTGTAGGCGGCCAGGGCTTCAGCGAACCGGCGCCCATCCTGGGCCTTTTGTCCACGTCCAAAGCGTTCATCCCAATCGCCTAGTTGGCCAGCGCTTAAGCCCGGGCGATGCTGCGACGCGAACGGGGGAGAGTTCTTGAGGTTTACCGGCATCGTGGCCAGTAGAACCGTGGAGCCCGAGCGCCGACCCAGCTCAAGGATGGCGGCGAGATTGCGGGCAAAAGCCTCATACACGACGCTCAAGCCCGGGGCGTCGCTGCGGACCTGGTTCCGCAAAAACATCTCCATTCCCAGCCACTTAGCCGGGCCGGCTGAACGCGGGCGCAACGCCGCAAGCCACTGGCCCAGACGGGTGGACTTCGCCAGCAGGACGGCTCGCACGACGGCCAACCCGGGCGTCTGAAGGCCAAAGATGGTTCCCGTTCCGAACGGCCCCACCACTTCGTTGTTGCCGGCGTAAACCACCCAGAAATCACCTTGCCGCGGCGCGCAGTCCCGGGCGATTTCCCGGATCACATGGGAATTGATTGCCACCATTGCACAATTGACCACCTCGAACTTATGGTTCGGGTCGCGCGCCCGCAGCATCCGCTCGAGCTGTCGGGGAAAGCCGTACGCGGGCTCCGGGTCACCCATTGCCGCCGACTCCCCTAAAACAAAAATGCGGATGGTGCCCGGCGGCTTCGCTGCGGCCAGGGACAGGGGCCGAGGAGAGCGCGCCAGCGCCTGGGGGAAAAAGCGCCAGCCGAATTTGGGGTTTTCGACCAGCAGCGCGCGGCCCTCCTGAGGCCTCTCCAGGAAAAAGGTGGTCGCATAGCCGTAACCAATCGAGCGCAAACCCAGTTCTCCCAGCCCGAGAAAAAGGATCGGCGAGAGCAGAGCCAGAGCGCGAAACCACCGGTGCCGGGACGGCGTGGGCATTCGTTCGACGAGTGCGGATTTTCCCTTCTGAGGAGGCAATTTGCGCGCGCGAGAGCGGCGCTGCGATTGGGCTCGCCCGGGTTTCATTTGAGCTCAGGCTAGCAAGGAAAAGGGCCGGCTGGGAAGCCCAAAGGCTTCTGCCAGTCTTCTTTTGACCCGCAGCGCACGCGTGGTTAACACTGGGGCGTTGGAACGGAAGCGAAATGAGGAAGCAGGCCTTAAACTACCAGAGCCCGCAGATGCGATAGGGGGCGCAACTTTCGCTCGGCCTCAGCCCCCGGTTGAGCCGGCCAAAAAAGAAGAGAGCCGCAGCCTCTGCCGCGGCTCTCTCTGAATCAAGCGGGTCGCAATCTTTATGGGTTAACAACCCTGAAGAACATCGGAGTGCTGGTAAGTGGGATGGTGACCGAGCCGCCGGTGCCCCCCGTAACTGGCTGCCAATTCACGGCCGGTCCTGCAGTGGCAGGGCTGGCCAGCAAATGGCCCACGTTAGGCGCCCAAGTGATGGTGACGTTGTTGCCGACTACATGGGGGGCGGCCAATTTGATCGCCGGAACCGCCACGTAGCTCGAGTTGTAGTTGTCGTAATCCACGATGTTCAGGTACTGCAACTGACTCAGGTCTGTGCCGACAGGATCATTATTATGAGCCGTCGTGCAGATGCCGACGTAAACGGCCGCGGGCAAGGCCGTCATGTCGCCAACGAGAGCCGGATCGTTAGTTGCCTGCAGCGTCCAACTCGTGCCGTCAGCGGAATAGTAGGCGGACAGGAGACTGCCTGTGCGCGTGAGGCGCACCCAGGCGTTCGGGTAGGCAGGCACGGGGTTCGCGTTGAAGGCCCAGCCAGCGCTGGCTCCGGCCGTGACATTGCGCGCGTTGCATTCAACCGCATTGGCTCCGGAGCCGCTGCCGTCGGGCGCCGCAATGCCGTCCGCGCTCGCCGGGTCGTTGATAATGTTCCAGTTTCGGCTGCCGGCCTCCAGGGTCTCGCGCACCATGAGACCGCCTTTAGCCCAGTTGGATGTATGCTTGATGTCCTTCTGGCGGACGACGACATCGAAGTCGTTGGTCTTCATTTCATAGGCGAAGTTGAACCCATCGGAACTGCCCCAGATGTCGCTACCTTCGCAGGCGATGGTATAGGCTTGCGCGCCTTCCACGTACATCATGCCCGGGACGGCAGGATCCACGCCGGCCACGCCGATGTCCACATCGGTCAGCGGCACCTTGTTGACGGCTACCGAGGTGTTGGCCACCGGCAATCCGCCACCCTTGCCGGCCAGCGAGGAACTGACCGTGACATTGAGCGGGAAGTTCGGGGTTCCGGACACGGCGAGAGCCACGCTCCGGAAGTCATTGCTGTTCACCATGACGCCGAGGAGGGTCAGTCCGCCGCCCACGGTGTAAGTGCTCATCTGACTCAACACGACGGGATCCATCGGTGTGCTGAAGGCGAGGATGATGTAGTTGGTGGCACTACCGCCGAAGTTCACATAATTGGCGTTTGTGTAAATCGCGCCGTGGAGCAACTGCGGTGCGGAGAGGTTGACCGTGAGGGTCGCGACCTGGCTGGTGGCCCAGAGGACATTCCCGAGGCTGTCGGCATATCCTAAGGCCCGGATGGTGCAGTAGATCTGGTCGTTGTTGTCGCTGGGCAGGACCGTCGGGATGGAGAAGGTTGACGCAGTCGCGCCGGCGACGGCGGATCCCTTCTTGTACCATTGGAACATCAGGAAGTTGCTGAAGTAATTTCTCCAGTCAGTCTCGGGACCAATGGGCAGCACCGAATCGGTCGCGGCACCGGCCGTGAATGTGACGCTGGAGTAATTGTTCACCGTAGCACTCTGCGGTTGATTGGTCACGGTCACAAACGTGCACTTGGGCACATAAGCCCCCACCTGGCTGCCGCGGATGGTGCTGAGTGACTTAGCCACCGGGTCGGGGTCGGAAACCAACTTGGCGGTCACGGCGGATACGGTGCCGCCGCCGCCCTGGTGGTGGACCATCTTCATGGCGTATTTCTGGTTGGCGACCAGCGGGATGCCGCTGGCGTAGAGCGCGGTGCCAGTCGTCGAATCAACAAACGTGTCGGACCGCTCCTGGCCGGCGGTCCCGCCAGTAGTGCCCCAAGCCAGTACGCCGGCGTAGCCTGTTTCCTGAGCGATCAAGCGGGCATTGCCCATCGAGCCGTCCGTGCTCAGGAAGAGGTCAGCGTCATCATCCGAATTGCAGAAGAACACATAATTGCCCGAGACGGACGGGACGAAGTAGCCAATCAACTGATCGGTGAAGTTGTCGGCAACTTCGGTGCCATTGATGTCAACCTCGAAGGCCGGCGAGGACATGCTCCAGCTCGGTGAACCCGCGGTCAATTTCTCGACGGCGGCCCGGCCGGGGTTTGAAGTCCAATACTCGTGCATGGCAATTCCGGGCTCGTACACCGAATTGCCGCTCACCGTGAGGGTGGCCGGGATGCTATTGCTCCAGATATCAACCAGGCTGTTGTTCACATAACCCAGGGAGCGAATCTGGAGGGCAAACTGCGCCCCGTTGTCCAGCGGTGAGACCGGCCCGAAGGAATAGCTGGTGCCGGTGGCGCCGGGGATCGCCGTCCCGTTCCTCGTCCATTGATAAACAATGAAGTTGTTCCACAAAGGCCGCGGGTCGCCCGTGCCGCCCACGGCAACTTGGGAATCGGTCGCGCCCAGAGCGGTAAAGGCGGCGTTGCCGCCAAGAGGAGCGGTCACATTGGCGGGCTCCTGCGTGTACGCAACCGTGAAGGAGCGCGGCACGTTTACGGCAATCAGGTTGCCAGTGAGCGCGCTGGCAGTGCCGTCCACGGGATCAGGGTCACTCAGCCGCTTGAAGGTCGCTTCGGCATTGTTGCCGCCTCCCGTGTCCTGTTTTACCAGCTCGATGTAGTAGGGCTGGTTTGCAATCATGTGAATGCCGCTGGCATAAGGGACCGTCGTGCCGCCATCGGGCGACCATTGGTCGGACCGTTTCTGGCTGAGGGTACTGTTGCCGGCGGAGGCCGTCCATTGCCAAGGGTTGCTGTAGGCTGTTTCCTGCGCCACCATGTGCTTGTTGGCGGGGGTAGAATCCGTGCTGACAGACAGGTCGCCCTGGTCATCGTCGCAGATAAAGAAGACATAGTTATCGGTCGTTGGTGGGTAGAACAACGTGCTGAGCCGGGCGACGTAATTATTTCCAGCAGTATTGCCGACGGATGCCGACTCGAACTTCGGCGAGGTGATGATGTGGTCGGGAGCCGGGGCGCTGCCGCTCTCGACCGTCCCTTTGTTATTGAACGAATACCAATATTCCACCTTGGTGAAGCCACGTTCCAAGACGGGCGAGGCGACATTGAGGGTGACTACGGAACTGGTGCTCGAGAGTCCGCTTACGACAGCGGTGGCCACGACGTAAACTTGGGCGCCACTGTCCGAGGATGGCACGGACGAGATGTAAAGCGTGCTGCCGATCGCGCCGGGAACCGGGGCGCCACCGACATACCATTGATAGTTCGGCGGGAATTCGCCGCCGGACGTGGCGCTGGAATAAAAGCTCACGGAGCCGCCTTCGGTCGCCGTTGTATTGGTGGGTTGAACGGTCCAGGTCGGCCGGCTGTCGGGATAGCTGATGAAGGCGATGTTGTGATTGGTGACCTGTAACAGGCTGGAAACGCCGTTGGTGAAGACGGTGGGCCAGTTGGGATCCGACGTCTGGTTTGTGGTCTGGTAGGTCACGCTGAAGTCATCCCCGCCGCCGCCCTGATGCATCACCGCTTCAATGTAGTAAAGATTACCTCCGATCAAAGGAATGCCGGCCGCCCAAGGCGTCGTAATGCCGCCGTCGGGCGAAAAGGTGTCGGAACGTTGCTGGGCCCAGTTGCCCCCGCCGGTGCCGCCTACGAGCCACTGATCAAAGCCGCTCCAGGCAGTTTCCTGCGCGACCATGACCTTGTCGCTAGCGGTGCTGTTGGTGCTCAAGAACAAATCTGAATCGTCGTCAGAGGCGACGAAGAACACATAGCTGTCAGTGGCAGGCGGGATGAAGTAACCGCTCACCCGTTGGATATAATTGTTGCCGTAGCCACCGGGATCGTCAAAGTTGGGCCGCACAGTTATCGAAGTGGCGGGGCCGACATTACCGGCTTCAACCGCGGCGCGACTGGTGGTATTGGCCCAGAACTCACGTTTCAGGCCGTTCGTGTAAATGGTGCCCGAGATAACGGAGAGTGTTCCCGTGACGCTATTGACGGAAGTGACGATCGTGTTGTAAGGCGGCGGCACGGTGGCTGTGCAATAGACCAGCGCGCTATTGTCAGTGGGGGTGGCCAGCCAGGTGAGGGCGGTGCCGGTCGCGCCCGGGAGGAGAGTGCCATTCTTATACCACTGATAGGTGGGCAATACGACGTTTGGAGAGGAGTTATTCGTGGTCGCGAAGGAGAAGGTGGCTTCGGAACCGACGGTGGTTGAGGCATTATGCACCTGAACGACCGGGTTGACGACTGTGGGCGCCGTAACAGCCGGGAAGGTGGCGCTCAGGTTGGCAATGGTGGCGCTGGCGCCAGTCGTGTTAGCATCATTGTGCGCGGTTACGGCCACACCCACTGCCACCAAGTCGGGGAATGCAGTCCCAAAAGTGGTGCCGCCGCCGCCGACGGTGGTTGTCTTCGAGGTGTCGATATCCAGGTAATCCGTCCAGGTGACGTTGTCAAAACTGTAATAAACACTGAATATGCTGCCGTTGCGATGGAGCTTCATCCAGGCGCTCGGAGGATTCGGGGCCGGGTTGGCGCCAATCTGCAACCAGTCGGCACCGCCGCCCTGCGTGGTCCGGAACTGATCTACACCAAAGATGTTCACCCCGCTCACCCCGTCAGGGGGGGCCGCGGTAGGCTGGGTCTCCATATTCGCGATGAACGCGTCACCGCCCTGAGGGCCTTTCGTAGGGTCGGCCCAATCAACCATCAACTCGACTTTGGACCAGGTATCAGGGCCCGCGAAGCTTTGGACTTGCACGACCGCATCCCAGGTGGTCCCGCTAGCCCAGGCGTAATAGAAATGGAAGTCGGAAGTATTACCCCAGATGTCATCCCCGCCGCCGAGGATGGTGAATGTGCCGTTACCGTTGTCGGTAACGGACCCTTTCAAGGTGGGGTTGCCGACATCGGCGCTGATCCAGTGGATTTGGGCGTTGGCGCTGGTGGCCCAAAGGGCCCACACGCCAAGCGAGAGGGTGGCACAGGCCGCTCGCCATCTCTGGGTGCGGGCTTTGAGAATTCCGGGCGCGGAGATTAATCCCAAGCACCGTTTAACGAAAGAGGTTACTGCTTTCATAGGAGTGGTTTGAGGGTGGATGTTTATTTTCGTTGTTTTTCTCTCTGTGTTTGATCGGGGCCTGCGCGCAAGAAACAAACTCCTGCTGGCTGATCATGGGATTTTGGGAGACCGCTCCGACCAGCGGCGATTTGGCGCGCAAACTCCACAGTCTGTCTCACGCCTGAGCTTTCACCAGATTCCAGGGCTTATTGCAAGAACAAAATGAAAGAAAATGATCCGCCGGGGCGCAAATCAGTTTTTGAACGGGGACGCCGGGGCTGAGGTGCATGAGTGACTCGAATACCGCCGCAGAATCCCCATGCCCACAGCGACCGGATCCTAGCTGAGCCCGAGATACGGATTTGGACCTCCGGCAACGATTGGGCGCAATCCAGGCGCCGAGCAGCGTTTGCTCCGCAAGTCTCTGACTGCCAATGGCATGCGCTCAAACCTGTGTGATGTTACTGCCCGATAACTATCATCAGGGCGCCCGCGATGCCCTCGCTGACCCCTCCCCTACCGCGTGGCATACGCGCTCGTGGTCAGATTCGCCTGACCGTCAATGTAGCTGGTTTGAGTGCCCGCGTTATCCCAACCCATGGACCAAACCCTCAAGCGAAAATCTGCCGGGTAAAGATACAGGTCGCCATGGCCCCTAAACCACCCTCCCGAATCTGAACTGGACTCGCCGCGGCGTACGCCGCCGCGTTCGTGTCATACGGCAGGGAGCGGACGCGCCAGAAATTGTTGGTGGTTGGATAAGGCGTGTTGGTGAACAGCAGCACCCCGCCCGCGCCGGCAATGTTGGTCACCTGGGGCGCCCAGTTGCCCGAGGTCATGCCCGAGGTCAGGCTGAAGGAACGGTCCAGCGCATAATTCGCTCCAATCTCGCCTACAAAGGACAAGCGCACCTTCCCATCCTTCAAAACCTGGGGCGAGAGACTCTCGGCGCTCAGCCAGGTCGGACCCGCCAATACACACACCGATAGAATCGTGAGCGCCCCAAGCCTGCCAGCAAAGCTAGTTTTCATTGCCAAGTGCCACGGATACTTACGTGCTCGATTTGCTCACAACTCCAAAATCCCGTCAATCATTCCGTTAGCGTCCCAATGCGCTTTGCAGCGTTTGCCAGCGAGCGCGATAGGCTTCCCGAAGAGTCGCGTTCATCGCGTTGCCCACCGAGGCCCCGGCCAGCTTGACCTTCGCCAGGTGAGTCGCGGAGCCATCTTGGTTGTGCATGCAATACAACCCCACCGTCGTATCCGCACAGCCGGCGGCATCGCCCGAGTTAAATGCGGTCGCGATCAGCGCCGTAGTATCGTGATAATTGTTCGCTGCCCCGGAAGACTGCCCGAGGAAGAACCCCGCCGCAGTTCCATACACATAATACGCCGTCGTGTCGGAGTTGGCCGCCTCTGGGCCAACTACGGTCAAGCCGTCGCTGCCCATGAATAACATGCCCTGGCAGTACGGGGTCGATGAAGATACTCCCATCGCGCAATCCGAGTTCCCCCCATAGCTGCCCGTGCCTCTGCCGGCGGTGGACACACCCCACACCATCAGGTGGACATTGGCCGGGGTCGCTCCCAGGGTGTTCAGATTGAGGGTGGTGTCGCACCAGCTCCCGGCCGTCGCCGTGTTGCTGACTCCGGTCAGCGTATGATACACGTTGTTGGTCAAATCGCCGTGCCAGAGTAGCGTGTAGGCGGTCCCCTTCAGGTTCTGCGCCGTCTGCGTCGGGTTGGTCCCATAGAGCGGCCAGCATGCGTACAGGTTTGTCCACACCCCATCCTCTTTCAGCCCTTTAACAAACGCCTGCACGGCGGTCTGCTGCGTCTGGTAAGTGATCCCGGCCCGGGCGATATAGTCGGTTGCGTCCGCATCCAGCCAAAAGGCGCGGTCGGTTCCGACGCTCGCCCGGGCGATGACATTCGTCTCACCCCGACCAACGCTTTCCAGCGACAGCCGGATCACTTCGCGGGGCCAAAGCTGGTCGGGACGCTTCCCATCCAGGTCCAATCCGGCCACGCGGGCGTTACGGCGAAGATGCCCGCCGAAAGCAGGAACACCCGCTGCTCATAGTCGGCGGTTCGCTCGGTGCGGTTGGTGGTATAGAAACGCACCGTCGCGCTCAGCATCGGCACGCTCACACAATAGCTGGAGTTAAAATCCAGCGGACAGCTCGTGCCGTTCATGGCGGCCAGGCCGTGCTGCTGGACCAGCTTCCCGCGCAAGTTCCAGCCATTGGTCAGCATCTCGCCCACCATCACTCCTGGGAATGCCGGCGGCCCTTCCGTTAACATGTTATCCCTCCAGCTTGGAGTGATGGCATAGAACTGCAGCTTGCCTAGCGGGAACTGCTTGAGGGAGTTGGGCGCCGTGTGCTCGGACGAATACATCTCGGTGCCGTAGGTTGTCCCCATGATTCCAGGCCACGCCGCGAAGATGTCCGAGAATGGAGGAACCGGGTTGCCTGTGCCGGTGCGCATCTCTGCGATGAAGTTCAAAACCTTCGAGTGCCCATAGGGATACGGCAGATTGGTATCCACCGGACTCCCCGCCCAGTTCCGCGCCAGCCAGTCGTCGTATTGCAAATTGAAGGTGTCGTGATACGGATTAGACCACCCCATCTGACACAGTCCCCCGGTCCCATACGATCCCGGCTGAATGGCGATCGAATCCTGACTGACAATTTGCATCTCGGAATGCCCCGTTCCCCCATGCCCCGCCCAACCGGGAATGCTGGACCCGTCTTTCCACCGCAGCCCGCCCTGGTCGGGCACGAAGATATCAGGCCCTGACTGATTGGTCGAATAGACGTAGTCCCCGCCAATCGTGATATTCGTGTAGGTAGGCGAGCTAAGGTCGGTGGATTTGGAGACGCCGCCTACGTTCAGATTGAGCACCCGCCCACCCGCCGAGCTTAACAGCGGCAGGCCGTCCGGCCCGTTGGTGGCCATGCCTGCCCGCGTTGCGTAATCCGCCAGGCCGCTCGCCGCGCGGGTCATCAGCGCATAAGCCGTTTCATCCAGCTTATTCGTCCCCACCGACCCGGCATCAAGATTCGTCCCTCCCATTGGCCCTGCATATCGCGTAGCGGTGAGGGTGCCGGCGAAAATCGGGTTGCCGTTGAGCAGGGCGACATTCGTGGAGAGCGCCGCGTCGGGCAGTTTGCCCCCGGCACTCAAACGCGCCACGCTGTCGGGGAGCTGCGCGTCCGCCAGCGCGCCAGTGATATTGGTCGCGGCCAAACTGGCGGCCCTGGCCGCGTAAAGCGCGTAGAGCACCGGCGTAAGCGCCTGGCGGGGGCTGAGCACCGTAAAGCTCCCCGTGCTCCCGTTGGTCCGCACGCCGCATTCCAGCCAGCGCGCGTCCCCGTCGAACGCCTCGGGGCCGAAGTCGAGCGTCACCGTAAACTGGCCGTTGCTGACGGTGATGGCGCTCAGCGTTTGCGCCGCGCCGACCCTTGTGCCGTTGGTGAGGGCATCCCAAAGAGTAAGCTGAAAGTCGAATGCCCCATTGGCCGGACTGCCCCCGTCCTGGAGTTGCCCGCGATAGGCGAAGGCGGTCCCCAGAGAGGCAGCCGTGACCAGACCGACCGAGGCCAGCAGTGTAAAGATAATGACAAATGGCTTAGTTTTCATACCTGGCTTCGAGAAGCTGCCGCGCACCGTGATGTGGTAGGCGGCTCCGGCATACCCGATGGCTATCTTGCGTGCCGTCAGCGGTTATCCTGGACTCAACGCACCAACCAGCCAACCCTAATCCGTATCGAAACCGCAGAGAACCACAGGTGGACGCAGATGGACACAGCGAAGAGCCCAGGCCTACGGCCGATGGGCGGTGGGCACTCCCGGGAAGAACCGTAGCCGCCGCCGCTACCTATAGAATTTGTTGGCCTGCGGCGCGCGAATTACGCATATTCTTCCCGGATGAAATCAATGACGGGTTATGGGCGCGGGGACTGCTCCCAGGACGGCTTCAAGATCGCCGTCGAGCTCAGCTCGGTTAACCGCAAGCAGACCGAAATCTCCGTGAACCTGCCACACGAGATGGAGGTGCTCGAAGCGCAAATCCGCGACCGGATCAACCGCCACGTCGCGCGCGGCCGGGTGACCGTGCGGGTATCGCTGCACGCGGGCGTCAGCAAGTCAGCGGCGCGGATGCATTTGAACGTTCCCCTGGCCAAGGCGTATGCGCGCGAGCTGACCCGCCTGGCGAAGCAGCTCAGGCTGCCGGGACCGGTCACGCTGGATCAGGTGGCGCGGGCGCCCGGGGTGGTCCAGACCGACGAGGAACTGGCCGTGGATGAGGATTTCTGGCCGGCGGTGGAGAAGGCGCTGAAGAAGGCTTTGTCCCAGATGGTGAAGATGCGGGAGCGGGAAGGGGCGCACCTGGCACAGGACCTGGCGATACGGATAGCGGTGATGCAGCAGGCGGCAGTCCGCGTTCAGAAGCAAGCGCCGACGGTGGCCGAGCGGTATCGCCGGCAACTGATCGAACGCATCAAGAGCGCCGATCTGGAAGCGCCTGGCGCGGAGGACGAGCGGTTGCTGAAAGAGGTTGTCTATTTCGCCGACCGCTCCGACATCACGGAGGAACTCACGCGGCTGCAAAGCCATTTCCAGCAGTTCGAGGACTGCCAGAAATCCAAAGAGCCGGTGGGGCGGACGCTCGATTTCCTGGCCCAGGAAATGAACCGGGAGATCAACACCATCGGTTCCAAGGCCAATGACAGCTTGATTTCGCACGAGGTGGTGACGCTTAAGGCGGAGTTGGAAAGGTTCCGCGAGCAGGCGCAGAACGTAGAGTGATGAACGTTGCAGTCTCAGAACCCATCATGGAGAGCCAAAACAAAACGGGGGCTGCCCTCAGCCCGCTGCTGGTCTTGATCTCAGCCCCTTCCGGTGGAGGCAAGACCACGCTCTGCCAGCAATTGCTCGCGGCGCGGCCCCAGATGACGCGCGCGGTCACCTGCACCACGCGCCCGCCACGCGAAGGAGAGCGCGACGGGCTGGATTATTACTTCCTGGACGCCGGGTCCTTCCTCAAGCGCGTGCAGGCGGGCAACTTCCTGGAGCACGCCACTGTGTACGGCAACAGCTACGGCATCCTCAAGGCCGAGGTGCTGGGCAAACTGCGCCAGGGCAAAGACGTCTTGCTCAACGTGGATGTGCAGGGCGCGGCGACCATCCGCGAAAAGGCGCAGGAAGACGCGGAGTTGAAACGGGCGCTGGTCTCGGTCTTTCTGACGCCGCCTTCGCTCGACATTGTGGAACAGCGCCTGCGCCGGCGCGCCACGGATTCGGAGGCCGTTATTCAGAAGCGGCTGAGCGTCTCGCGGCAGGAAATCGCCCAGTGGAAGAACTTTGAGTACTTGCTGCTGAGCACCACCATCCAGGAAGACCTGCGGCGGATGCTGGCCATTATCGAAGCGGAGAAGATGCGGTCGTCGCGGGTGCAGGCGCCGGAGTTCTGACCGACATGAAATGAGCACAGGAAAGAACATTGTTTTAGGCGTCACCGGCTCGATTGCGGCTTATAAGGCCGCCGAGTTGACCAGCCTGCTGACCAAGCAGGGGTGCGACGTGCGCGTCGTAATGACGGCGGACGCGTTGCGGTTCATCACCGCGGTCTCCTTCAAGACGCTATCGCGTCACCCGGTGGTAACGGATTTATACGACGAAGAAGAAGGCTGGCAGCCGACGCACATCAAGCTGGCGGACGAGGCGGATTTGCTGCTCATCGCCCCGGCGACGGCGAACAC
>PLZQ01000475.1:0-427 GCA_003152225.1 Limisphaerales bacterium | reverse complement strand
AGTAGCAGGCAGGGCCGGCGACGCAGCCGCGCCCCGTGGTGGTACTGTTTATGAACGTGGGATTGTGGCAACGGCTTAGAAACTACAGCCTGCCGGACCTGGCGCGGGCCTTCGTGCGGCTCCCGGGCCGGGTGGTCGAGTTGTTGAAGATCCCGGCCCCCGATGCGGCGCACCTGGTGGACCGCATCACCACCATGGAGCGGGACCTCATCCTGCCCATCAAAGCGGCCGGCATCGCCATGCTCCTCTACTCGTTTTACTTCAAACTGTCCTGGATTGGGCAGAGGGGTTTGGGGACCCTGGAGATCACTGTCCAGGCCATGCAGTTCTTTCTGTGGTGCTACATCGCGTTCAATGCGCTGGTGGCCGGCCTGCTGCTGGCCATGCGCCGGGTGCCTTTGCCGCTGGTCCAATGGGCGGTATTCGC
>PLZQ01000484.1 GCA_003152225.1 Limisphaerales bacterium | reverse complement strand
GGCATCTTTCCCTGACCATGGGCACACAAGGCGGCCCGGGCGACGCCAACGCCAAGGACCCGATTGATCGCGAGAGCAGCGCGGTGCAGTGTGTCGCCTGTTTCTTCCCGCCCACGGATTTCCTGAACTATACCAAACCCGGAGAAGATGCGGTAGGCGTGGGTGTGCTCAAGTCGTTCAAGGCCGCGTTCGGCCCGCGCGCGGACACGGAGGAGGAGCGGCAAAAGCTGGGCCGGGAGATTTCACCGATCTACTTCGTGCACTCGAACATGCCGCCCATGCTGATCATCCACGGTGATGCCGACACGCTGGTGCCGATCTGCCAGTCCCAGACCTTCGTTAAGCGCTGTGAGGAAGTGGGCTCAACCGCCAAACTAGTCGTGCGCGAAGGCAAAAACCACGGCTGGCCGGACATGGGCAAGGACATGGAGCTCTTTGCCGATTGGTTCGACCAGTATCTGCGCGGCATCAAACCCAAGCCGTGATCGAGCCCTCCCTCCAGGCGGAATCCGACAAGCTCGCCCGGTCCTGGATGCAGCATGACGCGGGCATGCTGCGGGATTACCTGGTGGCTGGCGTCGAGGACCCTCGACTCAACTTGCAGAGCGTTCTCTCGCGTCATTTCCTCGCACGCGCGCTCACCGGCGAGCGTCTCAGTGCCCTCATGGAGGCAGAATGCCGTTTCGCCGCCGCCATGAATTGGCTCACTTGGTTGGCAAGGCGGCTTGGCGATACCGAGGAGTTGGAGTTAGTCCTTTATGCGCTCAGGCGTGGCGCCGATAACGCCGAAGGCATCGAGATTCCCGGATTTGTCGCACAGACCTTCAACGGGCTCCCGGCCAACGCCGGCAGTGCGACGATCCCGAATTATATCGAGAGCCTCCTCTCCGGCATCCGGCTCGTAAAGGGCCAGGTCAGGCTTCATAACCCAAGCCTGGAGACTTTTCGCAAGCTTTGGTCCAAGGCGCTCAAAGCGGAGCTGCCTGACCGGGACGCTCGTCGCAGCCCGCGCAACTCGGCTCAAACCTCCTTCCCTCAACCCTCAACTCTCAACTCTCAACCCCTCTCCGTCCTCGAACCCGCCTGCGGCTCGGCAAACGACTACCGTTTCCTCCACGCTTACGGGCTGGCACGGCGCGTGAGTTACACCGGGTTCGACCTCTGTGCCAAGAACATCGAGAACGCCCGCGCGCTCTACCCGGGGATCAGCTTCACGGTGGGCAACGTGTTTGATATCGCCGCGCCGGACAAAGCGTTCGATCTCTGCTTTGTTCATGACCTCTTCGAGCACCTCTCACTGGAAGGGATACAAACCGCGGTCAAAGAGGTGTGCCGGGTGACGCGTCAGGGCCTTTGCATCGGCTTCTTCAACATGGACGAGGTCCGCGACCACCAAGTGCAACCGGTGGACGACTATCATTGGAACTTGCTCAGCATGGCGCGGATGAGGGAGTTGTTTGCTGGGTGTGGTTTCGCCGCGAGCGTGGTGCATATCGGCAGCTTCCTGCACCAGAAGATCGGCTGCGACCAGACCCACAACCCGAACGCCTACACCTTTCTCCTGCGCCCCACCTAGCCCGGACGGTTTCGGCAACCCGCGGCAACCGTAATCCCAGAGATTGACGCTCGGCCCGGCGGACCACACAATACAGCAGGCAAATTACAAACCAATGGGCGCACAATGGAAACAAGCCGGGCGCGAAGAACACGCGCAGAAGAAAGGCCAGATGACCGCCAAGCTGGTCCGCGAAATCATCGTCGCGGCCAAACTAGGGGGGCCGGATCCTGACCTGAACGCGCGCCTTGCCGCCGCCGTTGAGAAGGCGAAGAAGGCCTCGTGCTATAAGGACACGATCGAACGCGCCATTAAAAAGGGCTCAGGGCAAACCGATGAGAAGGTCAACTTCGAGCTGGTCACCTACGAGGGGTTTGCGCCACACAAGGTCCCGGTGATCGTCGAGTGCCTCACCGATAGCCGCAACCGCACCGCGCCGGAAATCCGCAATATCTTCAAGGCGGGCACCCTTGGCCAGCCCGGCAGCGTCGCTTTCTTCTTCAACCACTTCGGCGTCGTTGAGGCCACCCACACCGACGTCAACCGCGACGCCGAAGCGGATGCCATTGAAGCCGGCGCCCAGGAAATCGAGGCGCTCGAAGCCGAGGAAATCCCCGCCGGCCAGAAAGGCGCGCGCTTCCTCACCGAGCCCAAGGACCTCGACCACGTCTCCAAAGCCCTCAAGAGCGCGGGCTGGAACATCATCTCCTCNNGCCGACTTCCTCAACGCGCTGGACGACCACGATGACGTCCACCGGGTCTATGCGGCGATGAAGTAACACAACTCCGTGACGCGCCGTCTTGGACAGCAGGCCCATGTGATTGCGGTAGCGGCCTCCCTTTCCGCGACTGTTGCATGGAACGCGAAGACACTTGGGCAGACGAAGCTGCCTCCGATGTGGAATAAATGAGATCTGGCATCGCGGGTGGCCGGTCATGGGCTCATTGTGAATAGCCGGTGAATAACGTTGGACAATTCTGTTTTGACTCCGTCCGTTCTATGCAGGGATCATCCCTGCCCAATGCCAAAGAAAGCATCACCGGAGATCGCTGTACCGTCGCCGCACAACTGGCGCACGACGGATGAGGACGAAATCAACCGCCGCCGCGCGCGTGCCCGGACGGAGGAGTTCCGCATCTCGAACACCGACCCGCGCCATCCGATCTTCTCTAATTTCCGCGTCCGGTCCGGCAGCGGCCTCACATACTCGGTAGAGATCCGCGACGTGGGCCGGCGGCAGTTCGCCTGCGATTGCGTGGATTTCCGCATCAATGGTCTCGGCACCTGCAAGCACGTCGAAGCCGTGCTGCTCCAGCTTCAGGCGCGTTTCAAACGGCTGTTCCGAGCGGCGGAAAAGAACGGCACACCCCGGCTCGACCTGCTGCCCGATCCGCCGAGCGACTCAATCCGATTGCTGAACGCCGATGGCCGGCTCCCCGCCGTCTTGCGGCCTTGGTTCCGTCCGGACGGCGCGCTCCACCAAGGTTCGCCCGAAGAGGCAATCGAGGCGCTCAGGCAGCTTGCCACCGGCGCGCTGCCCGCGCTGCGCCTGTCCCAGGAACTGGCGCCCTGGCTCGAAGCGCGGCGCCACGCCACGGAACGCACACAGCTCCGGCGCGATTACGAGCTGAAGGTGCACCGCGGCGAATGGCCGGCGCACGAAACCAAGGTCCCTCTCTTTCCCTACCAGCGCGAAGGCATGCTTCACCTCGCCTTCACCGAACGCGCACTGCTGGCCGACGAGATGGGCCTGGGCAAGACTATCCAGGCCATTGCCGCCTGCGCTTTGCTCCACCGGCTCGGCCAGGCCGCGCGCGTGCTGGTCGTCACCCCGGCCTCCTTGAAGACCGAGTGGGAGGAGCAGATCCAGCAGTTCACCGAACTGCCGTACCAGCTCGTCTTCGGCGCGCGGGTGAAGCGGCTGCAAGCCTACGACGCGGCCAGGGGTAGCGGGGCAGGCGCCTCTGCCTCTCAGCCTTTCTTCACCATCGTCAATTACGAGCAGATGCTCGCCGACGCCTTGGAGGTCAACCAGCGCCTCCAGCCCGACATTGTCGTGCTGGACGAAGCTCAGCGCATCAAGAACTGGAGCACCAAGACCACTCAGGCCATTAAACGGCTGCGGAGTCGTTACGCCTTCATCCTCACCGGGACGCCCATCGAGAACCGCATTGACGAGCTGTATTCGCTGATGGACTTCCTCAACCCGTCGCTGTTGGGGCCGCTCTTCCGCTTCAACCGCGAATACTACGATCTGGACGACCGTGGCCGTCCCGCTGGTTACCGCAACCTCGACAAGCTCCACGAACGCATCAAGCCCCACATGCTCCGCCGCCGCAAGGCCGACGTGGAGACAGAACTCCCCGAGCGCTCCGACCGCAACCATTTCGTCCCGCTCAGCGCCGAGCAGCAGGGGGAATACGATGAGCACGAGGCAATCGTCGCGCGGCTCGCCAATATTGCCAAACGCCGGCCCCTCACCCAGCAGGAGCAGGATAAGCTGCTGCGTCATCTGAATATGATGCGCATGGTGTGCGACACCGACTACATCCTCAATCCCGAGCACCGCGCCTGCCCGAAACTCGCGGAGTTGGAGAAGCTCCTCGAAGAGTGCCGAGATAACCCCGACGTGAAGGTGATCGTCTTTTCTGAGTGGCAGCGGATGCTGGAGCTCGTCCGCGAGTCATGCCAAAGGCTTAAGCTCGGTTTCGCCTGGCACACCGGCACGGTCCCCCAGAAGCGCCGCCGCGCTGAGATCAACGCCTTCAAGTCCGACCCGCTCTGCCGAGTCTTTCTCAGCACTGACTCAGGGGCCGCGGGCTTGAACCTCCAGAATGCCAGTGTGGTCATCAACTGCGACCTGCCCTGGAACCCCGCCAAGCTGGAGCAACGCATCGCCCGCGCCTGGCGCAAACACCAGACGCGCCCGGTCACGGTCATCAATCTCGTTTCAGAGAAGACCATTGAGCACCGCATGCTGGGGACGCTCTCCAACAAGCAAGCCCTCGCCGACGGCGTGCTCGACCGCATGGGCGACCTCAAGGAGATCAAGCTCCAGACGGGCCGGCAGGCTTTCCTGGCCAAGCTGCACCAGCTCGTTACCCAGCCCGCCGGCGCAAAGCCTGAGGCGCGCGAGGTTAAACCACCGCTGCCGGCAGACCGCCCGCGCGGCTTCGCCGCTGCCGCCCAGAAACGCATCGACGGCGCTCTGCTCCGCTGCGAAGAGCGCTACCCGAATGACGCCCCGCACTCGGTCCTTTACGTCGTGGTCGAACGCGACGCCGCCCAATATCGCGAGCAGCTCAACGCCCTGCACGCCGAATACTTCGGGCCGGGCCAGTGGGATCCGCTGGCTCCCGTGCGCCTGGAGGTGATTGACCGCGTTACGGAGGAAACGCTGCAGCGGCTCATCGACGCCGGCTTGCTGGCCAAGACCACCCGCGCCACGCGTCCCCTCTGGCCCGCCGACGCCGCTGAAACCGCGCCGCCACCACTCACCGTCGCTGAATTGGAGAAACTCTCCGCCCACCGCCAACTTGCCGCCCGTAAGCTCAAGATGGCCCGCGTTCTCTGCGCTGCCGGGCTGAACGAGGAAGCGCGCGCCGCCTTGCTCGACGCTGTGCCGCCGTTGGGCTGCGCGCTCGCACTCCAGAACCGCTTCCCGGAACCGGCGTCGCTCGACGACGCCCTGCTCCCGCCGCTTTCGCCCTGCTGGAAAGAGGCGCTGCCGCTGCTCCGGGAGTTCACCGGGGATGCGGCCCGTCCCTGCGAGGCGGTGCTGGAAGCGCTGGCCCCATTTGCCAGCGAGCCGCAAGCCCCAGGTTCGGTTGGGTGAAGCGCAAACTAAAGGGGTTGTGTGATCCAACTAACGATATGTGCGAGATGGGTGATGGCCCTATTCCCAGCTTGAAATGCACAATTCCGCTCCGTGAGGGAGCTCTCGAAGCGGACGCTACAGGACAGCAATCGAACTGGGCTTGCTGGTCACGCCGTCCGGCCTGAGCAGAGCCACGTTTCAGCGGCCTTTATGCTCTCGAAGATTCTAGCGTCGTAATGCCGGTTGAGACAGACCGTCTCATAAAACTGGGCGATTTCCACTGCGTCTCGCTTATGGGAGTGGACCAAGGCGATTTTAGTTTCCCTGGGGACGCCACAATTGGCGTAATCCTGGACAAGCCAATACACTGCGGCAAGGGAAGGGGCCGATTGGATGTTGCGGCAATCGCCCAGCACGCGGGTGGCCTGGGTCTGCTTGAGCAGCGCGATTGCCTCGCCGGTCAATTGTTTTGCTTCATTATCAGACAGCCGGCCAGAAGGGGCGACCACCAAGGTCTCTTTGCCGGCGACATACTCCATTTGCCAAGGCATAAAGGTCCGTTTAACGAGATCTTCAGCTCGGGACACGCCGCGCCAGAACCCAGTCTCCCCGACCGGCGCTCTCAGCCGGCTCGACGACCCAAGCTAATCGGCAAACGTTAGGGAAACTGGAGCCGATTGGCTATGGGGTGTTCGCCCTATATCTTGAAGGCTCCAACTCGGTCAGAGCCCGTTGAATACCCGGACAAGGCGGTTGTTAACGTAGAGCCGGTTCGTGCAACCAACGAGGGCCTTGCGTTCCTTTTCGATCCGGACGCTGGACTTCTCCTGGTCTCCGACCACAAAGTCATGGACCTCCAGCACGGGCTCGTTCAGGAGGCGCACAGATTTCCTGATCGGCTTCTCGTTAACTTTGATGAGCAGTGTGCCCAGGAGTTGGTTGAAGTGATATTCGAGGCGGTGCTTTTCCGTTTCTCCGATTTCAATGGCGTACTTCACAGGCTTTTTGCTTTCAACAGCGCGTTACAGGTACCCCGGGCACGAACCGTGCCATTGTGTGGACGTCGGGAAGCTAGCGGAATTGGCTATCTTCATCGCCGCCGATGTCCTAATTCAGACCAGCGGTGTCTCGACCCACTTGCCGCTGCACCTCGGTGCACCGCGTGCGGCGGCTAGGGGTGTAAATATCCGGCTTGGTGGTCCCCTCACTCGTTCAGGAGTTCCTTGAGTTTCGCCGGATCGCTCGTCGGCGGCTGGCAGGCTGTGCCAATGCACAAATAGACTACCGATCCGCCTCGGGCCGGCAAAGAACGGGCGAAAGGCTCGACGGGGCCTGTGTTGCCGAGCACGATTTTGATGGGCTGATAAACGGTGTGAATCGCGCGCAGCAGAGCGCGGGCTTCGGGATTGCCAGGATCGCCCGCCAGCACCGCGCGCCGAGGTTCTCCGAGCGAGAAGTCGAGCGCCTGGAGCATATAGGGCACAGCCTGGGGAACCTGTTGGAGCCGGCTGGCAAACAGGCTCAGGCTCTTCTCGGCGGCCTGTGTGAATTCTTTCCGGTCGGTAATCAGTCCAAGCTTCAGCAAGGCGAGGGTCGCCACAGAGTTGCCGGACGGTTCGGCGCCGTCGTAGTCCTCTTTAACACGGAGAATAAGGTCCTTGGCCCCCTGGGCGCTTTGCCAGAAGCCGCCGTTCTCGGCATCGTAGAATCGGGCGATCATGGCCTCCGCGAGAGCGATGGCGAATTCGAGGTGCTCCGTTCCGAGGGTGACCTCGTAGAGCTCGATCACCCCCGCCAGCAGAAAGGCGTAGCCTTCGAGCAACTGCACGTCGTCGCGCTCGCCACCCCGCCAGCGGTGCCAGAGGGTCTTCATCCTGGCATCCCACAGCGTGGCCCTGATAAAGGCCAGATTCTTCTCCGCCGCCGCGCGATACCTCGCTTCGCCGAGGACCGCGCCAGCCCGCGCCATCGCGCCGAGCATCAGGCCGTTCCAGGACGCGAGCACCTTGTCGTCGCAGGCCGGGCGCACGCGTTGGGCCCGCTCAGCCAGCATCTTCTTGCGCGCCGATGCCAGCAAAGCGCTCTCCGACTTGGTAAGCGTTAGATCGACTATGCTCAACACGTTCTGGTTCGGCAACGGCTTGGGATGGCTGTGGTCGATGAAGTTGCCCTGCTCGGTGATGCCAAAGTAACGGGCCGCCACCTGGGATTCCCCGGGCGTGAGCAGCTTCGTCAGTTCCGCCCGCGTCCAGCAATAGAACTTGCCCTCGTGCCCTTCACTGTCGGCATCTTCCGCCGAATAGAAGCCGCCCTCCGGATGCGTCATGTCGCGCAGCACGTAATCGAGGATGTCGCGCGCCACCGCGGCATGCCGGGCCTCGCCGCTCACCAGGTAGGCGTCGAGATACAACTGGGCTAACTGCGCGTTGTCGTAGAGCATCTTCTCGAAATGCGGCACCAGCCATTCGGCGTCCACCGAATAGCGGGCGAAGCCGCCGCCCAGTTGATCGTGAATGCCCCCGGCAGCCATGCGGTTGCAAGTGTGGAGCACCATGCGCATGGCCTCGTCGTCATGGAACCGACTGGCGTAGCGCAGCAGGAACTGCGGCTGGCTGGGCTGCGGGAACTTGGGCGCGCCGCCGAAGCCGCCGTGCTCCGCGTCGTAGCTGTTCTTGAACAGGGCGCCCGCATCGCGCAGGACCTCGGGGGTCAGCGCCAACCCGGGCGAGAGGTCGTTGGTGGCGCTCAACTGCTCGAGGCGGGAATGGATATCCGCCGCCGACCTGGCCAATTCGGTGTGACGCGTCTCCCAAAGCCGCTGTATTTGCTGCAAGAGCTGGAGGAAGCCCGTCCGGCCGTGGCGGTTGTCGGGCGGGAAATAGGTGCCGCCGTAGAAAGGCTTCAGGTCCGGCGTTAGAAACACATTAAGCGGCCACCCGCCCTGGCCGCTCGTCGCCTGGACGAAGGTCATATAGATCTTATCCACGTCCGGGCGTTCCTCCCGGTCAACCTTGATGCTGACAAAGTGCGCGTTGAGATAGGCGGCCACCTCCGGCTTTTCGAAGGATTCGCGCTCCATCACGTGGCACCAGTGGCAGGTCGAGTAGCCGATGCTGAGAAAGATCGGCTGATTCGCACGGCGCGCCTTGGCGAAGGCCTCCTCGCCCCAGGCATACCAGTCCACCGGGTTGTACTGGTGCTGCAGCAGGTAGGGCGACTTCTCGCGTGCGAGGCGGTTCGTGTGGCTTAGCTCGGCGACGGCGGATTTATCATTCACAACGGTTTTCGCTACAAGGTCAACGGCATGCTGGCGGCATGCAGTCAAACCCAATGCGCCAGCCAGCGCCAGGGCGGCTGCGGCGCCTCGGTTCATGGTAACAACCATAGTCCGCACCAGAGCTGAAAGCAAAAGACGGCTTTTTCCATCGTCACCACGACGCGGTTGGGATAGCTTTCGTTCATGCTATCGGTGAAACCGTGGAAGGCGGATGCAATCATGCGCTTGGTGTTGAGCGTAATCGTTTGCGTCTATGCCGGCTCGGTGCTCACGAGCACGGGGCACTACATCATCGCCGGCGGCAAGGCCGGCCCGTGGCTGTTCTACCCGCTGGCGGCGGTCGCCATGATCTCCATGGTCGTAACGCTGATCTTGATTGGCCGGCCCTGGCAAGCGGAGAGATTTGGGCGCTGGATGCTGGTGCTGCTGATTTGCGCGTACAGCGGATTATTCGTGGGCGCCTGGGTGCAGCGATTGGCCGGTGAGGACGCGGCGGAGCCTTCCATCTGGCGGATGGTCGTGGCCACGCTCTGTTTCCAGGGCGTAGGTCTGTGGCTGATTGCCCGTTTCTTGCGCGAGCAGCAGAGTACTTGGACAGAGGGCTTCGGATTCCTGAACCACCCGCGCCAGGCGGTGCTGTTGGGATTGCTGGCCGCGTTGATCTTTCTGCCGCTCGGCTGGGTGCTGCAGCATGCTTCTGCGCTGGTGATGACCCATCTGCCACACTTTAAGCTGGAACCCAAAGAACAACTGCCCATTCACGCGCTGCGGGTTTCTATGTCATGGGGCGGGCGGCTGACGTTCGGGGCGGCTGCGGTGCTGCTGGCTCCGGTTACGGAGGAGGTCCTGTTTCGCGGCATTCTTTACCCCGCGATCAAGCAATTCGGCTATCCCCGCTTGGCTCTGTGGAGCACCTCGCTGCTGTTTGCGGCCGTGCACACGAACGTGGTCACTTTCGTGCCGCTGGTGGCGTTGGCACTCGTATTGACGGCGCTTTATGAACGGACGGACAACCTGCTGGCGCCGGTCGCGGCCCACGTACTGTTCAATGCGCTGAACTTTGCGGAGCTGCTGGTGTTGCAGCGGGTCGGCGGCCTATGAACGAGTTCGAGCTCATCCACCGCCTGACGCGCTCGCTGCCGACCAACCCTTCGGTGGTGGTGGGCGCGGGCGACGATTGCGCCGTGCTGGACGCCGGTATTCCCGACCGGCTCCTGTTGTTCAAGACGGATGCCGTGGTAGAGGGCGTTCACTTCACGCCCGAGACAGCGCCGGAGAAGATCGGCTACAAAGCGCTGGGTCGGTGCTTGAGTGACATTGCGGCCATGGCGGGCACGCCGACCGCAGCGCTGGTAACCATTGGCCTGCCGGGCATATTCAAGCTCGATTTCGTAGAGGCGATCTATGCCGGTCTGAATGAACTGGCGCGACGGCACCAGGTGGCCGTGGTGGGAGGCGAAACCACGACCAATCCCGGGGGCATCTTCATCTCCATCGCACTGCTCGGCTGGGTGCCGCGCGGCAAGGGCGTGCTGCGTTCGGGCGCGGAGGTGGGCGACGCCATCTTTGTCACTGGCGAACTGGGCGGCTCGCTGGCCGGGAGGCATCTCGACTTCGAGCCCCGCCTCGCGGAAGCACGCTGGCTGGCGCAGCACTTCTCGCTGCACGCGATGCTGGACGTGAGCGACGGACTGGCTGGCGACCTGCGGCATATTTTGACGGCCAGCCGGGTGGGCGCGGAGCTGCTGGCGAGTGCGATCCCCATCAGCCGTGAGGCGCGCCGCGCCGCCAAAGCCGGTTCCGCGGCCAAGCCGCCGCTTGTTGCGGCGTTGAGCGACGGCGAGGACTTTGAACTGCTGTTCACCGTCGCCAGCCGCGATGCAGTGCCGGTGCTCGACGCGTGGAAGAAGCAGTTTCCCGGGCTGGCGCTCACGTGCATTGGCAAGATCAAGGCGGGCGAGGGAATCACTCTCCGGGATAAGCAAGGCGTGCGACCGTTGACGGCTCATGGCTACGTTCATTTCTCATAGCCCAGCCGAGACCGCTGCGCTCGGTGAGCAATGGGGCCGCGCCGCGGAGAGCGGCCTGGTCATCGGCCTGTGCGGTGACTTGGGTGCGGGCAAGACGCAGTTGGTCAAGGGACTGGCCAGGGGGCTGGGCATTGCGGAGCGCGTGCATTCACCCACCTTTGCCCTTGTGAACATTTATAACGGCGGCCGGCTGACGTTGTTCCACTTGGATTTATACCGGCTGGACACGCGCGAGCAGATCCTGGCCGCCGGGCTGGAGGAATACCTGAAGCCAGCGGGTGTGACCGTGATCGAATGGGCTGAACGGTGGTTCGGGGATGTCCAAAGTCCAGGGGCGCCAGGTACCAGTCCCGCTTACCCCTTTCGCCAGGTCCAGATTGAAGTGAGTAGTGAAACGGAACGGCGCATCATCTATGAAGATCCTCGCCCTTGAGTTCTCCTCGCCGCGACGGAGCGTGGCAGTGGTGCAGGAGCGCACCGAGACCGGGCCGCTGGCCTTGGGCGAGGCCATTGAGACGGGCGCTCGCTCCACCAATACACTGGGCCTGGTGGAGGAAGCCTTGCGCCAGGCGCAGCTC
>PLZQ01000102.1 GCA_003152225.1 Limisphaerales bacterium | reverse complement strand
TGCCGGCGCGGTTCAGTGGCGTTCGGTCGGCAGGCGACTCTGCCAATGGCAAGAGCGCGGTCGAGTTTGAGAACCTTGTCTGGCAGCCCGGGGCGACGCGGTCAACGGCTTCCGATGGCACTCCTTTGCTGACGCGCGTTGTCGGCAAAGGCAAAGTAGTCGTCGCGGCTGGGGCGGTGCTGGAGCCGGCGCGGGCGGGATTCAGCAACAACCGCCAGGTTGCCTATGCGTTCATCTGCGGGCTGGTGGGCGCGAGCTATACCGGTTCCGGTGGGTTGCAGCACCCGAAAGCGCCCGGGTTTGGCACACTGGCTTTGGCGGCGCTTGCCCACGACACCACCGTCCTGCCGGCTGTCGCGCACCGAGACGATGCATGGAAGGCTTTTGCGGCCGAAGGCAGCTTCACATCGCTGGCGCACGCTGCGTCGAGCCCGCCATCGCCACTCGGCCAAACTATCTATGGCGCGGTAGCCGCAACTGTTACTGTCCCTCCGGGCAAGAGCGTCGAAGTCCCCTTCCTGCTCGCCTGGCATTATCCCAATAAATACAGCGCCGACCAGGCCTGGATGGGTTGTCATTACACCACCCAATGGCCCGACGCCCGGGCGGTCATGCGTGAAGCTGTGACCGGTTTCACTGGATTGCGCGCGCGGACCGAGCAGTTCCGCCATACCTTCTACGACAGCACGCTGCCCTACTGGTTGCTCGATTGTGTGACGGCCAATGCGGCCATCCTGCGGCACATTGGAGTGGTGTTCCGCATCGCCAACGGCGACATCTATGGCTGGGAGGGCTCGAATGGTTGTTGCGACCCAACCTGCACGCATGTTTGGGGTTACGAACAGTCTTTGGCGCGCCTCTTCCCCGCGCTGGAGAGGGACATGCGCCGGATTGACTTCAAGCATCAGCAGCGCGCGGACGGCGGGGTTAACAACCGCACCGAGGTGCCGTCGCCGCCACGGCCGACGGGGGAGCAGCCGTTCGCCGACGGCCATGCGAGCTGCATTCTCAAGGCCTACCGCGAGGCGCTGAATCATCCTGACGACGGCTTCCTCAAGGAGTATTGGCCGCACGTCAAACGCGGCGTCGAATACCTGATTGACCGCGATGCGAAGACGGCTGGCGGAGAGCCTGCGGGCATTTTGCAGGACGACCAGTGGAATACTTACGACGAAGCGCTGCATGGGGTGACCGCGTTTATCAGCGGTTATTACCTGGCGGCGTTGCGGGCCGGCGAGGAGTGGGGCCGGCGCATGAGAGACGGGGCGGCGGCGGACCGGTTCCACGCCATCTTCGAGAAGGGCCAGAAGAAGCTCGTCGAGCTGTGCTGGAACGGGGAGTACTTTCAGCAGCACCTGCCGGACTACCTGAAACGCCCGGGGGAAGTTGGCCCCGGCTGCATGTCCGATCAGCTCATTGGGCAATGGTGGGCGCACCAGTTCGGCCTCGGTTATATTCTGCCGAAGGAGATGGTGGTGTCCGCCATGCGCGCGGTGTTCAAATACAACTTCAAGTCCGACTTGACTGGCTGGCAGCATATGCCGCGGGCGTTTGCGGGGGCCAAGGACAAAGGCCTGATCATCTGCACTTGGCCCAAAGGAGGCCGGCCGGGCAATGTGATGCTGTACTCAGATGAAGTCTGGACCGGCATCGAATATCAGGCTGCGGCGCACATGATCTATGAGGGATTAGTTGAGGAAGGATTCGCCATCGTGAAGGCCGCGCGCGACCGCTACGACGGCATCCCGCGCCCGCCGATCCAGCGCAATCCGTGGAACGAGATCGAGTGCGGCGGCCACTACGCCCGCGCGATGTCTTCGTGGTCATTGCTGCTGGCGCTGTCGGGCTGGGAATATGACGGGCCGCGCCGGTCGCTGCGCGTCACACCTCGCCACACACCGGAGCACTTCAAGGGCTTCTTCGCCGGGCCAGAGGGCTGGGGCAGCCTGCGCCAGGTGCGGGAAGGCGCGGCTCAGCGGAATGAGATAAGCGTCCGGGAAGGGCGCTTGGCTGTTACTGAGATCACACTGAACCCAACAGCCGCGCCCAAGCAGGTCAAGGTGGAATGCGGGGGCAAGACGATCCAAAGCACATTCAGCTTCAATGCGGGTATTGCAGCGGTTTCCTTGAGACGGCCGGTTGTGATAGAAGCTGGCCAGACGCTGGCCGTTCGGCTTGGTTGACGGTGGAGCCGAAGTCAGCGTCCGGCGATCAGGACCTGGTCGCGGCGTAGCCAGCCTACTCTGCGGGGGTCAGTAGTGACCTGCAGCCAGTCGTCCTTTTGATCCAGGACCTGCAATTCGGCACCGTCATGGACGGTGAAGGCGAGGGGCGATTCCGCCAGCGGACCATAGCGCACTGCCGCTTCGCCGGTAATGACAATGGCAATGCGTGTGAAACGGGTTTCACGCAAGGTCGCGGCAACGCAGGCGCACGACCATCCGGCGAGTATGGCTAGGGAGAGGACATACAATCGAAGGGCGGGTTTGAGCGCCGGTCGCCATTGCCGCACGGCCAACAGGAGCAGCCAGAGCCAGACCGTCGCCGCCGCCAGCAGCGTCCATTCGTTCAGGGTCAACCGCCCGAGCCAGCGCTGCCAGCGAGTGGGCAACCGGGTCGGGCTTGGCGTTTGGTTTCGCGCAAACTGCAAGTTGGCGCGCAGGTCCGGATCGCGCGGGGTGATTTGCTCGGCCTGACGGTAGGCGGCGATGGCCCGGCCGATCTGGCCGGACTTGAAGAACGCATTGCCGAGATTGAAATACACTGCGGCGGAGCAGTGCCCGGACTTCACCAAGGCGTCATAGGCGGAGGCTGCCTTGGCGAATTTGCCTTCTTCGTAGAGCTTGTTGGCTGAATCAAAGGCCGTGGCGGAGGTGGCGCCTGATGAACACATTGGAACGAAGCCAATCACAAGCAATGCGAGCAGCGCGGCAGCTTTGCCGATCCCCAGGCTCTGCCACTTCAGCCAGCCGAAACTCCGCAAGGTCTTGGAGTGCGCCAGTCCTCTGGCGCTTTGGGGACCACGCGAGCCGGTGGAAAAGCGCCAGAGGGCTGGCGCACTCCAAAACGCTAGCGCGAGGCCGTTCATTCTACTCCATTGGATTCCAGGCGTCACGAATGCGCTCACGGCTTCAGTCCTTGCAGTTCGCGGAGGATGGCCTCGAACTTGGGAATCATCGCCGCCAATTCCTGGCTGGTCTTAACCGGCGCATAGCGGGCGAGGTTGCAGGTTTGAAAGAGCTCGCGCAGGGAGCTGAGCGTGGCTTCCGGCACGCCACGGGGGCGGAGGCGCTCTTCGATGACGGCTTCCGTGATGGCGGAGGCGGGCAGGTCCAGACGCTCGCCCAATTGTTCCTGCAGCAGGCGAAACAACGCGGCGAAGAAGTCCTCAGACTTATTGTCGGAGGCGAGCTGGCGTAGCTCGAGGAGGCCGTGGCGAATGATTTGGGCAACTTGCCGCTGGCGGCGGAGGCGGGGATTATTGGCGAGCAGTTCAGTGCGGCGGCGCCAGAGAACCGCGGAAAGCCAGGCGAGCACGGGCACGGCCTGGAGCGCCAGAAACCAGGATTGTTGCACCAGCGGCGGACCGATCTGCGCCACCGTCCCCAGACGCGGCTTGATATGGACGATGTCCTGGGCCGGCGGCGGATTATCCGGCGTGCGGGCGGTGGCCGCCACCGTCGGCGCCGGGGCCGAACCACCCGGCCTGACGACCAGGGGCAACGCCGGCTGAGTGAGCGTGCGATAGCTCTTCTGGTCGGAGTCGAAGAAACTGAATAAGACCGGCGGCAGGGCTTTGATGTCCGGGCTCTGCGGCACGACCACTTGCTCAAACGTCTTGGTGCCCTGCAAGCAGAGCGCATCCGTGGTGTCCAGTTTGGTGGTCGGCGGATAGGTCTTGAACTCATGCCAGGCGCTTTGCTCGGGCAACGCGAGCGAGTCAAGCGTGCCGCGGCCCGAGATCTGGACTTTGACGGTGACCGGATCGCCCGCGGCGACGTTGGTCGGCCCCGCGGTTACAGTCATGGAGAAATTGCCCACGGCACCGTTGAAATTGGCGGGCACATTCTCTTTGGGCAGCGGGAGTACGGTGAGCGTCTCGGGCTCGGCGGACAGCGCGACGCGCTGCTCTTGCACCTGGATCCTCCCCCAGAAATCGCGGCGCTGATTCGGAAGCGGGATCTGCAAGCCGAGCGTGACGTCCATGGAGCCGAGGGTGAGCGGGCCGGTCTTGACGGGGGAGAGGGAGGTGACCAGGGTCGCGACGCTGTAAGCGGCATTGCCGGAGCGCATTCGCCGGCGCTGGGCGTGGGCAGTCTTGAAGATGCTCACGCCTTCGGCTTTCACCGGACACCCCCCATACTGCTCGAAGCTTTGCATGATGTTCTCGGCATTCGCAACCCCCTCTTGAACCAGGACTTGGAACTCCACCGCGAGAATCTCGCCCACATAGACCTCTTTCTTCGGCACAAACAGCTTGAAGAAGGCCAGCTTGTCCCCGGCAGCATTGGCCGCAGTGGAGGGGGCTTTTACGGCGGTCAATTTCAACGGCGTCGTCGTCAGGACCTGCCCGCCAACTTCGGCTTTCAGGGCGGGAATAATGAACTCGCCCGGCTGGGTGGGGGTGAGCAAGAAGGTCTGTATGATGCTGGCCGAGAACTGGCCATTGTCGATGCTGATGTTCCGGGAACTCCCTTCGCCGGCGATTTGCAGATTGGGGAGTTGCGGGAGAGCAGGGATTGACTTGGGCTCGCCGCCGTCAAATCTGAGCGAAAGGGTGGCGGTCTCACCGACGGTCACGGTCTCCCTGTCCAGCGTCGCCGTGAAAGTCGCCGCGCGGAGAGCGGACGGCGCAGACCAGAGCAGCAGGGAGAGAAAAGCGAACAGGAGCCGCAGCCCGGCCTGGCTGCGGCTGCGCGGATTGAGTTTGATCCAAGACGATGACCTTCGCATTAACAAGTCCGCTTATCTTTGCCCGGCGGGATTGTGCGATGCAAGTATGACTTAGGCAGCGCGCCTTAACGCCGCCAGGCGATGTTTTAGCGGACGCTATATGGACATCCCGGGCGGCATTTTGTTCGGGCAAAATTCATAGTGGCAGTCCTCGCACCCATCCCATTCATGAAGTGGCTCTGGTACCTGTAATCGTGCGAAGCCCTCGCGGCTGCCGTGGGCGCTATTTCGTTGCCGCGAGCTCTTCCTCGAAATCCACGATCTCCTTTAGCTGGGTGAGGAACCAGCGGTCGATCTTCGTAAGCTGGAAAATCTCCTCGATGCTGAACCCGGCGCGCAGGGCGTGGCGGAGGAAGAAGATGCGCTCGGCGTTGGGCACGCTGAGCCGCGGGGCAATGATATCGCGCGGCAGAATGTCGCGATCGCCATAGACCTTCTCGCCGAAGCGCCACGGTTTGCCGTCGCCGCCCAGGCCGTAGCGGCCAATCTCCAGCGAGCGCAGGGCCTTCTGCAGTGACTCTTTGAACGTGCGGCCAATGGCCATCGCCTCGCCCACGCTCTTCATTTGCGTGTTCAGCGTCGGATCGGCCTGGGGGAACTTCTCGAAGGCGAAGCGCGGGATTTTGGTGACGACGTAATCAAGGGTCGGCTCGAAGCTGGCCGGGGTCTCGCGGGTGATGTCGTTCCGGATTTCGTCGAGCAGGTAGCCCACGGCGAGCTTGGCGGCAATCTTGGCGATCGGGAAGCCGGTCGCCTTCGAGGCCAGGGCGGACGAGCGCGACACGCGCGGGTTCATCTCAATGATTACCATGCGCCCGTTGTCCGGGTCCACCGCGAACTGGATGTTGGACCCGCCCGTCTCGACGCCGACCGCCCGGATCACGGCGAAGGACGCATCGCGCATGATCTGGAACTCTTTGTCTGTGAGCGTCTGAATCGGCGCCACGGTAATGGAATCGCCGGTATGGACGCCCATGGGGTCGAAGTTCTCGATGGAACAGATCACCACGCAGTTGTCCTTGCGGTCGCGCATGACTTCCATCTCGAACTCCTTCCAGCCCAGCAACGATTCCTCGATCAGGATCTCCGACACGGGGGAGAGTTCGAGGCCGCGCTTGGCCATTTCATCGAATTCCTCGCGGTTGTAAGCGATGCCACCACCGGTGCCGCCGAGCGTAAACGCCGGACGGATGATCAGCGGGAATCGGCCAATCTTCTCTGTGACTTGCCGCGCTTCTTCGGCGTTGTGGGCGGTGCCGCTGATGGGCACGTCCAGCCCGATGGAGAGCATCAGGTCTTTGAACACCTGCCGATCCTCGCCGCGCTGAATCGCCTCGGCGTTGGCGCCAATCATCTCGACGCCATACTTTTCCAGGGTCCCGCGGCTGGCAAGGGCCATGGCCGTGTTGAGGGCCGTCTGGCCTCCCAGCGTCGGCAGCAACACCAATTTGCCGTTCGCCTTGAGCCGCTTCATTTCGGCTACTTCCCGGGCGATGATCTTGTCGATGCACTCCGGGGTGATCGGCTCGATGTACGTGCGGTCGGCAAACTCGGGATCGGTCATGATCGTGGCCGGATTCGAGTTCACCAGGATGACGCGATAGCCCTCTTCCTTGAGCGCCTTACAAGCCTGCGTGCCCGAGTAATCGAACTCGCACGCCTGCCCGATGATGATCGGGCCGGCGCCGATGATCAGGACAGAATGAATGTCAGTGCGCTTAGGCATAAAAGCGCGGGGAATAAACCGCATTCCGGGCCGGTTGTCAGTATTAAAGTTGTAAGAATGGCGGAGGCCACTTTTCCCGGTGCATTTCTTCGGGCGTCTGTTAGATTGTCGCCACCATGCTCTTATCCCAGGCAGAACTCCAAAGCCTAGTTGAGGTCAAACAGCGCGCGCCCCATCAGTTGTTGGGGATGCACGTGCTGGCCGACGGCGCCGGCGTGGCGGTGCGGGCGCTGGTGCCGGATGCCGCCAAGATCGAAGTCCAGCCGGTTCACGAGAAGGACAAGCCGGCCTTCAAGTTGACGCGACTGCATAAGGCCGGTCTCTTCGAGGGCGTCACCACCGAGGCGAACCGCGTTTATGCGTACGACCTGGTCATCACGGATCAGCAGGGCCACGTCCGCCGCACGCGCGACGCTTATTCTTTCCTGCCGACCCTTGGCGATGAGGAGTTGTTTCTCTTTGGGAAGGGGGACGAGCGCCGGATATACGACAAGCTCGGCGCCCAGTTGCGTACGATTGATGGCGTGTCTGGCGCGAGCTTCGCTGTGTGGGCTCCCAACGCCCAGCGGATTAGCGTGGTCGGCGACTTCAATAATTGGGACGGACATTGCCACCAGATGCGTCCGTTGGGAATGTCCGGCGTGTGGGAGATCTTCATTCCGGGCGTGGGCGAAGGCGCGAAATACAAGTTCGAGGTTCGCAACCTGCACGGCAACATCATACTGAAGACTGATCCCTACGGCTTCTGCTTCGAGACGGCGCCCAAGAACGCAGCCATCGTTTGGAACAACCATAAATTCGAGTGGACGGACGAGGCCTGGCTGGCGCAGCGGCGGCAGCGGGACCCGTTGCGGGCGCCACTGAGCATCTACGAGGTGCATCTGGGTTCCTGGCGGAGGAAGGCAAAGAGCGAGTTGCCGGGGTATCGCGAGCTGGCCGAACCGCTGATCCAATACGCCAAGCAGATGGGCTTCACCCATCTGGAGTTCATGCCGGTCGCTGAGCACGCGTATTACCCGTCTTGGGGTTACCAGGTGACTGGTTTCTATGCGCCGACCAGCCGCTATGGCTCACCCGAGGATTTTCAGTACTTGGTCAATGCACTGCACGAAGCCGGGCTGGGGGTGATTATTGACTGGGTGCCAGCGCACTTCCCGCGCGATGAGTGGGCGTTGGCCCGCTTCGACGGCACCGCGCTCTATGAGCACGAAGACCCGCGCAAGGGGGAGCAACAGGATTGGGGCACTTTGATCTTCAACTATGGCCGGCATGAGGTGGTGAATTTTCTCCTGGCCAACGCGCTGTTCTGGTGCGACCGCTTTCACGTGGACGGCCTGCGGGTCGATGCGGTGGCCTCGATGCTTTACCTCGACTATTCGCGGCGCCCGGGTCAGTGGATTCCCAACCAATATGGCGGCCGGGAGAACCTTGAGGCCATCGAGTTCATCCGCAAGTTTAACCACCTCACGCACACCGAATTCCCGGGCGTGATGACCATCGCTGAAGAGTCCACCGCCTGGCCGCAGGTGACGCGTCCGCCTTATTTAGGTGGGCTGGGCTTCTCGTTCAAATGGAACATGGGCTGGATGCACGACACGCTCCTCTACTTCAGTCACGACCCGGTTCATCGCAAGTACCATCAGAACGACCTCACCTTCGCGATGCTCTATCACCATCACGAGAACTTCATCCTGCCGCTTTCCCACGATGAAGTGGTGCACGGCAAACGGTCATTGCTGGGCCGGATGCCGGGCGACGACTGGCAGAGATTCGCGAACCTGCGGACGCTGCTGGGCTACCAGTGGATGTTCCCCGGCAAGAAGCTTCTGTTCATGGGGTGCGAATTCGGCCAGTCCGGCGAGTGGAACGCCAACAGTGAACTCGACTGGAAGTTGCTGGAGGCTGGGCCCTATCATCGCGGCCTGCAACGATTCGTCGAGGACCTCGGGAAGCTATACCTGTCCGAGCTGGCGCTCTGGAAGGGTGACTACGACCAGGATGGCTTTCGTTGGATTGACGCCTCGGATCATTTGAACAGCGTGCTGTCCTTCTTGCGGCAGGACGCGGAGCACTTCCATGAATTGGTAGTCATCGCGAATCTGACTCCGGTTCCGCGGCTACAATACCGGGTCGGTCTGCCGCGCCCAGGCCAGTGGCGCGAGTTGCTGAACAGTGACGCGGCGGTTTACGGTGGCAGCAACATGGGAAACGGCGGCGGGGTAATGGCGGCGGACAAGCCATGCCATGGCCAGCCCTGTTCCGCCGAGTTCATCCTGCCGCCGCTGGGCATTCTGGTCTTTCGGCCTGAGCGTGCCACGGACCAGGCCGCGCCCGAAGCTGAGGCAGCGCTGGAAAAGACGGCAGAGACTCCCTGAGATTACGGCACTGGCAGACCACCTTCGGCTTATTAATCTCGGGCGAGATTAAACTTAATCCACGTGCGCGAGCCGGCTTTCGGATTCCGCATTTCTATCTCCTCTAGCTGATACTCGCCCTGGATTTTCTCGACGTTTGCCGGATCAAACCGCTTGAGGATTTGCCCCTGGGCGTCGTAAGCGTCCGCGTGAATAATACCATGCGGGTTCTCAATCATGATCCAGGACACGACGCGCGCGTAGCCGCCGGGGACGGGCTGCGGATTGACGCTCTCCAGCACCTCGCACGATTTACTATGCCGCATTTCCTTCTTCAATAAGCGCTGCTTTGGCCAGTGCAGAAACTCCAGGCCCAGGTCTGCGACCCAGAAATCGGAGTTGGCGAAGGGGATCATCGTTTGGGCCGGCGTGAGTTCCTCGGGCCCGGCGTTCGTGGTGGCGGCTTTGGCAGAGATGAGAAGTTGGTACTTATTGGGCTGCCTGGGCGAGTGGACGACCGTCAGCCTCTCGCCGGCGGGTTCGCCTGCCGGCGTCAGAGTTTCATAGACGCTTGCCCAGTTGGTTGGGGTGGCCGTGATCTCAAATCGCAAGGGGATTTCCCGCTCCTTGCCGGCGGCGTCGCGGATTCTGGCCTGGCCGGTGTTGGTGGTGTTCTGGTCGGGTCTCTGGCCGAGCATCTCGGCCACCAGGACGCGCGCCTCTTGCTCAGCCTGGATCGGATCCAGCAGCGCCGGGCGCGGTTCGTTCTGGCGCTGGCCAAGACAGGCTGCGGCGCAAACCGGAAGGAGAAGCAGGGATCGGCAAAGAACTCCGAGCTGGGGGCGGCGGCGCTTCATTTCTCGCGCAACGCCAGCGGCAGCAGTTCGGAAATGTGCCGGATGAAATGCACTTTCAGCTTCTGCCGGACCTCCTCCGGCACTTCGCTCCAGTCTGCCCGGCACTGCTCCGGAAGAATGACCTGCTTGAGGCCGAACCGCGCTGCGGCGAGAACTTTCTCTTTGATGCCCCCCACGCGCATCACCCGCCCGCGCAAGCTAATCTCACCGGTCATCGCGAGGTCCGAGCGCACCCGCCGCCGCGTCAGCAGCGACGCCAGTGCAGCCACGAGCGTAACGCCCGCGCTCGGCCCGTCCTTGGGCGTCGCGCCCGCCGGCACGTGAATGTGCAGGTCGTACTTGGCGTAATCGGACAGGTCAATACCGAGCGGCTTGGCCTGACTGCGCAAATAGCTAACCGCCGTCTGCGCGCTCTCTTTCATGACGTCGCCCAGGGAACCGGTCAGGAGCAAGCCTCCTTTGCCCGGCATCCGCGTCGCTTCGATAAAGAGGATTTCTCCGCCCACCGGCGTCCACGCCAAGCCGGTGGCTATCCCATACTCTTTGATCGTTTCTGCCGTTTCGTTTACAAACCGCGCGGCGCCCAGGTAATCCTTCAGCGATTCGGGCGCCATGACCAGTGGTTTGCCGGACTGCCCATTGCTAACAATGCGACGCGTCGCCTTACGTGACAGCGCCGCAATCTCCCGCTCTAACTGCCGGACCCCGGCCTCCCGGGTGTAATCGTGGATCACCCGCCGCAAGGTGGCGTCGGGGATTCTCACCTCCTGCTTGGTCAGCCCGTGTTCTTCCAATTGGCGCGGCAGGAGGTAGCGCTTGGCAATCTGCAGCTTCTCGGACTCCGTATAGCTCGGAAGCTCGATCACTTCCAACCGGTCCCGCAGCGCCGGATGCACGGGCTCCAGCCAGTTGGCCGTCGTCAGAAACAGCACGCGCGAAAGGTCGAATGGCAAGTCCAGGTAGTGATCGGTGAAGGTGTTGTTCTGCGCCGGATCCAGCACTTCCAGCAGCGCCGACGCGGGGTCGCCGCGAAAATCCGCGCCTACCTTGTCCAGCTCATCGAGCATGATCACCGGGTTGCGGCTCTCCACCCGGCGCAAGGTCTGAATGATGCGCCCGGGCAGCGCCCCGACGTAGGTGCGGCGGTGGCCACGAATCTCCGCCTCGTCCCTCATCCCTCCCAGCGAGATGCGGGCAAACTTCCGCCCCAGCGCCTCAGCCACGCTCCGACCCAGGGAGGTCTTGCCCACGCCGGGCGGGCCGACCAAGCATAGGATCGGGCCTTTGATTTGTTTCCGGCGTTTGATCACCGCGAGGAACTCGAGCAGCCGGTCCTTCACCTTGGTCAGCCCGAAATGCTGCTCGTTGAGAATGCGCTCGGCTTCGACGAGGTCGATCTTGTCCTCCGTTTCCTTCGTCCACGGCAGGCTGAGGATCCAATCCAGGTAATGCCGGCTCACCCCGTACTCAGCCGCCGCCGGGGGCATCTGCTGCAGCCGCTCCAGTTCCTGCGTCGCCACCTCTTTCGGCTCGGGCGGGAGCGGTGTCTGTTCAATCTTTTCCCGCAGCAGGCGGATTTCGCTGGCGTTGGGGTCCGACTCGCCCAGCTCACGCTGGATCGCCCGCATCTGCTCGCGGAGGAAGAAGTCGCGCTGGGTCTTCGAGATGGACGTGGCCACCTCGCTTTGAATTTTGGAACTCAGCGTCAGGACTTCATGCTCGCGGTTGAGCATCGGCAGGAGCCGGGTCAGCCGTTCCTTGACGGAGTTGGTTTCGAGCAGCTTTTGGCGCTCCTCCAGGTTCAGGTTTAGGTTTACCGCGACCAGGTCGGCAAAGTGCCCCGGGTCCTCCGTGTTGAGGGCGGCGATCTTGATCTGCTCGGACAGCGCCGGCGAAAGCTTGACGATCTCCTGGAACTGGCTCTGCGCATTGCGCATCATCGCCGTCAGCTCCACCGAGTTCTCCTTCAGGTCTTGCAGCAACTCGAACTTGGCGCACAGATACGGATCGGTCTTGGGATATTCCCTGAGCTGAATCCGCCACAGCCCCTCCACCAACACGCGCACGGTGTTGTCGGGGAACTTGAGCATTTTCAACACGCGCGCCGCGCAGCCGACCTCGTGCATCTCGTGCGGCAGCGGGTTTTCCGCCTCCGCATTGCGCTGTAAGACGACCCCCAGCAAACGATCCCCGCCCACGACGTCGTCAATGAGCTTTGTGCTTTGCGCTGTTTCGACCAGCAGCGGCGCCACCATCCCGGGGAAGATCACGATGTCCGACAGGCCGAGAATCGGCAAGGTCGCCGGCAAGGAACTCGAAGAAACGCGCGCCGGCGCCTCCGGGCTCCCGGCGGCTCCCAGAATACTAATAAATTCGGTGTCGGGCGAGGTCATGGTCGCGCCTTACTGCAGTTTAGATGCCGCCACCCTGAAAAAGATTCAGAGGCGAGATTAATTCCCCTCGGCAACAAGCACCCTGGTGTTCTTCGTTTGCCGCTGTGCCAGCGGCACATCAATCCGCAAAAACCCGTTCAGGTAAGCAGCCTTGGCCAGGCTCAAATCGTAGCCAACCGGCAGCTCCAGCACGCTCTCGAACGGCCCGTAATTGATTTCCATTACCAGAAAGCTAGCCTTGGCGGCCCGGCATCCGTCCGGCCGGTTGCCGGCGATCCGCATCCGGCTCCCCTCTACGGTAATCTCCAAGTGCTCGCTCCGCATGCCTGCCAACTCTACTTTCACCACTAACCCGTTGTCCGTCGTGTAAACATCCGTGTTGGGCACCCAATGCGCCCTCGCCGATATTTCCTGCCCCCCCGCGGCAGAGCGCGTCACAAAATGCACCGAGGAACTGACTTTGCACATGGCCATCTTCAGCGAAAAAAGGTTATCTCAGTCATCGCGGGCGCGCAAGCTCGCATTCATCTCATCTTCACCAGCACTTCGGGACGCTGCCCCTTGCGCGCGTGAAACACTATCGAACTCTGCGGAGAAGACTGTTGGACGGCAACACAACCGCAATGCGTGTTCCGCTCGAAACTGAACTTCCGTCTGCGAAACTTGCTCCCCACCAGCAAAACCGCCGTGGAGGCAACTACTGCTAACGACACCGTCTGCTGCCAATCCATATCTGGAACATAACCTTAAACGCGAGCCACGCAACTTATGATTCACCCAGACGCACTCTCATTTCTTGTCACTCACTTGACAAAACACGCAAACCCACCCTGCCGCACCGCGATTGCCTGGGTGACCGGATGGGAATGACTAACCTGACTTTTCCTTTCGCGGACGGCGGCTCCGCAGCCGCCGTCTTAGCCGGCTGCCAGCCTTACCGCCCACGCCCGCGGGGTGTCCGCGCTTCCCGTGGCTCCACCAGGAACTTCAGGCCACCCCGCTGGGCGACATCCTGCAGGTACGTCTGAGTCGCCCGGGGGGGCCTCCTCATAAAGTCACCACCAGGGGGTGTCAAGCGGACATGCCAGGCCAATTCTGCCCTTTTCAATCTCCCGCTTGTCATGTCTCGGCGCTATTCCCATACTGAATTCCACAAATGAGCAAACCCGCTCTACGTTTCCACGCGGCCATACGCCTGGTCTCCTTGAACAGGAGACACCCAAGGCCGGAATGAACGGCAACGTACTATGAGCGCTGATTACGACCTCCTCATCCGCAACGGCACGATTTACGACGGCTGCGGCAGGCCGCCTGTGGCCGGCGACATTGCCGTCAACGGGGAGACCATCGCGGCCATCGGCCAGTTGCGGGGCTCGCGCGGCCGGGCGGAGCTTGACGCCCGGGGTCTCGCAGTGGCACCGGGATTCATCAACATGCTGAGTTGGGCCAACCGGTCCCTCATCGAAGATGGCCGCTCGCAGAGCGACATCCGCCAAGGCGTGACGCTCGAGGTTCTGGGGGAAGGCTCTTCCATGGGGCCGCTCAATGACACAATGAAGCGGCAGATGCGCGAGCAGCAGGGAGACATCAAGTATGGCATCGAGTGGACCACGCTGGGCGAATATCTGGACCACCTCGTTAAGCGAGGCGTGTCCTGCAATGTCGCGTCCTTTGTCGGCGCCACGACGGTGCGCGTTCACGAAATCGGCTATGCCGATCGTCCGCCCACGCCCGACGAGCTGAAGCGGATGCAGCAACTGGTGCGCGACGCGATGGCCGAAGGCGCGGTAGGCATCTCCTCGGCGCTGATCTACGGCCCCGCGTTTTATGCGAAGACGGAGGAGTTGATCACCCTCTGCCAGGCCGCTGCGGAATACAACGGCCTGTACATCTCGCACCTCCGCAGTGAGAGCAGCCGGTTGCTGGAAGCCGCGGACGAACTGATTCGCATCGCCCGGGAAGCCCAGATCCGCGCGGAGTTTTACCACCTCAAAGTCGCCGGGCAGCCTAACTGGCACAAGCTCGAAGCGCTAATCCAGAAGATCGAGGCCGCTCGCGCCGAGGGGCTCGTGATCACCGCGAATATGTACAACTACCCCGCCGCCGGAACCGGGCTCGACGCCGCCATGCCGCCTTGGGTCCAGGAAGGCGGCGACGAAGAATGGGTGCGCCGCTTGCAGGACCCCGCCATCCGCCAGCGCGTAAAGCGCGAGATGGCCGCGCCGGCGGATGCCTGGGAGAATTTCTACGTCGCCGCGGGCTCCCCCGACAAGATCGTGCTGGCCGGCTTTAAGACAGATAGACTCAAGCCTCTCACCGGCAAGACGTTGGCTGAGGTCGCACAGATGCGCGGCACTTCACCGGAGGAGGCCGCCATGGACCTGGTCGTCGAGGACAACTATCGCGTGGATGCGATTTATTTCATCATGTCCGAAGACAACCTGCGCCGACAGCTCAAGCTACCGTGGGTGAGCTTTGGGTCGGACGAAGGTTCCGTGGCGCCGGAAGGCGTTTTTCTCAAGTCGAGCATCCACCCACGCGCCTATGGCAATGTAGCCCGGCTGCTGGGCAAATATGTGCGCGAGGAAAAACTTATTCCGCTCGAAGCCGCCATCCGCCGGTTGAGCTCGCTACCTGCATCCAACCTGAAGCTCGACCGCCGCGGTGCGCTCAAGCCGGGCAACTTCGCAGACATCGTGATCTTCGATCCCGCCCGCATACAGGACCATGCGACGTTCGAGCAGCCCCATCAGTATGCGACCGGCGTGCGCGATGTATTCGTCAACGGCGTTCAGGTCCTGAAAGACGGCGAGCACACCGGCGCGAAGCCAGGCCAGGTCGTCCGCGGGCCGGGTTGGAAGAAAGCCTCAGCCCAAGCGGGCGGCTTGAACGATACTTAACCATGAGAATCCCTTCGTTCCCAAGCGGGTTGGTCGCTGGCCTGGCGTTCCTTTCCCTGTCGGCGTTAGGCCTCGGCGCGGAACCAGTACCACTGGTTCATGCCCATGCCCATAATGACTACGAGCACAAACGCCCGCTGCTGGACGCGCTGGACCATGGCTTCTGCGGCGTGGAAGCTGACGTCTATCTCGTCGATGGCCAGCTCCTGGTCGCCCATGTCCGTAGCCAGGTGAAGCCGGAGCGGACTTTGCAAGCACTCTACCTCGACCCGCTGCGCGAGCGCGTGAAGCAGAACAGCGGGCATGTCTATCCCGCCGGCCCGGAATTCACGCTCCTGGTGGAACTCAAGTCCGACTGGCGCGCCAGCTATCCTATCTTGCGCGACATCCTGAAGCAGTACGCCGGGATGCTCACCACGTTCGAGAACGGGGCGCAGGAGACCAACGCCATCCGCGTCATCATCACCGGCAATCGCGCGAAGGAAATGTTCGTCGGCGAAGCCATCCGCTATGCCTCGATGGATGGCGACCTGGCCGACCTGGACTCCGGCGCACCGGCAGACCTGATTCCCTGGATCAGCAGTAACTGGTGGCCGAATTTCAAGTGGCGCGGCTCAGGCACCATACCTGAGGCCGACCAGCAGAGGCTCAAAGACATTGTGGCCAAAGTCCATCAGCAGGGCCGGCGCGTGCGTTTCTGGGGCGCGCCGGACCAACCCGTTTTCTGGGGCGCAATGCTCGCCAACGGCGTTGACCTCATCAACACCGACGATCTGGACGGCGCGCAGAAGTTCCTGCTCAACAGATAGATCAGGATTAA
>PLZQ01000502.1 GCA_003152225.1 Limisphaerales bacterium | reverse complement strand
TCAAGGCAACCTGCCGGCCAAGCTTCTCGTCATGCGCTGCATACACTACGCCCAGGCCACCGGATCCCAGCTTGCGCTCGATGCGGAAACCTGGCAGATGCGGCGCGGCCTCCGCTTCCGGCGGTCGGGCGGGCTGTGAGCGGGCGCAGATTTGGCGGACGCGCAATCCGGCCTCGATGCGTTCCCTGACCTCTTGCCGTAGGGCCGTAGGCAGGGTCGCGATGTAACTTTCCAGCGCGGCGCCGGCGTCCGCATTTGGGTTGCGCAGAAAAACTTCGGCCTGGGTCGCGGCGTTCATTGCTAGCGTGCCTTGCCGCGCGAGTGTGGCAAGCTGTTGCTCGGTGGAATCGTTCTGCTCGGTGGCCGTTTTCAGGAAGCCGCCAGCCTCCTCGTGTGCCTGAAGCAGCGATTCAACCTCACCGCGCAGGGCCTGGTCACCAGCGCACTGCTCGGCGACAAACCGGGCGCGAGCCGCGCCGACTGTCAGCTCGAGGGCCTTCGCAAATACAGCTTCTGCCTTGGCTGCCACACGTTCCATGATGAATGCCGGCTGCCACTCTAACGCCCCCAAACCGGGCGGCCAAATCAAAACCTAGCCGGGTTGCGGTCCCGGCGCGATGAACTGGGACGAGCTTCCTTGTGCTCAACCCGCCGTCCGCAGCCTCTAAACGAAAGCTTGCCGCCTGTGCCCGGTAAAATAGTTGAGCCGTTTGCCCGACGGATTCCGCATTATAGAGATGAAGGCCGGTCGCGAAGAGCGCTTGGCCTGCGAACTGAAATGAAACATTGCCAAATCAAAGCGTCTGCATGAAATACTGGGCATTATTGGTGGCTGCACTCTACGTGTTGATCCTGGCCGCACTGACAATCCCCGTCGTGGCGGCGGCATTTGCCCCGAACTTCGGCTGGGCAGATGTCAAATGGCCCACGGAGAGCGACTTCGGCGAGTTTTGGCCTTACTTGTTCTGGTTGCTGGTCATGGGGCTCAGCCAATTCGCGCTCCTGGCCGTGCCGGTGCGCCTGACCGAACGCCGTCCGGTCACGCGTGGCCCTTTACTGCCGACCATCCTGGCGGCAGGGTTAATGGCCGGCGGATTGGCCACTGGGGCAGCTCTTGCCGTCAGCGAATTTGTCCGTCGCGGCGCCGCTGCCGAAGGCTGGGGCGGATGGGGCGCCATCATCCTCGGTGTGCTGACCTGGGCCGCCTGGAGCTTTGTCTTCGTTCGCATGGGCCGCCGGATGCCGTCCGCAGATGTAGTGACCCGGGTCTGCCGCCTGCTCTTCAGAGGCAGCATTCTGGAATTGTTGATCGCCGTGCCGACCCACATCGTAGCCCGCTACCGAAACTACTGCTGCGCCGGGGTCCTGACCTTTATCGGCCTCGCAATGGGAATATCGGTGATGTTGTTCTCTTTCGGCCCAGCCGTGTTCTTTCTTTTCGCGGAGCGCTGGAAGAGGTTGCATCCGTCGGTGTCAGCCGAAGAGACAGAAAGCGCCGCCTGACATCGGCGGCTGCTTTAATACCGTGAAACCAAACAAATCATGAATACTCGCAAACTAATCGCTGTGGCGGGACTTGCTCTGTGCTTGCCCGCCTGCATCCCCTCGCTCAACCCGTTCTACACCGATAAAGACCTCGTCTTTGATCCCCGGCTGATCGGCGCCTGGCAGGAAAAGAGCCAAGCGCAGGTGACAGAAGTATGGAAATTCGAGAAGACCGGGGATAAGGCTTACAAACTGGTGATGACCGACAAGGACGGCAAACAGGGTGAATTCACTGCCCACCTCTTCAAGCTGAAGCAGGATTGCTTCCTCGACCTCATCCCGAACGACTGCAACTACGCCACCAACCAGACCGACTTGGTCGGGTGGTCGATGTTTCCGGGGCATCTGCTGGTGCGTGTGCCGCAAATTGAACCGGAGTTGAAGCTGGCGCTCTTTAACTTCGATTGGCTCGGCCAGCAGCTTACTAATAATCCAAGTAGCCTGGCGCACCATCGGGAAGGCGACCGTTTCGTGCTGACTGCCACCACCCGCGAATTGCAGCGCTTCGTTCTCAAACACCTTGCCGAGGGCGAGCTATTCGACAAGCCGGGCGAGTTTGTCCGGCAGGCCAAACCCGCCGAGAGATAGAAGATTTGGTCTCGCTTTGACTCCTGCGAGCGATTAGAAGAGATGTTTCGCAGTGAGCAAGAACGAGAACGTATTCGAGAGCAGTGACAGCGTGCGCAGCGCCAAGCTGTTGCGGTATGCCAAGACGGCGGAACTGGATCAGCCGCTCCAACTGGAGCTGGGCGGCCATCTGGCCGCGGTCACTGTGGCTTACGAGACTTATGGCGAGCTGAATGCCGCGCGCGACAACGCGATTCTGGTCTGCCATGCCATTAGCGGCGACTCCCACGTCGCCCAGCACGACGAGCAGGACGATCCGGGCTGGTGGGACATCGCGGTTGGGCCGGGCAAGGCGATTGACACTAGCCGCTTCTTCGTCGTCTGCCCCAATCTGCTGGGCGGTTGCCGTGGGACCACCGGTCCCGGGAGTGTTAATCCTGCCACCGGCAAACCCTATGGCCGTGATTTCCCGACCATTACAGTTGGAGACATGGTTGAGGTGCAGGACCGGTTGCTGGCGCACCTGGGCATCAGCCAATTGCTGGCGGTAGTGGGCGGCTCATTGGGCGGGCACCAGGCAGTCACCTGGGCGATCCGTCATCCGGACTCCGTGCGGGGCGTCGTCGCCCTGGCGACCTCGGCCCGGTTGACCAGCCAGGCGCTGGCCTTCGATGTGGTGAGCCGCAACGCGATCCTGCGCGACCCGCACTTCCACGGCGGCCAGTATTATGACCATCCACATGGCCCCGACGTCGGGCTGGCGCTGGCGCGCATGATCGGGCACATCACCTATCTCTCGAGGGAGGCCATGACGGAGAAGTTCGAGGCGGACCGGGTCAAGCCTCGGGATGTGGCCATCGAATTTGAGAAGCGGTTCTCCGTCGGCTCCTACCTGGGCTATCAAGGGGCCAAGTTTGTTGAGCGCTTCGATGCCAACAGCTACCTGACGCTGACGGTGGCCATGGACCTGTTTGACCTGGGCAGCACGCACCAGGAGCTGACCGCGGCGTTTCGCAACGCCCGTGCCCGGTGGCTGGTCGTCAGCTTTTCCAGCGACTGGCTGTTTCCGCCCGACCAATCGCGTGACATCGTCAATGCGCTGATCGCCAACGACGCGCCGGTCAGCTATTGCGACGTACACAGCACCTGCGGCCACGATGCCTTCCTGCTGCCCAACGACCTGGCTGTCTATGGCGAGATGACGCGGTCATTCCTCGACCAGCTCAGTCCTGCCCCCAAGGCACATCCGGCCGTCAAGGACGAGGCCCAAGGCCCCACCAGCATTTTCCATCAGCACCGGCTCGATTACGAGCGCATTGCCGAGCTGATTCCGCCCGGAGCCAGTGTGCTCGACCTGGGCTGCGGCTCCGGCACGTTGCTAGCCGGGCTGCGGGAGACCAACCATCGGCGCCTGGTTGGCGTGGAGCTGGATGAGAAGAAGATCCTCACTGGCGTCAGCCGCGGGCTGGATGTCATCCAAGCCGACCTGAACCGGGGCCTGGGCGCCTTTGCCACCGGAGAGTTTGACTGCGTGGTGTTGTCCCAGACCTTGCAGACGGTGCTGGACGTGGAAGGCGTCCTGACCGAGATGGCCCGCATTGGCCGGANNGACCGGGCGCGCGCCGAAATCCGCAGGTGTGTTGCACTACGAATGGTACAACACACCCAATATCCGATTCTTCACCATTGCTGACTTCGAGGACTTCTGCCGCGAGAAGAACTTCCGCGTCCACCGCCGCATCGCCCTCGACACCGGGGCGCGGGTGGAGGTGTTCGAGCACCCAAACCTGAACGCTGACCTTGCCATCTTCGTGATCAGCGCCTCCTAGCCCGGAATACTGGGCCGGAGTCGCGTAACACTCTTAGTGAATGACTGAATTCCATACCGCCGACCGCACCGGGATTGCACCGGGACCTCAAGGGAACCTCGCCGTAGTACCTCTAACCCCGGGTTAGAGCCGTCACTGAATGCAACGCCGCGCGCCCAGACGACCAATCAACGGCCATGCCGTGCCCCACTCCCATCCGGTAAACCGTTGTCTGGCGCTGGTGCGGGTGGATGGCACGGACATCCGTAAGAAAATCAGGAAAGCCTACGAAAAGGCGTTGCGCGACCTGGAGAATTCGCGGCGGCTGCTCGACCGGTTTCACCAGACGGATCAGCCGCAGTTCACGCGCTGGCTGAATAGTAACTTCGGCGGGTTGCTTACGGAGCTCCGGGAGCTTAATCAAAAGCTGGCGGCGGATGATGCCATCGTGATCTTGGTTCAGAATGAGGTGCTGTTTGGCGGCAGCTCCTACGCCCGCGCCTACCAGCGGGTGATGGAACTCAAGGAGAATCCTGAACCGCCACCGCCCCGACCCGGCGACGGCCCGGAACGGGATGCTTTTGAGGCAGGAGACGAATGGGGAAGCCCGGGCGACGAGGAGGACCTAGCCGAGGAATTCATGAATGAGCTCTTCGGCAAGTCCAGGCCGGGCGCAGGTTCTGGGGAAGCGCACGACTCCCGAATGGGGCCGTCAGCCTGGACTGCGGCGCCGGTGCTCGCTGCCAAGCGGCTGAAGGAGCTTTACCGCGCGGTTGTTCGCCGGCTGCATCCGGATAGTCAGCGGGAAATGACGGCGCAAAAGACCGAATGGTGGCATCAGGCGCAGGCGGCGTATGAGGCGGGTGATGCCGAGCAACTGGAAGTGATCCTGACGCTCTGTGAGATTGGCGAAGCTGGTACCACCGCGCACACCAGCGCCTCACTGTTGCAACGGATCACGGTGCAGGTGAAAAGTTCGTTGCGTGAAATCCAGCGTCAGTTGAGGGCAATGCGGCGCGAGCCGGCTTGGAATTTTTCCGGAGGCACGGACCACGCTGCGATAGCTGAACAGGTGGGGCGGGAGTTGGTGGGTGAGTTAATGGCGATGCGGCGACGGCGGATGGAAACTCAGAACTTGCTCGCACAGTGGAAGGCGGCGGCGGACCGGCTCAAGCCGCTGCGCCCGCGAAAGACCGGCCCACGGTTCCCAGACTGCCCCTTTTGACTTGGAAGGGCGCCTTGCGCGGTGGCCTGCCCGGCCAGAGGGCTAGAGGCGTGGCAGCTTGTTGAGCCAGGACGCGGCAGGGAGACGCGAGAGGAACCAAACCGGGGCAGGCGGGCGCACGGAATTCCACTCTAAAGGCAACTGGCTGCTTTAGAGTTGGAGCGGTCGCCTTGGGCGTTGACTGGTGCATCTTGCGCGGGCAGAGGCTGCCCGAGGACGCCACAAGCTGGGTGGCGGGCGTGGCGTGGTTCATCGGGCGGGTGGGCTGTCGGACGCATAGTGATTCCCTCTGATTCTTTTTGCTCTACACCGGGAACACCTTCATTACCCCGTCGCCGAGGTGGTTGATGACTTTGACGGTGATGCGACCTGGTGTGGTTCCTAGAATCACAAAGTTACTTAGTTGTGTCTGCTTCGACAAAGTCTCCCAGATAACGCTGGTGTAAACGTCGTTCTGTAA
>PLZQ01000297.1 GCA_003152225.1 Limisphaerales bacterium | reverse complement strand
TGTGCACCGGGATGCGAATGGTGCGAGCCTGGTCCGCGATGGACCGCGTAATCGCCTGGCGGATCCACCAGATGGCGTAGGTGGAGAATTTGTAGCCGCGCCGATACTCGAACTTCTCGACCCCTTTCATGAGGCCAATGTTGCCTTCCTGGATCAGGTCCAGGAAGGATTGGCCGCGGTTGGTGTACTTCTTGGCGACGGAAACCACCAGGCGCAGGTTGGCTTCCGCCATGTGCGTTTTGGCCTGGTGAGCGCGCTCCGCGGCGCGTCGCAACTGCTCGAGGATCTTGAAGAATTCATCGTGCGGCAGCCGCACGAACTGTTCCAAGGCGCGGATCTTGGCGCGTTCGCCCTGGATGGCGGCCTGTTGCTCGGCTGACTTGCGCCGGGATTCCAGTTCCTCAATGTGCCGCACGCTGCTTTTGAACTTCTCATAGACGTTACTGGCGACGAGGATCATGTCTTCCAGAACCCGCTGCTTGTAGAAGAACTTCGCGAAGATGTCCTGCAGCTTCTTGTCCAGTTTCTGGAACTTGGCGTAGTGCTTTTGGCGGCGGCCGTCGGTGGGGGCTTTCTGCCAGGCGAGGTATCGCTCGTCCACTTTGGCATCGAACACCCGAACCTTCTTGATCAAGCTCCGCAGTTCGCGGAGATGGGCTTCGCGGTTGGCCACTTTTTTGTCCACCACCACCCGGTCAAACCTTTCCTTGGGCGGCTCGGAGAGGAGCTTCTCGGCAATGGCGATGTGCTCCTTGGCCGTAAACCCGAGGCCATAGACCAGGCGCTTGATGTCGGATTCCGCTTCCTCGATGCGCTTGCAAATCTCGACCTCCTGTTCGCGGGTGAGCAGCGGCACTTTGCCCATCTGGTTCATGTACATCCGCACCGGGTCGTCCAATACTTCCAGCCGGGAATCTTCTTCTTCTTCCGCCTCCGTCGGCTTGGTCCGCTCCACCTCCGCGTGGTCCACGATCTCGATGTCGAGATTGCGCAGCTTCGTATAAAGCTCGTCCAGGTCTTCCGGCGTTAGCCCGTCGGGCAGGACGTCGTTGATATCGTCATAGGTGACGTGACCGTGCTCCTGGGCCAGGTGAAGCAAGGTCTTGATGGTTTCGGTCAAATCGGGCGCCGGGCTGGGTCTGCCCGTCCGGGGAGCCTCATGCATGTTGGCATAAGCGGCCTTGGCTTGCGTCGCGGAGCTCGGTTTGGGCTGGTCAGTCGGGCTTGCCGCGACTTGCGGCTTGCTAAAATCGTGGACCTTATGTGAAATGACAAATCGGCGATGCGGCCGATGCGCTTTAGCGGCAGCCGGGCGCCCGCGAGGGCGACCTCGCTGGCCAGCTCGATTAGCCGACTTGTTTTCTTTCCTGTTCAGCATAATTAATCAGACGTGCGTAAGCCCTTTGCGTTCAGATATTTCCGCAGGTTGCTCACAACAATGATCCGTTACTGGGACAATAAGGCAGACTGCCCGCTAGAGGCGTTTGAAGACTGCAAACACCAGAAGACTGACGCTACCATACCGTACCTTATTCTACGAAAAACTCAAATACCCGGCGCGATCTTCAGAGGCCGCCAGTTACCATACAGAGCTCCGCCCGAACGACGCCGGAATGGATAGTATTGCAACAACCAGCCACTCCCTGCAAGAGGATAATTCAACTATTTTCGAGCCCACAGTGGGTGTCGTCACCTTTAAGTCCCAACGTGTCAGATACCTTACACCTGGAGAGGGTCTGCCGGCAGACCCCGGGATCTGGCGTGGACTGCGCCGAACAACTGCACCGCTGCACCAGCGTCCTTGAGCCTCAAATCTTGCTGTCAGTAAGTCAACTTCGCCGCGCTGGCAGCAACTTGGCTATTTGCCATCTGTCATCTGCCATTGGCTCTTGGTCGTTGGCGATAGGGTCTGAGCCTAGCCTCACCAGGGCTACGCCAGACTATGTCCAGGCGTACACCATCCGTACACCAGGCGTACGCCATGCATACACCATAGTTACACCAGTGCTTCGGTAGATGCGCTGGCTCGCAACAAAGAAGCGCCGCCCAACAACGGCGATCCAGCTCAACGCAAAGCCCGATAGCGGGTCTGCGGCCTGGCGGGCGGGGGCCTATTCTGCGGCGCTGGGCTGGGCGAAGAAGAACGTGGCAACCTTCTTGGCCAAGGTCGTGGCGATCTCCTCATCCGTGTTGCTCAGAATGATGACGGCCAGATGGTCATCCGGGAAGCGTTGGATCGAGGCCGAGAATCCAGATGTCGAGCCGCCGTGGCCGATGTTCTTGTGCCCCTCCAGGGTATCCACGTTCCAGCCGAAGCCGTATTTCCTGGTTTTGCCATCGTTCAGTTTCACCGGCGTCCACATCTGCGCTTTGCTGGCCGCATTCAGGAGCTGGTCGCCATCCAGGGCCACGCTCCATTTGGCCAGGTCGCCTGCCGTGGAGGCGATGGCCCCGGCGGAGAAGACTTCTGTCAGGTCGGTGTCGCGGTTCATCCATACATGGTTCGTCTGCTCATAACCGGAGGCGCGATTCGGGATGACCAGGCTGTACAGGCGTTTGGTCGTGGCCTGCATGCCCAGCGGTTGGAAGACCCGTTCGCCCATGAACTCCCAGTAGTTCTTCCCGCTTACGTTCTCGATGATGTAGCCCAGGAGATTGAAGCCGGTGTTGCAATACTTCCAGGAGTCGCCGGGTTGAAACTCCATCGGTTCTTTGCCGATGGCCTTGATGAACTGTTCCTGGGTCAGGTGCCGCCAGATTTGGAACCCGTCCAAGCCGGTGTAACTCTTGATCCCGGACGTGTGGGTCAGGAGGTGGCGGACGGTGACGTTCGCCCAGGCTTCCGGTGGGTCCTTCAGATACTTGCTGATCTTGTCATCCACCGACAACTTACCCTCTTGCGCCAGCATCAGGATTCCCGCTGCGGTGAATTGCTTCGTGATAGAGCCGATCTCGAAGACGGTCTCCGGCTTGGCAGGGACGTTCAGTTCCACATTAGCGAGGCCGTAGGCCGCCGTCTTGATCGCCTTGCCGTCACGGATGACCTCCAAAGTGAGGCCCGGGATCCGGTGCTCCTGCATCTGACTCTTAAGGTACTTGTCCACCTGATCGGCGCGGACGGTTTGGATTGCGAGCAGAACCGCCGCCAGTGAGGCGCAGAGCCGAATGAGTCTTTGCATGCCAGGATCATAGCCAAGACGCCGACGTCGAGACCACCGCAAACTCGATCTACCTGCTTGCCAACCGCAGGACCTGAACCTAACTTGCGCGTCCTAATGGAAAAAGTCGTTATCATCGGTTCGGGCTGCGCCGGCCTTACCGCCGCTCTCTACACGGCGCGCGCCAATTTGCGACCACTCGTCTTGACCGGCACCCAGCCGGGCGGCCTGTTGACCACGACGTCGATCGTCGAAAACTATCCCGGTTTCCCGGAAGGCATCGACGGGTATGAACTGATGATGCGCATGCAGAAGCAGGCTGAACGCTTCGGCGCGCGGGTCCAGTTCGGCANNGAATCAGCCGCTCGTCGTCGTGGGCGGCGGCGATTCAGCCTGCGAAGAGGCGATGTATCTTACCCGATTTGGCTCCATTATTTACCTCGTGCATCGCCGCGATGCATTGCGCGCCTCGAAGATCATGGCCGAGCGGGCATTCGCCCATACCAAGATTAAACCCATTTGGGATTCGGTCGTCACCGAGGTCCTGGACATTAAGCAGGATAAGGTCACCGGGGTGCGCCTGAGGAACCTCAAGACCAAGGCGGAAAGCGTCGTCGATTGCGCCGGGGTGTTCGTTGCTGTCGGTCTCATTCCGAACACCCACCTCTTCAAGGGCGTCATCAATATGGACGAAAGCGGTTACATCATTCCCCGGGAAGGGGCGGCGACCAATGTGCCGGGAGTTTTCGTGGCAGGGGATTGTACCGATCGAGTGTATCGGCAGGCCGTCACCGCCGCCGGATTGGGCTGCGCGGCCGCCATCGAGGCCGAGCGCTACCTGGCTGCCCGGAATGAGTAACCATAAACAATAGCGGCCATAAACAATGATGTCTTATCGGCGCCCGTGACGCTGGCCACGGTCAAGGTGATCCTCGCTTTTTCCGCGTGCTTTAACAGGTGTCAAGGGAGGTTAACTGGCTAGTCAGTTCGTGACGGCCTTAAAAACGCTTGAAATACCATCGAGGTTAGGGCACTTTCCCGGCGCTTCCGGCTCAGCGTCGGTTTTCGACTGAGAGCACCGGGTGTGTCTTGGCATAGATGTTTAGTGCGAATGCAATTGATCAGAACAATAATTCTAGCGTCGTTGATTTGGGTGGGTTCGTCCCTGCCCGGACTGAGCGCGGAGCGAACGGCCGCCGCTCCCGCTGCCGAGAACGCCGCCCAGGCGGAAGGCGCCAAACACGAAGAACAGGGCTTGTCCCCCGACGCCATGAGACTTGGCAGCAGCGGGTCTTCCTTTGTTACCGGCTCCATGGTCGTAACCTGGATTGTTGCGCTTGGCCTTATCGTCTTCGCCCAGTTCGCGACGCGCAAGATGGCGCTTGTCCCTGCGGGCGCGCAGAATTTCCTGGAGTGGCTGGTGGAGGCGCTCTACGAGTTTCTAGAAGGCATTATCGGCTCTAAGCTCGTAAAGCGGACGTTCTGGTTCTTCGCCACTGTTTTCATCTTCATCCTGTTCACCAATTGGTTTGGGCTCATCCCGGGAGTCGGGACGATCGGTTGGGGAACCGCGGGTCCGCATGGTTTCGAGGTTGCCAGGCCGCTGCTCCGGGGCGGCAACGCCGACCTGAACATGACCGCCGCCATGTCCATGATCTTCTTTGCCTGCTGGATCGTTTGGGCGATTCAGTCTGTTGGTGTCAAAGGCATCTTCCTGGATCTATTCGGCCCCAAAGGTGATACCGCCGGGTTCATGAAGATACTCATGGTCGTGGTGTTCTTCCTGGTGGGTTTTCTTGAGGTGCTCTCGATCCTGTTCCGGCCAATCTCACTCAGCTTCCGTCTCTACGGGAATATCTTTGCCGGCGAGAACATGCTCGAGTCAATGGCGCGACTCGTGCCTGGGTTTGGCTGGCTGCTGCCCGTTCCATTTTACTTCATGGAACTGCTGGTGGGAATTGTGCAGGCCCTGGTGTTCATGCTGTTGACAGCGGTCTTTACGATGCTGATCTGCATGCACGAAGAGGAGCCGGGAGGCGCAGCACACTGATTTTATCAATTTCAGCGGCTTGACCGTGTTCAATCGCGGGGGTCGTTGAGCAAGAGAAAGGTAAACATAACTATGGTAATGTCTATGTTGGCAGAAGGACTGGTGGGAAATCTCCACGTTGGCCTGGCGGCGCTCGGCGCGGCCCTCGGCGTGGGATTCATCGGCATGAAGGCCTCCGAAGCGGTGGGACGTAATCCCGGCGCCTCGACCAAGATTCTGGTGCAGGCAATCCTCGCGATTGCCTTTGCGGAAGCTATCGTGTTCTACGCCATCTTCCTCGTGAGGTAATGCTACGGCGCGGAGCCCGAGCGGCTCCGCGCCTGGCCCTCGGCAACGAAGATTATGCAATCACCTGTTTTACTCGGAAGCATTGGCGGCGACCTTGTCCAAATGGCGCGCGACACCATGTTAAGGTTTGGCGTTGACTGGCAGCATTTCATCGCCCAGTGCATCAGCTTTCTCATTGTCGCTTTTGTGCTGCACCGTTACGCGTACAAGCCGATCCTCACCATGTTGGAGGAGCGCAAAAAGCGTATTAAGGAGAGCTTGGACAACGCCGAGAAGATCAAGCAGGAACTGGCCAACACCCAGACCAAAACGCAGGAGATTATGGTCCAGGCCGGCCAGCAGGCCGCCAAAATGATCGAGGAAGCCCGCGCCGCCGCGGCCAAAGTGCAGGAGCAGGAAACGCAGAAAGCCATCGCCGTCGCGCAGTCCATTGTGGACAAGGCGCGCCAGGCCTCCCAGGCGGAGCACGCGAAGATGCTCGCTGACCTGCGCCGGGAAGTGGGTCGGTTGGTGGTAGAGGCGACCGCGAAGGTCACGGGGAAGGTGCTGACACTCGAGGATCAGAATCGTCTGGCCGAGGAAACCAACCGCGAGCTGGCGGCTTAATCGTCCCGGGACACGCCCTACGAAGCACACACTGTGAAGACCTCCAAACAAGCCCGCCGCGACGCGAAGCAACTGATTAAGTCTTGCCGCGTCGCCGGTTCTTTGGACGAAGCCAAGGTGCGCCAGGTGGTGCAACAGGTGATCGCTTCAAAACCGCGGGGTTATGTCGCCATACTCTCGCATTTCGAGCGCCTTGTGAAGCTGGACCTGGACCAGCGCACGGCGCGGGTTGAGAGCCCCGTGCCGCTGACCGAGGCACAGCAGGCGGCGATCAAGGCAAGTCTCAGGCGCCGCTACGCTGACGGGCTGATCTTCGACTTCGTCCAAAATGCCCGTCTCATCGGCGGCTTGCGCGTGCAGGTTGGCAGCGATGTTTTTGACGGGAGCGTCCAGGCGCGGCTGGCCGAGTTGGAATCCAGTTTCTAACCCCCCTTTTTGCAATTTGATAAGCAGCTATGAGTTCAATACTACAGGAAATTGAAAGCCAGATCGCCGGAGTGAAGACTTCGGTGATGAAGCAGAACGTCGGCGTTGTCCGGGAAATCGGCGATGGCGTGGCCAAAGTTGAGGGCCTTAGCGACGCGATGTATAACGAGATGCTCGATTTCGGCGGCGGTGTCACCGGTCTGGTCCTGAACCTGGAAGAGACCGAGGTTGGCGCCATCATTCTGGGCGATTACACGGGGATCAAAGAAGGGCAGGAAGTGCGCACCACCGGCAAAGTCTTGCAGGTCCCCGTGGGTATGGGGCTGCTGGGCCGCGTCGTCAACACCCTCGGCCAGCCAGTCGATGACAAAGGGCCGCTTCAGACGGATAAGACCTACCCAGTCGAGAAAATTGCCCCTGGCATCATCCGCCGCAAGTCGGTCAGCCAGCCCGTCCAGACCGGTATCATGGCTATTGACGCCATGATACCCATTGGCCGCGGCCAGCGCGAGTTGATCATCGGTGACCGGTCCACCGGCAAATCAACGATCTGCATTGATACCATCATCAGCAACGCCCGCCTGAATAAGGCCGCCAAGGAGGCCGGCGATAAGACCTACCGCCCCCTCTACTCGATTTACGTTGCCATCGGCCAGAAGCAGTCAAACGTCGCCAATGTCATACGCGTGCTCGAAGAATCCGGTGCGCTGCCCTACACGATCGTCGTCGTGGCGTCCGCGTCCGACTCCGCCACCAACCAGTACCTGGCGCCGTTCGCCGGGTGCGCGATGGGAGAGTGGTTCATGGACAACGGCATGGACGCGTTGATCATTTATGACGATTTGTCCAAGCACGCCGTCGCCTATCGCCAGGTCTCGTTGGTGCTCAAGCGCCCGTCAGGCCGCGAGGCGTATCCGGGCGATGTCTTTTACCTCCATAGCCGTCTGCTGGAACGGGCGGCGCGGGTCGCCGAGAAATACGGTAACGGGTCGCTGACCGCTCTGCCAGTCATCGAAACCCAGGCCGGCGACGTCTCGGCTTACATCCCCACCAATGTCATCTCGATCACCGACGGCCAGATATTCCTGGAGACCGACTTGTTTTACCAGGGTGTGCGGCCTGCGGTATCCGTCGGTATCTCTGTATCCCGCGTCGGTTCCGCGGCGCAGGTCAAGGCGATGAAGCAGGTCGCTGGACGCCTCAAAGGCGAACTTGCGCAATTCCGCGAGCTGGCCGCCTTTGCGCAATTTGGCTCCGATCTGGATGCCAAGACCCAGGCCCAGATCGAACGTGGCAAGCGCATCATGGAGGTGTTCAAACAGGCGCCTTACAATCCCATTCCGGTGGAGATCCAGGTGGCGGTTCTTTGGGTGGCCCAGAACGGCTTCATCGACGATGTGCCGGTGGACAAGGTGAAGGACTTCCAGAGCAAGTTGACGGACTTCGTAACCACGCGGAAGCCACAATTGTTGGCCAAGATCCAGAAGGAAAAGGCCCTTAGCGACGCGCTGACGGCTGAACTGAAGGCTGTGGCAACTGAGTTTAAGCAGACCTACAAGTGAAGCCGGTTACAACAATGCAACATCCCGCCGCAGCCTCCGCTATTTCGGCCTTCGGATTTCGGCCTTCGGATCTCTAAGTCATGCCCAGCACCCGCGACATCCGCCGCCGCATCAAGTCGGTCAAGAGCACGGCCCAGATCACGAAGGCCATGCAGATGGTGGCATCGTCGAAAATGCTGAAGGCGCAGCAGGGCGCCCTCAATTTTCGGCCTTTCGCCGCGATGGCCGGCGAGATCATGGAGCACCTGGCCGAGGATACTGGCGACTACCGCCATCCGCTGATGGAAGTGCGCGAGGTGCGCAAACGCGCGGTGATCGTGATCAGCACCGACAAGGGCCTTTGTGGCGCCCTGAATTCCAATCTCTTCCGTGAGCTCTCGAAATACGACACCGCGACGACACAATTCATCGCCGTGGGCAGGAAGGCCGCCCAGTTCCTCGCGCGCACCAAGCGCAAGCTGGTCGCCGAGTTTACGTATCACGACACGCCGACCTATGCCGAGTGCCAGGCGATTTCCAAGTTCGCCCAGGAGATGTTCCTTAAGGGCGAAGCCGATGCCGTGGATGTGGTTTTTACGCGCTTCATCAACACGCTCTCGCAGCGGCCTGATATGCGGACGTTGCTGCCGATGGCCTCGGCCGAGAACCTTCAGGCCGAGGCGCGCAGCCAGGTTCCCCAGGCAGCGGCCGAGCATCGGCGCATTGATTTCCTGTTCGAGCCGGACCCGGCGACGGTGATGGACCGGCTGGTGCTTTACTTTATGGATTTCCGGGTGGCGCAGTTATTGCAGGAGGCTAAGGCCAGCGAGCATAGCGCCCGCATGGTGGCCATGAAGAACGCTACCGATAATGCTCAGCAACTGGTCAAGCAACTCACACTCGAATACAACAAGTTGCGCCAAGCCAACATCACCAAGGAACTGCTGGAAATCTCCAGTGCCGCCATGGCCCTTGGCTGAGCGCCCGACTAACACAGCTTTTACGAACTAATCGAATCGCATGAATAAAGGCAAAATCGTTCAAGTCATCGGCCCCGTGGTGGACGTGGAGTTTCCTGATCAGCTCCCTTTCATCTACAACGCCTTGACCATCGAATACGACGTACCGCTGCTGGGGAAGACTAAACTGACCCTCGAAGTTCAGCAGCACCTTGGCGACAACTGGGTCCGGACGGTTGCCATGTCCACCACCGACGGTCTCAAACGCGGCATGGAGGTGCTCGACTCCGGCAAACCTATTTCCATGCCCGTCGGCCCGGGTGTCATGGGCCGCGTGTTTGACGTGACCGGCAATCCGGTGGACGAGCGCGGGCCAATTGTGGCTGAGAAATACTGCCCGATTCATCGCGCCGCCCCGACGTTGATGGACCAATCCACCACTCCGCAAATCCTGACCACGGGCATCAAGGTCATCGACCTCATCTGCCCGTTCCTCAAGGGCGGCAAGGTAGGTGCGTTCGGCGGCGCCGGCGTCGGCAAGACCGTCGTGATCATGGAACTGATCAACAACATCGCGAAGCTGCACGGCGGCGTCTCGGTGTTTGCGGGTGTCGGCGAACGCACCCGTGAGGGCAACGATCTCTACACCGAAATGTCCGAGGCCGGCGTCATCAACCAGCAGGACCTCAGCAAGTCCAAGATCGCGCTGGTCTATGGCCAGATGAACGAGCCACCCGGCGCACGCTTGCGCGTCGGCCTTTCCGGCCTCGCCATCACAGAGTATTTCCGCGACGACAAGAATCAGGACGTGTTGCTCTTCATTGACAACATCTTCCGCTTCTCGCAGGCCGGTTCAGAGGTGTCCGCGCTGCTGGGCCGCACCCCGAGCGCGGTCGGTTACCAGCCGACCCTCGCCTCGGAAATGGGCGATTTACAGGAGCGCATTACCTCGACCAAGAAGGGGTCCATCACCAGCTTCCAGGCCGTGTATGTGCCAGCTGACGATTTGACCGACCCCGCGCCCGCCACGACTTTTGCGCACCTTGACGCGACCATCGTTCTGGAGCGCTCGATTGCCGAGTTGGGCATCTATCCGGCGGTGGATCCGCTATCCTCAACCTCGCGCGCTCTGACCCCGGAAATCGTGGGTCAGGAACACTACGATGTGGCCCGCGGCGTCCAGAAAGTGCTCCAACGTTACAAGGACCTGCAGGACA
>PLZQ01000505.1:10783-26565 GCA_003152225.1 Limisphaerales bacterium | reverse complement strand
GCCATCTACAAAGCCCTCGGCGGCGGCTGGGAAATCGAGCAAGCGCCAGCCAGGACCGCATCCACGCACTGAGAGAAAATTCCCAACCACCCGCGGACCGGCGCAGGAGGAGAAGCACTCAAGTCACGCGAAGAGATCGAGGACGGGCTGCCCGAGGCCATCGCGGGTGACGTAGAAGGGGCGTTTCTCGACTTCGTAGCTTAGCTTCGGGGAAATGCCGACGGCGCGGTAGATGGAGGCGTGCAGATCTTCGATGACCACGCGCTTCTCAATCGTCTTGCAGGGCCGCTCGTCGGCAGTCTTCCCGTGGAGGCAGCCCCGCTTCATACCGCCGCCGAACAGCAGCACGCTGCCGGCATCCGTGAAATGGCGGTGCATGCCGTAATGCTTCAGTTCGTTGATCACATCCGGGACCACGACCTGGTCCTTCACCGTCTTGTCCGGCTTGCCTTCGATCATCATGTCACGGCTGAACTCGCTGGCGAGGACGATCAGCGTCCGGTTGAGCAGNNGTGTCCCAATACTCGAAGGGAATATACTCGGTGGTGACCTCGATGAAGCGGGCGCCGGCTTCGGTGAGACGCCGGGCCAGGAGACAGCCGAGGCCGAACTTCCCGGTATTGTATTGGTCGTAGCTGGCCTTGGGTTCGAGCGACAAATCGAAGGCCTTGGCCGCCGGCGAACTGAGCAGACGGTGCGCGTTGTCGAGCGAGCGCAGGAGGGATTCTTTCTGGTAACCAGTGCCAAACTGGCCGACCGGGCTCTGCGCGAGCAGTTTGCGGTAGATGGTTTCGCGCCGCTCGAATCGGGCGGGGCTCATTCCCGCCGGCGGGCGAACGCTTTTCAGCGCGTCCTCGGGATTCGCGATGAGGAACGGACCATATTCGCTGCCGAGAAAGCCGGCGGTATGGAATGCCTTCAATTCCTCGCCCTCGCCCAGATCGAACCGTTGCCCGATGTCGATGAAGGCCGGCATGGCGGGGTCTCTGGGACCAAGCGTGCGGGCAATGACTGCGCCAATATGGGGGGCGGCGACCGTTTGCGGAGGGGCGTAGCCGGTATGCCATTGATATTGATGGCGCGAATGCAGAATGAAACCGAGATCGCCCGCGGTGTAGGACCGGATCAGCGTGGCGCGGTCCATCACGCGGGCAATGTTCTCCAGGCCCGCGGTGAGCTTGATGTTGTCCACCACCGTGTCGATCTGCGGAAAGGTGCTCAACACTTGATCGGGCTTCAGACCTGGCGCAAACGCGGTGTAGCGCTTCGGATCGAAAGTGTCTGTCGAGGCCATTCCCCCGGCCATCCAGAGCACGATGACGGTATCCGCCGTCGGTTTGATCTTTTCGTCCGGCTCCGCGAGCAGCGGGCGCGGAAATCCCGCCGCCAAGGCGGAGAGGGTGGCGGCGCTGGCAGTCTTAATGAAATCGCGGCGAGTCATGGGTGGATGAAAAGTGATGCGTGATGCGTGATGCGTAAAGGGTGGGGCATGGGGCGTCAGTAGATGAGTTGGAACTCGGGCAACATCGCCACCGACCAAAGCAAGTCTTCAACGCCGGCGGGTTGAATGGGTTGGCCGACCACCTCGCGAGCGAGTTGCAATTCCGGGCCGGTGGGCTTTCGGCCCAGGGCCTTTTCATACAAAACGGAGATCAGATCGCCTTTGGCAGTGGGTAGTGCGGCGAGCAGGTTCTCGGCTCCGCGTTTCAGCAGGTCGGCGAGCGTTTCGCCGTTGGTCAGTTCCAACGCTTGCAGGGTCGTCGCCGCGGTCGGCCGGGTCGTGACGACTTGCTCGCGGTTGGGCCGCGCCAGGGCGACCAACAGAGGGTCGGCTGCGACCAGCGCAGCGCGAACGCTGCCGGGATAGGCCCCCGCCAGCTTGCCCGCCAGATAACTTTCTGACACTCGCCACGGAACTATGCCCATATCCCCGAGCACCACGGCAGCCGTCCAATTATCGGGAGCGAATCCAGGGGTTTCCCAATGCTCATGCATGGCGCTTGAGCAGACCCAAGAGCCGTCCGAAGCGAAGTCATTGATGATCTCATTGGTGGCAGCGCCAGCGTTAGAGGTGCGCAGACGCGCGTAGAACAAAAGCCCGGCTGGGTTCTCCGTGCCGGGAGCCGGCTCGCCAGCGCCAGGATCGGTATTGTCTGGCAGGTGGTTGACCGCATCAACGGCGAACAAATTGTCGCCCGGCTTGAGGAAAGGCCGCAAGTCAAACAGGACCGCTTCCTTGAAATCACTGCCTGAGCCGACCTTCCTGCCGTTGAGGTAGAGCGTAAAGCTGTTGTCGCAAATGACCGCCGCCGTGGCATCCGACGGCATTTCGGCAAGGTGGATTGTCTTGCGGAAATAGACGTGCCCGGCTTTGGCCTTGTCAGCGGCGTTCGGATCGTTCCAGATCCATTTGACGGTCATGGGTGGCGCAAACTTCTTCTGCTCCGATTCGCTCGGGGTGACCTCCGCGGCGGGCGAGGAGTAGCCGACCCCGGTTAGGCGAGTCAGCGCGTCGCGAAATTGCTCCGCCGAAAGCCGACGCACGGCCGGGCCGCAGAAGACGAAGTCCTGCTGTTGCTCTTCACCGAGATTGACCGCCGGCAGTTGGTAGGCGCGTGACGTCAGGATTTGCCGGATCAGGTGCTTCACGTCGTAGTCATGCGCGGCGAAATCCTCGGCCAGCCAATCCAGCAGATCGGGATCCCACGCCGCCTTTTCCATGTCGTCCGCCGGCTCGATGAGCCCGCGACCCATAAACCGCTGCCAGAGGCGATTGACCATCGTGCGCGTGAGTCGTCCGTCCTGCCGCTGGGTCACAATGTCAGCCAGCCATTTGAGTCGGGCCGGCTTGTCGGCCTTGGGGTCAAGGGCGCCCAATTCCGGGTAAAGAAACTTCAGTTCGGCCTTCTGGCCCGTCGGCTTGTCGCAATGGACCATTTCGAGCGGGCCGTCAGCGTAAATGCCAGCCAAGCCGTAGGCATCGGCGAGCGTCAGGTCGTTGATAAAGCTGTCGTGGCACGAAGCGCACTTGAGGTTCACGCCCATGAAGACCTGGGAGATATTCTGCGCCGTCTGCATCTGGGGCGTTTGGCTGGCGTTCACGACGCCGCGCCAGACAATGCCCTTCGTAAAGCCCTCGGAATCGGGAGTCGGGTTGACCAGCTCAGCCACGAACTTGTCGTAGGGCATGTTGGTGAGCAGGGCCGAGTAGAGCCACCGGGTGATTTGTTTGCGCCCTCCGTCGATGTAGCCGGTGCCTTTGTAATCATTGCGCAACAGATCATTCCAGAAGCTGAGCCAATGCTCGGTGTAGCTGCGATCCTCGGCGAGCAACCGCGCCACCAACCGCTCCCGCTTGTCATCGCGCCGGTCGGCGACGAATGCTTCCAGTTCGTCCGGCGGAGGCAGCATCCCGATGACATCCAAGTAGGCGCGCCGCGCGAACAGGCGGTCGTTGACGAACTTCGGCGACTTGATGTTGTGCGCCGCAAAATAGGGTTCCAGGAAGCGGTCGATCGGATTGGCGGCTTTGGTCTTGGAGGGAATCGCCGGCAGACGCGGCTTGAGGTTGACGGGCTCGACGCGACCGAAAGTCACGTTTGCGTCCCAGGTTGCTCCCTGGTCGATCCACGCGCGGAGCACTCCGATCTGGTCCGGCGTCAGGCGCGAGCCCTTTCTCGGCATTATATTGTCGGAATCGACGCCCTGGACCAGGGCGATGAGAAGACTTTCGGTGCTCTTGCCGGGGAGGACCGTCGGACCGCTATCTCCCCCCTTTGAGGGTGGTCTCCCGGGTATCCAGGCGGAACCCGCCCTTCTCCTTCCCCCGTCCATGGCATTTAATGCAGCTTGCCTCGAAGATGGGCTTGATTTCCTTCGTGAAGTTGACGGCATGAGCAGCCGGAGGCGGCAATTTCGCGGCCTGCTCGGGCGTGAGCGCGGCTTGGGCAGCGCCGCAACTGGTGGCCCAGATCATCAACATCCAACATCCAAGGGCAGCCAATGAGGTATTCATTGGATGTTCGATGTTGGATGTTGGTTGTTGGATGTTCACACCTATACTAACCGTTTCCAGTACCCCAGCCTCCCCGGGTTCCAAGTACACACGGCGATGTCCCCATTCGCCAGCCAGATCGCGTCGTGCGGGTGGCGAAAGCCGCGGTCGCCGAGCAGCTTGCCCACTTCGATCACCGACACGACCTTGTTGTCTCCATCCAGGATCACTAGCGGGCCATCCAAGTCGGGAACCAGGACGTGGTCGCCCCGGATATCGGCGTTGCAGGGGGCAGTAATCTCCTTGGCTTCGATGGTGCTGTGATAAAAGCCATTGACCGTGAAGTATTCCAAGCGCTTGTTGCCCCGGTCAGCGGTCAGCAGCAATTTCCGGCGCGGGTCGTAGGTGATGCCGTGCGGGCAGTTCAGTTCGCCGTGCGCCGAGCCCAGCCCGCCCCACGATTTTCCCGCATAAACCCCGTCGGCTGCCTTAAGCACGTGCAACATGCTGCTGCCGTAACCGTCGGCCACTACCACGCGGTCTCCCGCCGGCGGCACGACCGCGTCCGTGGGCTTGTAATTGCCCATCTGCGGAGTCCATTTCTGCGTCCAGAGGATCTGGCCGTCGAGCGTGGTCTTATGGACGGTGGCGTCGTTATTCGCGTGGTACAGGACGGCGTGGCCGTCTTTGTCGATGTGGATATTCAGGCCATGGGGGACCCCGTGAGCGAGGTCGTTATTTGCTCCGAGCAACTCGGCGCTGGTGCCGTCCGGGGCAAAGCGCACCAGGCAGCGCGTGTGCTCGTCAACCTGCTCGGCCTCGAAGGTGAAAAAGATATTGCCTTGCGTGTCCAGGCAAAGCCCGTGACCGTTGCGCATCTTCACCTCCGACGGCAGCACAAGTTTGTCCGGCACATACTCGTAGCGGAACTCGCCGGTCCCGCTTATCAGCGGATGCTCAGGCAGTGGAGGCTGGTTCACCGCGGCGTCGAAGGGCGCCTCATCGGCATGATGATGAGAGTCGGCGTGGCCAGTGAAGGCAGCCGCGGTCAGCGCGGCGCTGGCGTGGAGGAAGTGGCGTCGGTTCATTTGGCGTAACCGGGAGAGGGGCTTAGTAAGGTAAAATCCAGCACGCTAGTCCTTGTGCTTCAAATCTTGTTGTATAATCAGCTCAGGTCTTGCCCCGTGGACGAAAGCCCGGGTATTTGCCATCTGCCATCTGCCGTCTGCCATTGGCTATTCGGTCTAAGGCTGCCTCGCTAGCTCTCCAGCTTTGCGTCCATCGTGATTTTCGCGTTAAGCAAACGTGAAATCGGGCAACCGGCTTTGGCCGCATTGGCTGCCGCCTCGAACTTGCTCGCCTCCACGTTCGGCAGCTTCACCCTCACCTCAAGGTGAATCTGCGTGACAGTCCACCCGCTCGCGATGTTCTCCATCGTCAACGTCGCCGCGGTGCGGATGGTTTCGGGAGTCATCCCGGCCTTGCCTAATTCGGCCGACAAGGCCATGGAAAAGCACCCGGCGTGGGCGGCGGCGATCAATTCCTCCGGGTTGGTGCCTGGCTGGCCTTCAAAGCGTGTGCGGAACGAATAGGGCGACTGCTTGAGGACGCCGCTTTCGGTCGAGACCGTCCCTTTGCCGTCTTTCAATCCACCCTGCCATAATGCTGATGCTGAACGTTTCATAGTTTCCTTTCGCTAAAGGCGCGTTTGCGCCGTCAAGTTGTGCTTGGGTCACAACATCGGCGGCGAAGCGGCCAAATGCAAATGGAGAGTAGCGGCGCGTCAGTCACCGAGCCGGCTTGCCGGCCTTCCCTTCGCTCCAAAAATGTCTGTTGACAAGTGCCGGTAAGTGTACTACTATACTAGTATATGATTTAACTACGGTATGGATGTTTATGGCTGACGACGCATTGGATCAATGGGAAGTGGAGTATAAATCGGGCATCCCGGTTTACCGGCAGATCATCAACCAAGCCTGCGCGGCGGTGGCGGCGGGCACCTTCAAAGTCGGGGACCAACTCCCCACCATCCGGGCGCTGAGCGAGCGCTTGCATGTGAATCCGAACACGGTGGCCAAGGCTTACCGCGAGCTTGAATTGAAAGGAATCATCGTGAGCGAACGCGGCAGCGGCTCCTTCATCCAGGCACAGCCACCCGCGCCCCAGGTCAAAGCGAAGAAGGCCAAGCTCAAAGACCTTTATCACCGGCTGTTGGCCGACGCGGCCAGCAGCGGCCTGACCGAAAGCGAACTATTAACCTTCATCAAACAAAAGAACCCCTCAACTCTATGATTACAAAGTTCAAACAAAGCTGGCAGCTCTTCAAGGCTTCCATCACCGTCACCCTGCGGCATCGAAAACTGCTATGGTTTCCCGTTCTAACCACGTTTCTAACGGCATTCATCGCACTGTTCTTTTTGTCGGCGGTGGCGCTCCCGATGGTCTTGCACCCCACAGGTTACCATCTCAATCAGGAGCAACATTGGGTGGCCCTCAAGGACTATTACTTTCCCACGCCGGCGACCCAACCTGAATCCCCCGCCCCCGCTTCCGGGGCGTCTCAACCCCTGAGTACTCTGCTCACCGGCCAATCCGGACATGCCACCGCCGCGCGCGGCTTTCCGTGGGGCTCCCTCGTTCTGCTGGTGGTTTATTTCGTCTCGATGTTCCTGGCCACCTTCTTCAACGTCGCCTTCTACAGCGAGATTATCGCTGCTCTCGACGGCCGGGGAGTTTCGTTCCGGCGCGGTCTCCAGACGGCTCGCAGCCGATTGCCCTCCATCTTCGCCTGGTCTCTCTTGGCCGGTGTGGTCGGCTGGCTCATTCGCGCAATTGAGCAACGGCTGCCGCTGGCCGGCCGGATCGTAACCGGGCTCATCGGAATGGCCTGGAGTATTGCGGCGGTATTTGCGATTCCGGTCATTATCCAGCAGCAACCTATGCGCAACCCAATCAGAATCCTCCAGCAATCCGCGGCGATGTTGAAGCGAACCTGGGGCGAAGGATTGATCGGCTATCTGGGATTCTCCGCCGGGAGCATGGTGATCTTTATGGGCTCGCTAGTGCCTTTGCTGCTGGCGGGCGCGGTTGCTCTGCTTTTCAAGAGCGTCTGGCTTATCATCATCGCCGGAGTAATCTGGGTGCTTGCCCTGCTCTTCATGGCTTACGTTTCGGGTGTCGCCGGCCACGTCTATCGTTGCGCCCTCTTTAAGTATGCCACCGAAGGCGTGGTGCCCGAGCCTTACGACCAGGAACTACTGGACATGGCTTGGAAGGTCAAAAAGGGCTCTGAGGCGCGGTGAAGCCGTCAATGGAACCTAGGATTCCATGAAGGCAGCGGCCTGTGTCCAATTTCCTGTTTGATTTGCTTTCGCAGGTTCGCTAAGTCAATCGCCCGTTTTTGAATGGGACCGGAGACTTGCTGTCTCTGGTCTTGATCAAATCACCGGTTTTATGAGCATGAACGACTTGGACAAAGAAATCAGCGAGCTGAAGCAATTCATCATCGACCTTAAGGCCGATCGGGCGGCCACCAAGGAAAAGGAGCAGCGTGAGGCGTGGACGAAATACGTTTCCCTGACCATAGTCATTATTGCCGTGATCGCCGCAGTCGCCTCGCAGTGGGGCGGCAAATACGGCAGTCGCACGCAGATGAGCCAGGCCCAAGCGTCGGATCAATGGGCGTTCTATCAAGCCAAGTCGATCAAACAGCACCTGGATGAGGTGACCCTCGCCCAACTGACGCGAGCCGGGAACACCAACGACCCGGCCTTGGCCAAAACGATACAGAAGCTGAGCGGTGACCTCGCGCGCTACGACAAGGAAAAGGCCGACATCAAGACGAAGGCCGAGGCGCTGGAAAAGGAGCGCGATGACGCGAACCGGCGCAGCGGCAAGATGGGAGTGGCCATCTCCTACTTCACCGTCGCCATCGCCACGGCTTCCATCTGCACGGTGACCAAGAAGAAGCCGCTTTGGTTCGTCGCCATGATCTTGTCAGTGGCCGCCGTCGTGCAAATGGTGCTGGGCTGGACTCTGTAGTTGGACTTCACGAACGGTCGCACGAACGGTCTTGTCAGCCCTCCCCTTACTGCATACAATTGGCGTGTGAACGAGAGCGCACCCGAACCCGCCAGAAGACGTCTGACGCTGCTGGCCGGGTTGCTCATGGCTGGCTTTCTGCTGTTGTTGCCAGCGTGGGCCGCGGAGACAAACGCGCCGACTACCAAGGCCTTTTCTGATGAGCCGGCGGCCCACAAGCTTTATTCGGAAATGGTGGACACCATGCGCAAGGCCACCTCCCTCTCCTGGGTCAGTGACTATCGCTGGGCAGCACGAGGCGAGACCCTCGGCCATGCGACTTACAAGATTTGGCTCAAGAAACCCAACTACGCCCGCATGGAGGCGGCCGCCATGGACCACCCCGAACGCAACGGCGTCCTGGTGGGCGACGGGGATTACTTCTGGACCTATTGGCCCAATGAGAAACCCCGGTATGGCTGGGAATACAAAGGCAAATACGCCGAGGAATACGAGAAATACCGCCGCACCTTCTACATGAAAGAAAGGACCCCGGTCGGGCGGCATTCCATCAGTCACTCCGCCGGCAAGTTGGGTGCAGGCATCTGCATGACCATCCTCGATCCCAGCACCTTTCACGGCTACACGGATTCGCTGCAGCCCTACCTCGATGGCGTTCGGGGCGCAGGCGTCGAACAAGCGGGCGGGGAAACCTGCGATGTCATCGAGGTTAGCTTGATGAAATACCAGCGGAGTTGGAAGCTCTGGCTGGCCAGGAAAGACCACCTGCCGCGCAAGCTGGCGGAGACCGTGCGCGTGAGTTACCCGATCACCAGCGAAGAATCGTGGTCGGACGTAACCATCAACGCGGATATTCCCAACGACCGTTTCGTCTGGTCGGCGCCGCCGGACTGGAAAGAGTGGCGCATGCCCGACATCGAAGAAGGCCTCCTCAAACCGGGCACCCTGGCACCCGACTTCGACCTGGCGTTGACCGATGGCAGCCGAGTCAAACTTTCCAATTTCCGCGGCCAGATTGTTTGGCTCAATAAATGGCGGTGTGGCTGACCCGAGTGCCGCGAGGAGACAAGGAGTCTCCAAAAGCTGTACCTGAATTACAAGAAGCAGGGGCTAATCGTCCTGGGCCTCAACCCATCCGACGACCGCAAGATCGCGCTGGATTACCTCAAAGCCAATGAGGTGACCTTCCCCAACATCCTCGACTCCTCCGCCGCGGCTAACCAAGCCGTGGCGCAATACGAGACGCTTGGCGGGATGAGCGCCGTGCCGATGACCTATGTCATCGGCCGCGACGGCAAAATAGTGGATGTCTGGTACGGCTACGAGAGAGACCGCGCCCCGAAAGTTCTCAAGAAGCTGGGCCTGCAATAACGTTCTGCCAAACACGACGGGATTGCGTAAGTCACGCATCAGCACCCACGAAAGCCAGCAAGACCGGTTAAAGCCGCCCCAAGCCACTCCCCTGCCACATCATATTCAGATCGACTAATTCTGGTGGGCGGGAAGCGGCAAGGTCGCCGCGATGAGTGTCCTGTTTTGAGACAGTAGGGAGAGAGTTCTATGGTACCAGCGTATGTCCAGGGTGGTACCAGGGCAGGTCCAGAGAAGTGCTGGGGTCAGAGGGGTGCAAACCGCTGACTTGGCTATTGCAATTACTTATACTGCGCCGACGGTCGGGCGGGTTACCACGTAAGCATAGGAAGGGATGGCGAAGACCACGGCGGTCCGTTCAGGCCATTTGTGGCCAGACCGATCTGCCGATTTGCTAGACAAGCGCCGTTGCGCTGGTTATGTAAAGAGGCCATGAGCGCAACCAAGTACGCCATCGGGCTCGATTACGGCACCAACTCCGTCCGCACTCTCATCGTCAACGTCGCCAACGGGNNACCGTGCGCGGCTTCTCGCCGGACCAGATCATCGGCATCGGGGTCGATACCACGGGCAGCACGCCGTTGCCGGTGGATCGCCACGGCCACCCGCTCGCCTTCGACCGCCGGTTCGCCAAACACCCCGCGGCAATGGCCTGGCTGTGGAAGGACCACACCGGCATCGCCGAGGCGGGGGAGATCACCGCGTTGGCGCGCAAACTTCGCCCGCAATACCTCGCCAAGTGCGGCGGCACTTACTCCAGCGAGTGGTTCTTCAGCAAGATCCTCCACTGCCTGCGAACCAGCCCAGAGGTCTTCGACGCCGCCTACCTGTGGGTGGAATGCTCCGATTGGGTGCCCGCGATGCTCACCGGCACCGAGCCGCCCGACCAATTGACCGTCGGGATCTGCGCCGCCGGCCACAAGGCGATGTTCAACGACGCCTGGGGCGGCTACCCGGACGCCGAGTTCCTGTCGCAGCTTGATCCGAAGCTGGGCGCACTGCGGTCGCGGCTCCGCTCGAAAGCGCACACGATTGACCGGGCGGTGGGCGGACTGACGTTGGAATGGGCCGCGCGCACTGGCCTGCCGGCGAACCTGCCGGTGGCGGTGGGAGCATTCGACGCACACCTCGGCGGTGTCGGGTCCGGCATCGCGCCGGGCACGCTGGTGAAGATCATCGGCACGAGCGCGTGCGACATGATGGTCGTGCCGGTCGGCGACAAGCTGCCGGACATCCCCGGCCTGTGCGGCATCGTCCCTGGCAGCATCTTGCCGGGCCATTACGGCCTGGAAGCGGGCCAGTCGGCGGTCGGCGACATCTTCAACTGGTTCGTGAACTACATACAGCCGCTGGGCAAGAAGGCGGGTTCGCACGAGGCACTCAGCGCCGCGGCGGCCAAGCTGGCGCCCGGCGAATCGGGCTTGCTGGCATTGGACTGGAACAACGGCAACCGCACAGTGCTCGTGGACCAGCGGCTCACGGGTTTGCTGCTCGGCCAAACGCTTTACACGACGCCCGCCGAAATCTACCGCGCGCTCATTGAGGCGACGGCATTCGGGGCGCTGACCATCATCAACCGGTTCGTAGAATACGGGGTCAAGGTCGAGCAGATCGTCAACTGCGGCGGCATCGCGGAGAAGAACCCGCTGGTCATGCAGATCTACGCCGACGTGACGGGCCGCCCCATCAAGATCTCCCGCTCGGGCCAAACCTGCGCTCTGGGCGCGGCCATCGCAGGAGCCGTGGCCGCTGGCAAGTCAGCGGGCGGCTACGCCAATTACGCCGACGCCCAGAAGGCAATGACCGGTCTGAAACCTCGTATCTTCCAACCAAACGCCACCGCACATACCGTCTATAAAGAGCTTTATTCCCTCTACCGGAAGCTGCACGATGCCTTCGGAACGCAGCAGGCGAATGACAACCTTTACCCGGTGATGAAGGAATTGATTGAAATCCGCAACCGGGCAAGGAAGTGAAAAGTCTGTATTCGTGTATTTAGTGTATTTCGTGGTTTAAAACTCAACAACCAATCCAGGAAGTTATGCAAAGCATCTATCAACGGTTAACGATCCTCTCCGCGAGTCTAGGCGCTGCCGCGCTGGTCGGCTGCACCACCATATCAGAGCTGCCGGTTCAGCAAGGGGAGGTAAGCCAACGCCCCTTCGGCCAGACAAAGGAAGGCACCCCCGTGACCCTCTTTACTCTGCGCAATAAGCAGGGTGCCGAAGCGGCCATTTGCAATTACGGCGGCCTGGTCATCTCCCTGAAAGTGCCCGACCGCAACGGCCAGTTCGGCGATGTGGTCCTCGGCTACGACAACCTGGCCGATTACATCAAGGACACTCCCTACTTCGGCGCCATGATCGGGCGTTACGGAAACCGGATTGCCAAGGGCAAGTTTACGCTCGACGGCCAGGAATACACCTTGGCGATCAATAACGGCCCCAACGCCCTGCACGGCGGCCTCAAGGGCTTCGACAAAGTAGTCTGGGAACCCCGCGTCGTGGCAAGCCTGGACGGTGCCTCGCTGGAGCTTCGCTATACGAGCAAGGACGGCGAGGAAGGCTACCCGGGCACCCTGACCGTCAAAGCGGTTTATACTCTCACCGAAGACAACGGCTTGAAACTCGAATACACCGCCACCACAGACAAGGATACCGTCGTGAACCTCACACAGCATTCCTACTTCAACCTCGCCGGTAAAGGCGATAACCTGAGCCACGTGGTCATGATACCGGCCGACAAGTTCACGCCGGTGGACAGCACCCTGATCCCGACGGGCGAGTTGAAGCCGGTGGACGGCACGCCCTTTGATTTCCGGACGCCCACGGCCATCGGCGCGCGCATCGGCCAGGACGACGAGCAGCTTAAGTTCGGCAACGGCTACGACCACAACTGGGTCATCAACAAGCCGATGGGGCAGCTCGGCCTCATGGCGCGCGTGTATGAGCCGACCACCGGCCGCGTGTTGGAGGTCCTATCCACCGAGCCGGGCCTGCAGTTCTACATCGGCAACTTCCTCGACGGCAAGCTCACCGGCAAAGGCGGCTGGGCCTATCAGTTCCGCAATGGTTTCTGCATGGAGCCGCAGCATTTCCCCGATTCACCCAACCAGCCGAACTTCCCGTCCGTGGTGCTGAAGCCCGGACAGGTCTATAAGCACACCCTCATCTTCAAGTTCTCGGTGCAGAAGTAACGGGGCGCCAAAGCTGAAAGAGGAGAATCGTGAACATGATTGATCTGAGCCAGTTCGAGGTTTGGCTCGTTACGGGCAGCCAGAATCTCTACGGAGCGGAAGTGCTGAAGAAGGTCGCCGCGAACTCGGCGCAGGTCGGGCGGGCGCTCGAAGGCGCGGCGTCCATCCCCGTCCAGGTGCTGGTCAAACCGGTGGTGAAGACGCCGGCGGAGGCAACCGCCCTGTGCCTGGCCGCCAACGAGAGCCCNNCGTCCATCGACATGGACTTCATGAACCTCAACCAGGCCGCCCACGGCGACCGCGAGCACGGCTTCATTATGAGCCGCCTGCGCCTGGACCGGAAGGTGGTTGTCGGCCATTGGCAGGACACGGGTGTGCAGCGGCGCATCGGCGCCTGGTGCCGCGCGGCGGCGGCCTGGCATGACTGGCAAGGGGCGAAGTTCTGCCGGTTCGGCGACAATATGCGCGAGGTCGCCGTGACCGAGGGCGATAAGGTCGCGGCCCAGATCCAGTTCGGCTACTCGGTCAATGGCTACGGCGTGGGCGACCTGGTCAAGTCGGTCAGCGCGGTTACAGACAGGGAGATTGACCGCCTCATCGCCGAATACGATCACAACTACACGGTGGCGCCTAAGCTCCGCAAGACTGGCGCCAAACGGCAATCATTGCGTGACGCGGCCCGCATCGAGCTCGGCTTGCGCGCGTTCCTGGTCGCTGGCGACTTCAAGGGCTTCACGGATACCTTCGAAGACCTGCATGGGCTGACGCAGTTGCCCGGGGTGGCGGCGCAGCGGCTCATGGCCGATGGCTATGGATTTGGCGCGGAAGGGGACTGGAAGACCTGCGCGCTGGTGCGCGCCATGAAGGTCATGGCGGCGGGGCTCAGGGGCGGCACGTCCTTCATGGAGGATTACACCTATCACCTGGACCCGAAGCGCAGCCTCGTGCTGGGGGCGCACATGCTGGAAATCTGCCCGAGCATCGCCAAAGCCCGCCCTTCGCTCGAAGTGCATCCGCTCGGCATCGGCGGCAAGGCCGACCCGGTGCGGCTGGTCTTCGACACGCTTGCCGGGCCTGGGCTTAACGTCTCTCTCATTGACCTGGGCAACCGCTTCCGCCTGCTGCTGAACGAAGTGGAGGTTGTTCCCCCGGATAAACCCCTGCCCCGGCTCCCGGTCGCCCGCGCAGTCTGGATGCCGAAGCCCGACCTTCCCACTTCCGCCGCGGCGTGGATCTACGCCGGCGGCGCACACCATACCGGCTTCAGCCAGGCCGTCACCACCGAGATGATCGAAGACTTCGCCAGCATAGCGGGCATCGAGCTGGTGGTCATTGACGCCGACACCCGACTCCGCCAGTTCAAGCAGGAGCTGAGGTGGAATGAAGTCTATTACGGTTTGCACCGCGGCTTTGGCGGTTAGCGCATGTTGGAACGACTGAAAAGAGACGTCTGCCAGGCAAACCTGGACCTCGTCAACGCGGGGCTGGCGGTCCAGACGTGGGGCAACGCCAGTGGCATCGACCGCCGGCGCGGGCTGATCGTCATCAAGCCGTCGGGCGTGCCGTATGAGGGGATGAGGCACCAGCAGATGGTGGTGATCTCGCTCCAGAGCGGCAAAGTCGTCGAGGGCCGGCTCAAGCCGAGTTCGGATACCGCCACCCACCTGGTGCTCTACCGCGCGTTTCCCGGCATCGGTGGCATCGTCCACACTCATAGCCTTTACGCCACTGCTTGGGCCCAGGCAAAAAAGGACCTCCCGTCCTACGGTACCACGCAAGCCGACTACTGGTACGGCGACGTGCCTTGCACACGCCTGCTCACGACGGCTGAAATCCGCTCCGATTACGTGGCGAACACAGGCCAGGTCATCGTCGAGCGGTTCCGAAAGCTTGACCCCATGGAGCATCCCGGCGTGCTGGTCGCCAGTCATGCTCCGTTCGCCTGGGGCAAGGACGTGGCCGACGCAGTCCATAATGCCGAGGTGCTGGAGTTCGTAGCCCACCTCGCGAGCGAAACACTGCGCATCAACCCAAAGCTCAAACCCATGCAACCCGCGTTGCTCAACAAGCACTTCCTTCGCAAACACGGAGCCCACGCCACTTATGGCCAAGTCTGATGTAACCATGTAACCATTCAACCTTGTAACCCCCTACCCTCCATGTCTCCCCACACTGCCCTGTCCGTCAACGCTAGCGGCCCCACTCTCACCGGCCTCGACTGGCTGGCCATTGCCTTCTACTTCGGCATCCTGCTCTGCGTAGCCTGGTGGGTCGTCCGCCGGGCCAAGGACACCGCCGCCGATTACTTCCTCGCTGGCCGCAACCTCGGCTGGTGGGTCATCGGCGCGTCCATCTTCGCCTCCAACATCGGCTCGGAACACATCGTCGGCCTGGCCGGCTCGGGCGCTAAGGACGGCGTGGCGATGGCGCATTACGAGTTGCACGCCTGGTGCCTGCTCGTGCTGGCGTGGGTGTTCGTCCCGTTCTACGCCCGCTCGATGGTCTTCACCATGCCGGAGTTCCTCGAACGGCGCTTCTCCACCAGCTCGCGCTACGTGCTGTCCATCGTTTCGCTCGTCACGTTCATCGTGTCGAAGATCGCGGTGGGCATCTTTGCGGGCGGAGTCGTGTTCTCGACGCTCCTGCCGGAAATCCACCTGAACCTTGTCGGGGTCGAGATCAACAGCTTCTGGATCGGCTCGGTGGCCGTGATCGTGCTCACCGGCCTTTACACCGCCCTGGGCGGCATGCGCGCCGTCGCCTACAACGACGCCGTCCAGGTCGTCGTGCTCATCTGCGGTTCGGCCACGCTGACCTTCTACGGCTTGCACAAGCTGGGCGGGTGGACTGAACTGCGTCACCTCTGCGGCTCGGACATGTTCAATCTCTGGAAACCGCTGACGCCTCCTGGCGTCGTGGCCACGTGGGCGCCGGTGATGGAAAGGAGCGCCGACGGCCAGCTCGTCAAACAGGCCTGGTATTTCAACCAGCATTACCCCTGGCTCGGCATGGCCTTCTGCGCCCCGGTCATCGGTCTCTGGTATTGGTGTACCGACCAATACATCGTCCAGCGCGCCCTCGGCGCTCCCAACCAGACCATCGCGCGCCAGGGCAGCATCTTCGCCGCGTTCCTCAAGCTCTTCCCCGTCTATCTATTTATCATCCCCGGCCTGATCTGCT
>PLZQ01000505.1:0-10764 GCA_003152225.1 Limisphaerales bacterium | reverse complement strand
CGCACCGGCCGCATCGCCACCGCGGTCATGGTGATCATCGCCATGCTGTGGATTCCGGTCGTGCAGGGCGCGAACAGCCTGTATGACTACCTGCAGTCAGTGCAAGGCTACCTGGCCCCGCCCATCTTCGTCGTCTTCTTCTTCGGCGTCTTCTGGAAGCGCCTCAACGCCACAGGCTGCCTTTACACCATGGTGGTGGGCTTCGCCCTCGGCCTGTTCCGCATGTTGGTGGACACACCGGTAACGATGAAGCTCAAAGGCTTTGAGCACGGCTATCCCCAAGGCAGTTTCCTGTGGATCATCAACAACATCAACTTCCAATACTTCAGCATCATCATCACGCTCGTCTCGGCCCTGGTGATGGTCGGCGTGAGCTACGCGACCCCGGCGCCCCAATATGAGCGCATCAAGAGCCTCACTTTCGGCACCACCACCGACGAAGACCGATCCAAGACGAGCGCCAGTTGGGGTTGGCAGGAAGCGCTGGCCTCCGTCTTCATCCTGCTCTGCATCCTCGGTGCCTACATCTATTTCCGCGGATAGTCGCCTGCCTCTGTCGCTTTGAGGTGGCTTTGGGGTAGCTTTGTAGGAGCCTTGGGGTAGCTTTAGGGTAGCTTTAGGGTGGCTTTGGGGTCCCAATCGGTTGGCTATCAACACGCTTTGTGGTCGCTTTAGGGTGGCTTGGCGTGGCTGTACCTGGGGATTGCAAATAGCCGATGGCAAATGGCCAATTGCGCGGCCGGTCGCCCTTTTTGGTTTCAGCTTTCAGCTTTCAGCATTTCAGCTTTTGCCAGAGTGTGGCTTCGGGTGGCTTTGCCCGGCTGTTCGAGGTTCGAGGTTCGAGGTTCAGAGTTCAGTGTTTTCCATAAGCGTTCCAAATACAACCCACCTCTCTCGCCTCCCTCGGGGTGGTCTGGGAGCACCCTGGACAAACCCTGGACATACCCTGGTACCATAGACCACTCTTAGAACCCCATTTTTGATCAGGCACGCTTATCCAAGTTGGTTTTCTGCGGCGTTTCCGCCGTGTCGCCCTATTCGGGTTTGGACGTTGGAGATTGGATGTTTGATGTTGGATGTCCGTTCTTCCGGGGCCTTCAGTGTCCGGCACCCCTCAGATAACATCCCCAGCGGCTTTTCTGAAAGCGTGGTGTGTACCATCACGCTTCCGAAGATTAAGGACTCCCTGACCCTCCGCCAAGCGATTACCGCCATGCTGGACGCACTGCAGGACGATGACCAACTGTTTGAGCATGCCAATCGTGCCCGCATGGAGATCAATAAAGAACTCAAGCGCTGGGACCGTATGGAACCCGACGTAATTCGCGGGGCCTGGTCAGCTGACTCAAAAGAAGAAATGAACGGATTCCTCAAGAGCATGGCCACAATGCTGGATTTGTTGCAACCCGCCAAGCGACGCCAGGAATGAGAACATGACCAACTTCGCCTTCCTTCGACTCGGACGCAAATTACTGGGCGGTGAGTTTTATCGACCCCCCCTCACCCCGGTTCTGCACTGCTCGGAGCAGTGCAGAACCGGGGTCGCGCGCGCGTGCGCGAGGCTTGACTCACAATCGCGTCGGACGCGATTGTGAGTTGAGCGGCCACGCTGTCAAGAAAATAAGCGCATTTCACACTTGAAACATGCTTTAGTTTGTCAGAAATAGTAGGCAGTTTTTCTGACAGCATGGACACCAATAAACATCTGCAAACCATTGATAACAGGGTAATAAGCCGAATATATGGCACCGGGAGGGGTTCAGCCTTCACCCCGAATGCTTTTTTGGACCTCGGCAGCAGGGATGCCGTGGACCAGGCGTTGTCGCGTCTGGCAGCCAAGGGGACGATCCGTCGGCTGGCGCGGGGGCTCTATGACTATCCGCGGGAACATCCGGAACTGGGGCTTTTGTCCCCGGACATTCAGAAGGTAGCCAAGGCGCTCGCCGGGAAAGATCGGATACGACTTCAGCCCGCTGGAGCTTACGCCGCCAACCTGTTGGGTTTGTCCGAGCAAGTGCCGGCGAAGGTCGTGTTTCTGACGGACGGACCATCACGCACGGTGAAGATTGGACGGCAGGAAATCCAGTTGCGCCGGACTACCCCGCGCAACATGGCGATGGCGGGCCGGTTGAGCGGGTTGCTGACGCAGGCGCTGCGGCATCTGGGAAAAGAACACATCACGCCAACACGCGTCGCCCATTTGAAACGCACGCTGCCCGCCCGGGAGCGGCAGCGGTTGTTGAAGGATCTTCCACTGGCGCCCGCGTGGATGCATCCACTCCTCCGCGAATTGGCCGGGGTTGACTTGTGAAATTAGACTTCTTCAAACGCCCCGTGTCAGACCAGGCCCTGTTCATCCGGGAAACGGCGGCGCGGCGCGGTTTGCTGCCGGTAATGGTGGAGAAGGATTTCTGGGTGTCGTGGACGTTGGCGGTGTTATTCGCGCATCCGGAATTCGGCGGTCAACTGGTGTTTAAAGGAGGCACGTCATTGTCGAAAGTATTCGGTGTGATCGAACGTTTTTCCGAAGACATTGATTTATCAGTCAGCCCGGCATTCCTGGGCATCAGTGAGGAATGGGTGGAGGAGGTCCACAGCCGGAACAAACGAACAGAGCGGATGCAAGAGCTGGAGGCGGCGTGCATCGAGCGCGTGCGCATGAGGTTCGTTCCGGAGTTGGAGCGGATTGCCCGAGAGTCGCTTGGTGAGCGTCGTGGCGGCGGGAACTGGATGGAGTTTCAAGTGGATGCCGCAACACATTCTCCCGTGGTGTTGTTCCATTATCCGTCCAACGAACTCACGGGCTTCGTGTATCTGGGGCGCTCCGTGAAGATGGAGTTTGGTTCGCTGACCGACCAGAAGCCGGTGGGAACGCACGCGGTTACGTCGTGGGTGGCAGAGGAATTTCCGAAGCAGCTCGCAGATTTCCGCTGTGAGCTGGTGGTGCTGGAATTGGAGCGCACCTTTTGGGAGAAGGCTACGATTCTGCACGCGGAGCATCACCGGGATCCGGCGAAGCCCATCCGCGACCGCTTCTCGCGTCACTACTCGGACATGGCCGCACTGGCCCGGCATGCCGTGCTAGAACGCGCGTTGGCTCGCGCCGAGTTGCGGCAACGCGTGGCGGATTGGAAGAACAGGTTCTTCGCGGCGACTTGGGCCCATTATGACCTGGCAAAACCTGGAACATTCCGAATTGTGCCACCGGATTTCCGGTTGTCTGAATTGGACAGGGACTATCGGGCCATGCGGCCGATGTTTCTGACCGAACCGCCATCGTTTGCGAGCATCATCAAGGCGCTGCGAGGTTTGGAAAACCGAATCAATCAGAAGGCATGAGCAACTTTGCTTTCCTCAGAGCCGAGTGGCCCGACCTGCACGATGCGGCGACCAAGGCGGAGGCGCTGGCGTATCCCGATGCGCGAACGGCGTGCTTCCACGCACGACGAGGGTTGGAAGTGGTGGTGCATTGGCTCTACAAGCACGATGCGTCGTTGCGGCTGCCGTATCAGGACAACTTGAGCGCGCTCATCCACGAGCCGACTTTCAAGGCCACGGCCGGCGCTGCCGTCTTTGCCAAGACGGTGCTCATCAACCGCCTTGGCAATCAAGCCGTGCACGGTCATCGCCCCGTCCAGCAGTTCGACGCGCTGACGGCGGTGCGCGAACTCTTCCACGTTGCCTACTGGCTGGCGCACACCTACGCGCGCGGCGCAAAGCCGCCGCCCGGCCTGGCCTTCGATCCCAGTGCGCTCCCGAAAACCACTCCGCTCCCGAAGCAGACCATCGAGCAGCTTCAACGGTTGGAAACGGAACTGCGCGAGCGAGACGAGAAATTGTCGGCGCTGCTGTTGGACAAGACGACGCTGGATACCGAGTTGACGCGCCTGCGCGTCGAGATTGCCGAGGCGAAGAAGGTCAACACCGCGCAGGCCGACACACACAACTATTCCGAAGCGGAGACGCGGGATTACTTCATAGACCTGCTGCTCAAAGAAGCAGGCTGGGAGCTCATTCGCGAGGGGCATGACACGGAATATCCGGTCACCGGCATGCCCAATCAGGCAGGTGAGGGCTTCGTGGATTACGTGCTCTGGGGCGATGACGGCTTGCCACTCGCGCTAAACGAGGCCAAGCGCACGAAGCGCGACCCGCGCATAGGCCAGCAGCAGGCCAAGCTGTATGCGGATTGTCTGGAAAAGCAGTTTGGGCGGCGGCCCATCATCTTTTACTCGAACGGCTACGAGCATTGGATCTGGGATGATACGAATTATCCGCCGCGTCCGGTGCAGGGATTCTACAAGAAGGCGGAGCTGGAGTTGTTGATTCAGCGCCGGACCACGCGCAAGAAGCTGGCGGACGCGAAAATCAACGAGGCGATTATTGACCGTTACTACCAGACCCGCGGCGTCCGGCGCATCGGCGAGGCATTCGAGATAGACCGTGACCGCAAGACCCTCCTCGTGCAGGCCACCGGCGGGGGCAAGACGCGCCTGGCAATCGCGCTGTCCGATTTGCTCATGCACTGCAACTGGGTGAAGCGGGCGCTGTTCCTCGCCGACCGCGTGGCGCTGGTGAATCAGGCGGTGAACGCGTTCAAGAGACATCTGCCCGAAGCGTCCCCGGTGAATCTCGTTACCGAGAAGGACACCGAAGGCCGTGTGTTCGTTTCCACTTACCCGACCATGATGGGGTTAATTGATGAGACGAAGGGCGGCAAGCGCCGTTTCGGCGTGGGGCATTTTGATCTCATCATCATTGATGAAGCGCACCGGTCGGTTTACCAGAAATATGGGGCCATCTTTGAATACTTCGACTCGCTGCTCGTGGGCCTGACCGCCACGCCGCGCGACGAGATTGACCGTGATACCTACGGCCTGTTCGACCTCGAAAAGGGCGTGCCGACGGATGCCTACGATTTGAAGGATGCCGTGGCGGACAAGTTCCTCGTGCCGGCGAAATCCGTCTCCGTGCCGCTCAAGTTCCAGCGCGAGGGCATCAAATACGAGAATCTGTCTGAGGAGGAGAAGGAGCAGTGGGACGCGAAAGAATGGAGCGAGGACGGCAGCACGCCGGACTACGTGGAGGCCGATGCGGTGAACAAGTGGCTGTTCAACATCGACACCGTGGACAAGGTGTTGGAGCACTTGATGACGCGCGGGCAGAAAGTGGCCGGCGGCGACCGGCTCGGCAAGACCATCATCTTCGCCAAGAATCAGGCGCACGCCGATTTCATCCAGGAGCGGTTTGACATCAACTATCCCAGTCTGGCCGGGAAGTTTGCGCGGACGATCACGTTCCAGACCGAGTATGCGCAAAGCCTGATTGATGATTTTTTACAGAAAAACAAAGCCCCGCATATCGCCATCTCCGTGGATATGCTCGACACGGGCATTGATATACCGGAAGTGGTGAACCTCGTGTTCTTCAAGCTGGTGCGGTCAAAGACGAAGTTCTGGCAGATGGTTGGGCGCGGCACGCGGTTGTGTCCCGACTTGTTCGCGCCGGGCAAGCACAAGGAGTTTTTCTACATCTTTGACTACTGCCAGAACCTGGAGTTCTTTAGCCAGAATCCGGAGACGACCGAGGGCGCGCTCGGCGAATCACTCGGCAAGCGCCTGTTCAAGGCGCGGCTGGAATTGATCAGCGAGCTGGATCGCAAGCTGTCCGGCATAGTGAGCGAAGGCCCGGAAAAGGAAGCAGAGTTGCGGCGCGAACTGGCGGCACTCCTGCAAGGTGAAGTGGCCGCGATGAACGTGGAGAACTTCGTTGTCCGCGCGAAACGGCGGCTGGTCGAGAAATACGCCAGGCCGGGAGCGTGGGGTGAGCTGAAGCTGGAAGCATTTGCCGAGCTGGCGCAAGAAGTCGCTGGGTTGCCCTCTGAGCTGGCGGCGGAAGACGAAGAGGCGAAACGCTTCGATCTGCTCATGCTCAACCTGCAACTCGCCGTGTTGCGCGTTGAACCGGCGTTCAAACGACTCAGCGAGCAAGTGAAGGCGATTGCCGGATTGTTGGAGGAGAAATCCAGCATCCCGATGGTGCAGGAGCAGCTGCCTTTGATTCAGGAGATTCAAACTGACGAATGGTGGCAGAACGTGACCACGCCGATGCTGGAAAACGTCCGCCGCCGTCTGCGCGCGCTGGTTAAGTTGATCGAGAAGCAGCAGCGCAAGCCGATTTACACCGATTTCGAGGACGAGATCGGCAGCGAGACAGCCGTGGACCTTCCGGGCTTCGCCACACCCGACAGCTTCGAGCGGTTTCGCGCCAAGGCCCGAGCGTTCCTCAGGGACCACGAAGACCATATCTCCATTCGCAAGCTTCGCATCAACTCCCCCCTCACCCCGCTGGATCTCCAAGAGCTCGAAAGGATGCTCACCGCCAGCGGGGTTGGCAGTCCAGACCACCTGGAAAAGGCAAAGGCGGAATGCTCCGGGCTTGGCCTCTTCGTCCGCTCGCTGATTGGTCTCGACCGCGAAGCCGCCAAACAGGCCCTCGCCGGGTTTCTCTCAGGGAAGACTCTCACGTCGAACCAGGTTGAGTTCGTTGACCTCATAGTTAACCACCTCACAGAACACGGCGTCATGGACGCGTCCCTGCTCTACGAATCGCCTTTTACCGACATTACGCCGAAGGGGCCAGACGGTCTATTCCCCTCGGTCCAGGTTGACGAACTGGTGGCGCTCCTTTCAGATGTCCGGGCGCGGGCCGTAGCGTGAGCCAAAGCGGGCGGCGATTTGCGGCAACCGCTTTCAAGATTGGTGGCTATTCTCCGACGTCTTCCCAGCGTAGGACCGGTGCCCCTTTGGCCCCTGGCGGTTCAACGCTGGGCTGGAGATGGGAATATCAGTAACCACATGAAAAAAAGTCCTGTTGCATTTGCAGGCACTTACAACAATTCAGCAAAATAATTTCACTTCCAAACCGCCCCCTGCCCGCGGCCCAATAACGTTAACGGTATGCGTAACCCAACACCTATCAACCACTTCCCGCCAACACTGTTTTCACCGAACGGCTCCCCTATATATGAAGAGGCGCATTTTTTTGCGCAGCGCGCTTTGAGGCTGGGAAGCCTTGAGTCCAAAGTCCAAAGTCCAAGGTCTAAAGTCTGGAGTCTGGAATGGCCGAGAGGGTTTGTGACTCATGTAACAGGTTTTGTGGACCTATAAGGAGTGAAACGAAGATGAAACGCATCGCGCCAGCAAGAGCCCCGCAGCATGAGTGGTCCCGGTAGAACGGAGTGCGGCTGCTCGGTTCCGCGTGGAATCGGGGTGGGGAGAGTACAACGTTCAGATTAGGACCGATCTGCCCGCAGGCGCCTGGACAACCGTAGTCTCGAAGCTGGTGTTCACAAATATCTGGCGCGAGATCGCGCCTTCGTCGCCGCAGGCGATATGGGGTGAACACCCCAGTTGCATCTCCCGGAGCGCGCATAGACATTGAGCGGGCGAGCGAGGAGGGGAAATCTTCGCGTGCGGTGGGTTCGATGCGTCTTTCCTGGCTGAGCGATCTCGAAGGGGGGCCGTTTCAAAGTAGTGAAAGCGAAGTGACCAAACAACAAGTCGATAGAAAGAACAATGTTATGAGATATCACCATTCTTCGCGAGGCATGCCGAGTCGAGAGAGCGTCGCCGTAGTTATCCTGTGGACGTCCCTGCTCGTCGCCATTCCAAACGCCTGGGCGCAGAACGGTCTGCCGGTCTATCAGGTGGTTCAGTCCGGCGCAACGGCCGCCCAGGCGCAGAGCCTCGCCAGTACCCTGGGCATTCCCGTGGAATCGCTTTCCTTGAGCAACGGCGAGGCCTTTTACCTGGACCCGTCGAACTTCATGTGGGTGCCTGCCGTGCAGGTCACCGACGCCACGATCATCAGCAACCTGACGGCAGGCTCCAAGAACGACTATCCCAATATCCCGCTACGATTCGAGCAGCCTGATTTTAACGCGCTGGGAAAGTGGCCGATCGTCAATTCCAACACGGCATTGACGACGATCTCCAGCGCTTTTGATAAGGCGAATCTGCTCCCGCAATTTGGCGCCCAAGTCATCAGTCACACCATGCTCAACGCCTATTACAGCAACGAGGCCAATGTCGTCATGTCGAATAGCGCCTTCCTGGATACGTCCGTGAAGTATCAGTTTACGACTCCGGGCACCGTCGCCCCTGGCTACCCGATCATCGGGCCGGGCGCGCAGGTGCAGGTGACGTATGGCACCAACGGCGGGATCACCCGCCTGCACTACGCCGCGCGCAGCTACTCGCAGGGGAAAATGGTGGCCGTCATTTCTCCCGGCCTGGCCAGCGAACGTGTCGCCCACTTGTTTCCCGGGTTGAACGCCCAGATAACGCCGCAACTGGTTTATTATGCACCTCCCCTGTCTTTAGGCACGGTGTCGAATCTCATCCCCTGGTACGCCTGCACCGGGACGGGCACAGTAACCAACCCCATCACCAAAAAGGTATCCACCATCAACCTCACCGCGCCATTGATTCCCGCCACCGATGACGGGGCTTATGTGCCTTCGGCGACTCTGGTGGCCAACGTCGTGGGCGGGACGCAGGTCGTGGCCACCGTCCGCGCAACTGGAGGCATGGCCCCTTACGCGTATTTGTGGGGCGGGTCTTCTCCGTCCATTTCATCGAACACCGGCAGTCAGATCAGCTACCTATCGGAGGTGCGGATTCAGCGGCCGACGCTAGGCGTGACCCAGGTTTCGTCACAGGCACTGATGGTTTCGTGGGTCGATCCCACGGCCGGGTTCGGGCTCGAATCCAGCAGCAGCATTGCGAAGCCTGACTGGCTGCCAGTGACGAATCCGGTGCAGACGGCAAACGGGGTATCGAGCGTGCTCATCGGCCTGAATCTCGCCCAACCGATGTCCTTTCGCTTGCGCTACCTCAGTCAGACGGTCGCGGAGACAGTCATGGTTACGGTGACAGATGCCAACGGGGTGCAGGCGCAAGCCAGCCAATCGTTGCAGGTCCAACCCATGTTCCAAATGCCCGGGACGAGCGTGAAAGGACAGATCAGCCCCAAGATTGCGGGGATAGTCGATTGGGGCACTGAAAGCCCCTACGACCCCGGTCTGGGCAATAACGATCGCGTGGGCTGGACTTCCGGCATGACCGCCTTTGGCGGCGGGGTGCAGCGATTCCTTTGGACGGGTAATCTGTCCTGGCGGTGGGACTTCATCGAGGAGCCAACCGGGATCGACGACTCCCAAGTGGACAACGCCGACATCGTCTTCTACGTCGGCCACGGCAACCCCGAGGTCATCACCTTCACGGGCACCGGCAATTTGTATTACCCCGACGCCCCGCATGCCTGGGGAAACCGCGATCAGGAATGGATGTGCTTCCTTTCCTGCGACGTGCTGCAGTTTTCCGACTCCGCCGGCAACGTGTGGAGCCGTTGGGGGCCCAACTTCGACGGTCTGCACGTCCTGACGGGATTCAGCTCCCTGGCCTATGCCGGAACCGGATTTCCCGGAAGCTTTGCTTTGAACATGCTGGGCTTCTTCGTTCTTCCCCCGCATTCCATCGTAAACGCCTGGTTCAGCGCCGCCAACGCTCATGGCACCGGCACGCCAGCCGCCATGGGGCCGATAGGCCCGGGCGGAGTCTGGGACTACGGCGACTATTATTGGGGCAAGGGGCCGGTGGGCCCGACCATCCGGGCTTCGCAAATCAGGGGATGGTGGTACCTCAATTGAGTCAGGCGCAGAGCGCACCGGGCGGGCGGCCGTCGTAATAGGCCCAGCGGCGGTAATACTCGTATTGCTTCTTCGAAGAGCAACGCTGCTCCAACTCGGCCATCTCCGCGGGAGTCAACGGCTTGAAGCTGGCCGCGGATCGGGCGTTCTTCTGCAGCCACGCCAGGGGTCGGCCAGGGGTCGGTTCGTTAGATTGATTCTGCTGAAGAACCCCTCTGGTCAAAAAGTGACAGTGAAAAAGACCATCTCAGATGTATCCCCCGGCAATTCAAATCGCGTACAGACGAAGCTAACGCGTAAGAATTCTCGACAGTTTTCATGCATCTTCACTCATCTTCAAAAACGGGGGGTTCTTCAGCAGAATCTAGATTGTCATGTTTCTGCGCGGTGAATACACCCGCACCATCTCAAGGGGGGATCTCCCGCCCAGCGCCCCCAGGGCCTGCCGGGGTTCTCGCCTGTCGGCGGGGAAGGGCATTTCGGGGGCCGTACCGGCAATTGGAAATGAGCCAGGCCGAAGCACAGTACCTGTAGCGTCAGCCGTCCTTGCGGGAGCACAAGATATAGAGTTGTTTTTGGCGTTTCTGGCTTAGGGGGCTCCAGATTGCAACGGTTGGGCTCCCGGACGGGGTTCGGGACGGGGATGCGAATGGCGCCGAGAAGAGGTCGGCAGCGCCTTCTTTGGGTCGGCCCTGACGTTGCCGGTTCTCACTATTTTGACACTCTTGGTGCGGGTTGAGATCCGTTTGCCGTAACCGAAACGGGAGCAGAGCAGAGTATTCCCGGCGCCTTTCAGAATAGGCATAACCCACTGCAAATAGGGAGGAACCGGTGCAGGTGACAGATTCTGTCCACCTATACAGGGTGAACGGAAGAAGGAAGGTCGAGCAAGTGTGCTCACTATTAACGCAAAGACGCCAAGAGGCAAGGACGCAGAAGGGAGGGGGATCGCAAGGGAAAGACGGGCTTGAAACACTCACCCGGCGGGAGAAACTGCCCAGCAACCAAAGTCCTTGCGTCTTTGCATCTTTGCGCCTTTGCGTTGCCGCTGT
>PLZQ01000429.1 GCA_003152225.1 Limisphaerales bacterium | reverse complement strand
TGAGTTCTCACGGAGTAGGGAAACTGGTGTCCGTATTGGTGTCCGTTGCGGACTCCCTTGTTCCTAACTCATTGCTGCACACGCAGTTAGAGATGGAGGCGAGGGTCGGAATCGAACCGGCATCGGAACGATCCAAAACAACGCCTAAACCGTTCGGCAGCGGAGGCTTCTCTAACTGCTGCACTTCCAAGCACATTAACAGCACCGAGCCTTTGAATCAAGCGAACAATTGCGCAACAATCGCCTACAATCCCCAGCGGGTCCCAGCACCCTTAGTGCCCGTTTTGGTGCCCGTCATTAACCGGTCCACTTCCGTACTGCCGGTTTGAAATTCCGATCTTCCTAGTCTTTGCACTCCAGCTCTGATTGATTGCGCTGGTGACTTGGGCTCGCGACCGGCGCCGCACTTTTCCAACTCCCGCCTTGGCTAGCGCAGGAGCACCGGAAACGCGTAAGGCGATATGCCGGCCATGGCTTCCTCCCCCAGTTCGGAGTAGATTTTCGCGCCTGCAACAGGACCAACCGCATTCGCCTCGCCATTATAGTGCAAACCCGTCCCGGTACAGCGGGCTCACGAACTTGTCCGCCTCGGGGCAATTGGGAAACTTCATGTTCGCAGCGTCCCATTCGAGCTTCTGGTTCATGCGGATCGCGATGTTGCCCAGCAGCACCACTTCGGCCAGGTGTGCGGCGTGATCCGCGAAGTTTGACCCGGCCGATTCGCTGCGTTGGCAGGCGTCGAACCATTCCTTCCAATGTCCGGGAGACCGCGCGAGCTTCTGCGGCGGCCGACCGAACGCAGTCCATTTCTTGTCGGGGATCAGGCGGTCGCGCAGCATGATGCCTTTGTCGCCGACATGCATCGCGCCATCGTTCACGGCGAACGGACAGTTGACGAACCGGACAGTATTGATACGATGTGCCAGTGATAGGTGAGAACGAAAAACCAATTCTCCCTTATCCGCATAGCGTACAGTCGAGCAGCGCGGCGAAAAGGCAAATTCTTATCAGTTTTCACGACCCTTTCGCAATTTTCCCTCACCCGCGCAGCGTCGAGTACATGCGGGCGCGCAAAAACCGACTTCCTATCAGTCTTGTCAATGGAGAAGACACGAGATGCAGCGCGCTTCTGAGCGTGTTATTTCAGCGGGTCACGTCGTAAAGTCGAAAGGAATCATACCATGAAGACCACAAACCACAGCCTGTCAACCTTTGGCCGCACCTCGCTGCTGCTGGCAGCCAGCGTCGCAGTGGTCGTGCTGCAAACGGGAGTCGTTATGGGCGCCGTTCCTCCCACTTCGCCGCGCGAACGCATTTCGATTAACGATGACTGGCGGTTCACGAAGGGCGACCCCGCCGGCATCGCCGATAATCTCGCCTATCCCCGCGGAAGGGGCGTGGTCCCGACCAGCGGGATTGCCGCTTACATCCTGCCGACGGGCAACGATTTCATCGCCGATCCCGCCAAGCGTTACGTCAAACCTGAAGGCAACTTCGGCGGCGCCATCACCTACGTCGCCTCCGCATTCAGCGACGCCGACTGGCGTCAACTGGATCTGCCCCATGACTTCGGCGTCGACGGCGCCTTCATTCCACCCGGCCAGGCCGGCTCGGACGGCGCTATGGGACGTTTGCCGTTCTTCGGCGTCGCCTGGTATCGCAAGCACCTGTCAATCCCCGCCGCCGACGCCGGCAAACAGATATTTCTCGATGTCGACGGCTCGATGTCGTACACCACGGTCTGGTGCAACGGCCAGATCGTGGGTGGCTGGCCCTATGGCTACACCACCTGGCGCGTGGACCTGACGCCCTACGTCAAAACCGGCGCGGACAACGTCCTGGCCATCCGCCTGGACAATCCATCTGCGTCCTCACGGTGGTATCCCGGCGGCGGCATCTACCGCAACGTCTGGCTGACCAAGACCGCGCCGGTTCACATCGCGCAGTGGGGGACGTTCGTCACCACGCCGGAGGTCACGGCCAGCAACGCTGCCGTGACGCTGAAGGTCACGGTTGACAATAACGCCAAGGCGGACGTGAACGTCAGCGTGGCCACGCAGATCTTCGCCCTGGACGCCAACGGGCAGCACACCGGTGCGGCTGTGGCTTTCATCGCGGCCATCAACACTCCGGTGGCCGCGGGGAAGAGCGCTTCGGTTGACACCAAAACATCCTTGGCCAATCCCAAGCTCTGGAGCCCCAAGACCCCCAACCGCTACGTGGCCGTCACCACCGTGACCCAGAATGGCGCGGTGGTTGATTCCTACGAGACTCCCTTTGGCATCCGCACTTTCAAATACGACCCCAACGCGGGCCTGTCTATCAACGGCGAGCACGTCAAACTCAACGGCGTCTGCGATCACCACGATCTGGGCGCCCTGGGCACCGCAATCAACTCCCGCGCCCTGCAGCGCCAGGTTGAGAGGCTCAAGGACATGGGCTGCAACGCCATCCGCACCAGCCACAATCCCCCCACCCCGGAACTCCTCGACCTAGCCGACCAGTACGGCATGATGGTCCTGGATGAATCCTTCGACACGTGGGGCAGCACCAAGCGCGCCAATGACTACGGCGGCGCCAACCTTTTCAACATGTGGCACGAACAGGATCAGCGCGCGCTCGTCCGCCGGGATCGCAACCACCCCAGCGTTTTCGCCTGGAGCATCGGCAATGAAATCGCCGAACAGAGCCAGGGCGCCAACTCTGCCATCGCCAAGGAACTCGCCGCGATCGTACATTCCGAAGACCCCACACGCCCCGTCACCGCCGCGTGCAACGGTGCCGAGGCCGCGCGGAATGGTTTCAGCACTCTGCTCGACGCCATGGGCTTCAACTACAAACCCGACAACTACATCAGTTTCCACCAGAGTTACCCCACTCAGTTCTTCTTTAGCACCGAATCGGCCTCCACCATCTCCTCCCGTGACGAGTATTTCTTCCCGGTGGTTGGACCGGGCTTCGGTTCGATCACTGGACGCGGCGGACGCGGCGGCACCACCGGCACAACCCCGCCGGTCAGCCAGGATAACGCGAGCCACCAGATGAGTTCCTACGACCTGTACTATCCAGGCTGGGCCAGCTCACCCGACCACGAATTCTACGGCCAGGACCACTGCGTCGCCGTCGCCGGCGAGTTTGTCTGGACCGGCTTTGATTACGTCGGAGAACCCACCCCCTGGGGCGGCGGCAGCGACCCCTCGCGTTCCTCCTACTTCGGCATCATCGACCTCGCGGGCTTCCCCAAAGATCGCTTCTACAGCTACCAAGCCCAGTGGCGTCCCGATTTCCCCATGGTCCACATTCTGCCGCACTGGAACTGGCCGGATCGCGCCGGTCAGGTCACGCCCGTCCATGTCTACACCTCCGGCGACGAGGCCGAGCTCTTCCTCAACGGCAAGTCGCTGGGCCGCAAGAGGAAGATCTTCGAAGGCTCCGCCAACCAACAGATCAATGGTCAGCCGGCCTACCGCATTCGCTGGGATGACGCAGTCTACACTCCCGGTGAACTCAAAGTCGTCGCCTACAAGGCCGGCAAGGAATGGGCCACCAACACCGTCAAGACCACCGGGGCCGCCACGCAGTTGTTCCTCAAGCCTGACCATGCCGCCATCGCCGGCGACGGGCACGACCTTTCCTTCGTCACGCTCACCGTTGCCGACAAGGACGGCCTGATGGTCCCGCGTTCCAAGAACCCGATCACCTTCGAAATTTCCGGTCCCGGCGAGATCGTCGCCACCGACAACGGCGACGCCACCGACCTCGTGGCCTTTTCCTCGAAGGAACGTAAGGCCTTCAACGGCCTGGCCCTGGCCATCGTGAAGGCGAAGCGCGGACAGGCCGGGATTATCACTGTGACGGCCAAGTCCGACGGCCTGACCACCGCCTCCACCAAGATCGAACTGAAGTAGCGGCAACATGGCACCAACTCGCGGGTGACGTCACTGATAGGAAATTGCTTTTCGCGCGCCCGCCTGTATTGAGCGCTGCGGGGGTAATGAAGGTCTTGTGCTCTCAGGCGAGAATGCCATGGGCGATGGGGCATCGGTGCTGTAACGGACGATCGGGGTCTGCCGGGAGAGGGAAAATCCTCTACTGCCGAAACATCGCCTCATTTGGAGGTTGATTCTATTGGGGTTGCAAACATTGTTTCACTTTTCTTTCAGCGTTCGCAACGTGAGCGCTCAGCAGCCCAAACCTGACCGCCAGGTGAAGAATTAGGTGAAGATTTTTCGGCGGTGGTGGCGGTGCGGGTTCCGGTGGTTTCAAGGGCTGGGGTTGTCACGCTGGAAGATGCCGAGCGAGGGAATCTCGTTCTTCTGCGGACGGGGATTGTTCACTTCGCATGGAGGTATGCTTGCACGAGTGAGATACTCCATCAGAAATTCCATGAGGAACTTGGATTGTAGCTCCAGCATGTCATGGTCGAAATCACCGTTGGGAAGCCGGTGGCCTTTAATTGCCAGGTGAAGGTGCCGCGGCTGGCCGGGGTTGTACATGGCGAATTCGTAATTGAGGTGCGCCGCGGCGGCGATCAGGCTCCATTGCTCCTGAGTCCGATGCAGGGCAAGCAGCTTGTCCAAGAAAAAAGCGATTTTAGTGATGGTGCATCTGCTGGCCAGACTGGCCGTTCTCTTGGGAACTGGCTGGACCCGAGCCGTGCTCGCTGAGAATATCCTCTTGAAGCAGCAGCTCCTCGTCCTGCAGCGCTCTCGCCGCCGAGCGCCCTATCTTCGCACCGCCGACCGTTGGCTCT
>PLZQ01000088.1 GCA_003152225.1 Limisphaerales bacterium | reverse complement strand
TGGGCGAGTTAAGCCCGGTTACGCTGAGTTCTTACGGAGTAGGGAAACTGGTGTCCGTATTGGTGTCCGTTGCGGACTCCCTTGCTCCTAAACCATTGCTGCACACGCAGTTAGGATTGGAGGCGAGGGTCGGAATCGAACCGACGCATAAGGATTGAAGCGGCTGACGCAGTCGTCTGTTACCTTACGCCTCGCAAGCGGTCTAAAATCAATAGTTTGTCGAGGTTCTCAGTCCAATCAGATTACCCCCGCCATTGGTCGGGGAGACTCCCAGAGTTTGACAATTCTTGGAGTGCTCGACAAAATGCCCTTGGGTGGTGCGGAAACCTCACGTCGAAAAGTTGCGCCTTTTGGTCCCAACAACGTCGGCGTAATCGGGAACTGTGTACCATATGAACCAGTCCGTCTTGCCCAAGACGGCTGCAACGGAGCAGGGCAGGGGAGGAACCTGAGATGCCGGACAGGGAAGGAGCGCAGAACCATCGCCCGAAGGGCCGCGCGGCGTTGAGCCGGTCCACCTGCGTCATGTCTGCGGCTTTGCCGAAAATCGCTGAGCCCGGTGTTTTCTGAGAGAGTCCAGCCCATTGTACGGTCGTTCGATGTGTATACGAAATAACACCCTTTTCTTCCTCCAAACGCTTCTTCCCTGGGAAGGTTTAATCGTCGTTGTCAGCTCTCACTCGGGTGACGGCTCCCAGCACTTCCTCTCCGTACTTCACGATGCCGAGCTGTGCTTACTTTTGTGCTTACTTTTGCAAAATCATCGAGCATGTCGGTAAAGGCGGCCTAAGATGCACTTGGACTCGGTAAACACGGGATCGAATGATGTTTTCGGTGTGCGCGGAGATTCGCCGAGATACGCGCCGAAAAGGCCTCAAAACGGCTTATGAGTCCTCTGCTCTACCCCTGAGCTACTCTGGCGGCGGGGCGCACTATGAGCCATGCCGAAACAGTTGTCAACGCGAGTTGAGGACCGAATACTGTCGTCGCCCACTCTTTCCCTCACCGGTCACCCGTAATCTTAGTTCTCGAACAGCACAAAAAAAGAAGGTATTGTGTGCCGATTCGTATTCACGCTGGCATCTGATGAAGGGATGCAAACTTAAGTCACCTGTCCGCAACCAACCGGATCTCACCACCAGTTCGGTCGGCTGGCGGATGTGGCGCCTGCGGCTTGCCGCGCTGCTGGGCGTGCCGCTGCTTTTCTTCGGGCTGCTGGAACTGGGCTTGCGGCTGGCTGGCTTCGGCCACCCTACTGCGTTTCTATTGCCCTCCTCCAATCAAGGAGAAAAAGCATTCATGCAGAATAACCAGTTCGGCTGGCGATTCTTTGGGGCGCGCATGTCGCGGCTGCCGCATCCAATTTCCATTCTCCGGGATAAAGCGCCTGGAACGATCCGCGTTTTCGTCTTCGGCGAATCAGCCGCCTTCGGCGATCCGCAACCGCGCTTCGGGCTGCCCCGCATGTTGCAGGCGATGCTGGAGGTGCGCCATCCGGACGTAAAACTCGAGGTCGTCAACGCCGCTATGACTGGCATTGACTCGGATGTGATTGTGCCCATCGCGCGCGACTGTGCCCACGCCCGCGCCGATATCTGGGTTATTTACATGGGCAACAACGAAGTCGTTGGCCCGTTCGGCGCCGGCACCGTCTTCGGCCCGCAAGCTCCGCCCTGGCCGCTCGTTCGCGCCAGCCTGGCGCTGAAGACCACGCGCACCGGCCAGTTGCTCGACTCGCTTCGCGAGACGCTGCAGCAACCGCCACCCGGGAAAAGCGAATGGGGAGGCATGACGATGTTCCTCAACCAACAGGTGCCGGCCACCGATCCCCGTCTAGCCAACGTTTATCGCAACTTTGAAAGAAACCTTGCGGACATCATCCGCGCCGGTCACGACAGCGGGGCAGGGGTGGTCCTCAGCACGGTGGCGGTCAATCTGAGAGATTGCGCGCCCTTTGCCTCGCACCATCGCGCAAATCTATCCGACCCGCAACGGGTGGAGTGGGAGGCTCGCTTCAAACCTGGCGTCACGGCCCAGCAGGCGGGAAGTTGGCGGGAAGCAGAGGCGCAATTCCGCGCAGCCGCGCAGATTGACGATGCTTATGCCGAGCTGCGCTTCCGCCTGGGACAATGCCTGCTGGCGCTCGGTGAAGTTGGCGACGCCCGAAACCATTTTACTGCCGCACGGGATCTGGATGCCTTGCGTTTTCGATGTGACTCGCGGCTCAACGACCTGATCCGGCAGGCCGGGGCAAAGGGCGAGAATGGAGTCCTTCTGGCCGACGCGGAAAGCGTTTTGGCCGCGACCAGCCCCGACGGGCTTCCTGGAGCCGATGCCTTTTACGAGCATGTCCACCCCACCTTCGAGGGCAATTATATTCTGGCCCGCGCCATTGCCGAGCAAGTTGAAAAGCTGTTGCCGCGAACGGTGGGAGTTTCAAGCCGAGCGTGGCCGGGAATCCCCGAGTGCGCGCGCCGGCTGGGATACAGTGACCGTGCTCGACAGTTAGCCTGGTCCGACATCCTGGGGCGCCTGGCGGATCCGCCATTCAGTTTTCAGGTCAATCACGATGAGCAAAGGCGCCATTGGGTCGCTTTGGCGCGCAGAGTCGCGCCGGCGGATTCCCCCGAGGCGTTGCGGGAGGCACGGAGGGCTTGTGAGGACGCCCTCCTGGCGTTCCCGGACGATGCCCTGATTTATCAACAACTGGGGGAACTGAAGCAGGCTGGCGCCGACTATGCGGGCGCGGAAGCAGCCGCGAAGCGCTCGCTGGCTTTGCTGCCGAGCAACCAGGAGTGTTGGCTGTCGCTCGGACTGGCGCTAGCGCAGGAACAGCGGTTCGAGGAGGGCGCAGCCGCATTCCGGCGGGTGTTCGAGCTGGATCCTCAGGACGTATGGGGGCGGCAAAACCTGGCGATCTGCCTTCGCAAAACGGGGCGCCGTGACGAGGCCATTCGGGAGTTCCGACGCGCCCTGGCGATCAAGCCCCGCTTCGGGCTGGCGTGGCTGGGGCTTGGTCAGGTGTACGAAGAAGCGGGGCGCCAGCGCGAGGCGGAGGAGTGTTATCGCCAGGCGTTGGCCAACCGTATCCATCGGGCGGATGAACTGACCACGCTCGCCCGGTTTTGTCAGAGCCGCGGGTGGTTTGAAGCCGCTTGCACAAACTACTCGGAGGCCATCGAATTGAGCCCCTCCGACCCGCGTTTGCGCCTCGAAGCGGGCCTGCCGCTGGCCGCGCTGGGCCGCCACGCCGACGCCGCACGGTGCTATAAGGAAGCGATCCAACTCTCACCTGACCTGGCACAGGCGCATTTCCTTTGTGGGCTCGAGTTGGGCAAGCTGGAGAAGCCGGACGACGCCGAGCGGGAGTTTCGGGAGGCCGCGCGGCTCATGCCGGATTTGGCCGAAGCGCGGCTGAACCTGGGAATCGCGCTCTACCGCCAGGAAAAGTTGACGGAGGCATTTAGGGAGTTTGAGCAAGTGCTGCAGCGAAATCCCACCAACGCGCTGGCTTTGAAGTATTTACAGGCGTTGCGCGACAGAACCTCCCCCACGCCAGCAAGATAACTAGCGGCGACCGCGAAGCTACGCGTTTGGCGTGGGCGGTGGTGATCACGGCAGGCAGCATGACAGGTAGGCGTTGACATGCTAGATTTATGGGGCTAATAAACCCGAGCGGGACTGCAGTGGAAGCTCGGCCAAGCCGCCCTGCTTCTTCGTGAATGCCTGCGGTAATAGGACTCTGCCGACAGGTTTACGAATATAGTCGCCCGGATAAACATACCAACGAAATAACCAAGGAACTCATATGCGAGAATACAACCTGACCTTAGTGAAACAGGGACTGCTTGCCATCCTGTGTTTCGGCGTCGTCTTGTGCGCCTCCGCACAGACGTTAATCCACCGGTACAGTTTCAACGATGTCGCCGGCAGTTCGACCTTCACTGACTCGATGGGCGGAGCCGACGGCACCCTCAACAATTCACTGGCCACTAATCCCAATTCGGCCTCTTTGGATGGTTCGCAACTCCAATTGGACGGGACGGGCGGCTACGCCAATTTGCCGGGCGGCCTGATCAGCTCGAATACTCAGGTCACGATCGAGTTCTGGGCCTCCTTTAGCAGCAGCAACCCATACTGGACGCGCGTGTTCGCGTTCGGTGACCAAAACACCGGGTCCGAAAATACCGGTTTGGACTACTGCCATTACGCCGGAGGCGATTGGCAGAACCTCAATTTCCAGACTGCTGCTGGCTCCGGTTATGCCAACAACCCTGGTGGACTTAACGGTCGGACCAATGTCCACGTCACGGTCGTGGTAAATCCCCTCGGCACCAACATGTACTACTATAACGCTACTGCCGTAATGTCCGCGCTGCACAATTCCGTGCCACCACTGAGCGGGCTGAATGACATCTACGGCCTGCTCGGTCGGTCGTTGTTCGATGCAGATCCCACCTTGACCGGCTCGCTTAATGAGTTCCGGATTTACTCGGGCGTCCTCCCCGCTTCTGCCATAGCGCTCGATGATGCCGCTGGACCGGACAACCTCGTGACCAATCCCGGTCCCGTTCAGGCGCTGCATTTTAGCGCCCCCGTGAATCCGCTGGTGGTTAACCAGAGCTCTCAGCAGATCCTCAGCGGTGATTTTACGAACCTTACTGGCCTCGATTTAATCGCTTATAGCGGCGCCACGTTCAGTTCATTGAACACGAGTGTGGCCACGATCAACACGAACGGCGTCGTCAAGGCTGTCGCCGCCGGCACGGTCAAAGTGGTCGCCAGCTTTGGCGGATTGAACGCGACCAATTCGCTGACGGTGATTTCGTTGCCGGCAGTGCTTGCACATCGGTACAGCTTCAATGGGACTGAGGCCAGCGACTCAGTGGGCGGAGCGAATGGCACGTTGATGGGAAATGCCACCGTTGCCGGCGGCCAACTCGTCCTGGACGGGAGTTTCGGCAGTTATGTCGATCTGCCGGCGAATCAAATCAACGTCGCGACGAACACGGCCGTTACGTTCGAAGCCTGGGTTAGTTTCGGAAACCAGGCGACGTGGGCTTATCTATTCGGGTTTGGCAACACCAACAACGGCGGGGGAGTGGGGCAGATCGCTTGTGTTCCATGCTCGGAGGGCGGCGGTTTCCATCACTGGGGTATTACCGAGAACTTCAGCGGGGGCCGCACCCCGACCTGGGCTCACGGCTGGAGTAACCTGACCGCCCATGTCACTTGCGTGGTCGATCCCCCCACCGGCACCATTTCCGTTTACCGCGACGGCGTGCTCGAGTTAGCCGAGTATGATGCCAGCGCGGCCCTGTCGCTCGTGCCGACCAACTACGGCTTTCTTGGCCGGTCCTTTTATGACGCTGACCCGTACCTGGCGGCCTCGATCGACGAGTTCCGCATTTACAGCGGAGCCCTTACCCCGCCGCAAGTGGCTCTGACCCATAAGGGCGGTCCGAATTCGACCACCCTCGACGTCGGCGCCCTGTCGTCCATCGTAGTCGTTCCGACAAACTACCCTGCGTATGCTTCTTTGGTTGCGCCTGTAATTCTGGCGAACTACGCCAACCTGGCGAATTTCGGCTTATTGCCCACGGTGACGGCCGGCGGCAACGCGACGTTGGGCGGCCCGCAGGGCCTGGTGGTGACTTCGAGTGACCCCACAATCGCCAGCGTTAACGCGCAGAACATGCTGACGACGTATCGGCCTGGAACCGTGACGCTGAGCGCCAGCTTCGGGGGCAAGACCAGCAGCGCCACCATCCAGGTCAAGAACGAGGCAGTTCTGACACATCGCTACGGCTTCAACACCGACGGCGACGCCAGTGACTCGGTAGGCGGCGCCAACGGGACTTTGCAAGGCGCGGCCACGGTTTCAGGCGGGCAGTTGCAGTTGACCGGCGTTAACAGCGACTACCTCGACCTGCCGGCTGGACTACTCCAGGATTATGGCTCCGTCACGATTGATGCCTGGGTCACTTTTGGCCCGGCGCAACATTGGGCCCGGCTATGGGAATTCACGGATATAGGGGCGGCCACGCAAAACGAGTTCTTCTTCGCGCCGGGTTGGAACGGCACCCCGAACGCGAATTTCTATAATGCTGGCTTCCCATGGGGCGGCAGTGTTCAGCCGGGTGGCGCACTCGGTGACGCGCCCTTCCACATCACGTGTCTTTATGGCGCTGGCACGTTGCAGGTGTACACCAACGGCGTGCTGGAAGCCGGCGCTGGAAACATGATTGCTCCGGCCAGCAGCGCGGGAACTATCTCCGCAACCATCGGGCACTCGCCGTTTAACGATCCTGGCATTAACGGTTCGGTCGATGAGTTCCGCATCTACAATGGGCGGCTGGCGCCGGATGAAATCCAGGCGTCGGACCTGCTGGGTCCCAACCAAACCTTGAGCACGACGGCGCGATTGAGCGCGGTGTCGGGTTCCGGCAACGTGACCCTACGCTGGCCCCTGGCTAGTGCCGGTTTCTCAGTCCAGACCAAGTCCAGTCTCGTCGGTGGCACTTGGGTGACTTTGACTAACGCGCCCACGCTGGTGGGCAACACTAATTGGCAAGTGACCTTGCCTGCAAGCGGTGGAGCACAGTTCCTCCGGTTGTGGAGGTAAAAGACGGTTTCAGCCCCGCAGCCGTAGCAAACCGGCTGCGGGGCGTTGTATTCTGCCAGAGCAGATTATGCGCGGAGCAGAGTGGAAATCGCCAAAGCGCGAGACGTTTGAATTGCGCCCGGGGTATTCAGACGCCTTTACCTTGATCGAACTACTGGTGGTCATCGCGATCATTGCGATCCTGGCTGCCTTGCTGTTGCCCGCTTTGGCAAAAGCAAAAGAGAAAGCCAGGATCGCCCAGTGCAAGAGCAACGAGCATCAGTTGAGCCTGGCGACGCTCATGTACGCCGGCGACAATCAGGACCGGCTGCCGGATTGCCAGAATTTGGGGCTATGGGTTTGGGATGTGTCGGCGTATGCCATTACCAACCTTCAGCAAAACGCCGTGCGGCAGGATATCTTTTACTGCCCGAACGAACACTATTTGTATAATGGCGCCACGCCCAATGCGTGGCAGGCCTTTACCGGAAGTTCGGCGCCGCCTTACCCATACATCGTGACCGGATATATCTGGCTGTTTCCAAACTCGCGGGCAGATGCTGCGATCCCCGATTTCAAGGTGGTGACCAAGACCACCACGCCGAGATCGGGCTTCAATGTCGCCAACACGGAGATAATCACCGACGCCACCATCTTCCTGAACGGATTGGCAGGACGCCGATATACTGACATATCAGCCGCTGGCGGCACGACCGTGCGCACTGCTCACTTGAACGGGAGCAATCCCGCCGGCGGGAACATTACCTTCCTTGACGGTCATATCGAGTGGAGAAAGTCTTTTGCTATGACCAACGTGGTAAACCCGTCGGGCGGCAACCCGGGGTTTATGTTTTGAGCCCGGCGCTCGGCTCTTCTTCAGGCCCGGCGTCCCCGGCCTAAAAGGTGTGGGTCGCGCCCGGTAGCAACAGGTGCAGGTGCTGGCCCGCGGCTTTGAACTTCTCGATTGCCGCTGGCGCGTCAATCTTGATCGGCGGGAACGTGTTGTAATGCAGGCCGAGAATCTCGTGGCAGCACACAAACTCCGCCGCCTTGATGGCGTCGTCAATGCCCATCGTGAAGTTGTCCCCGATGCACAATGCGGCGAACTTCAACTGGGTCGATTCGCCGATCAGCTTCATGTCCAGGGTCAATGCCGTATCGCCGGAGTAATAGAAGTTCCCTTCCGCGCTTTCGATCACGAAGCCACCCGGGTTTCCCCCATACGTGCCATCCGGCAGGCTGCTGGAGTGGATTGCGCTGACGAACTTAACGCGGCCGAAGTCGAAGCTCCAGCCGCCGCCGTGGTTCAGGGGATGGGTCTTCTGCAAGCCCTGTTTGCCGAACCATTCGGTTATTTCAAAATTGGAGACAATGGTTGCGCCGGTCCGCTTGGCGATTTCCGCCGCGTCGGCCATGTGGTCGGCGTGGCCGTGCGAGATGAGGATATAGTCCGCCGGGACTTTGCGCACGTCGATGGCTTTGGCCAACTCGTTGCCGGTAATGAAGGGGTCGAACAACAGAGTCCTGTTTGCCACTTGCGCGGCGAAACAGGAATGACCGTAGTAGGTGACCTTCACGCCGGCCTCGGCTTTACGCAGCTTGCTCCTCGGTGTCGAGGAATCCCTGCAAATGGCGGACGCGCGTCGGGTGCCGCAGTTTGCG
>PLZQ01000046.1 GCA_003152225.1 Limisphaerales bacterium | reverse complement strand
ATCAAGAGCATCGCCGAAGACCTGGACATCAAACCCCGCGTGATATTTGCCTGAGAATCAGGGCGAATATGCGCCTGACCCGTCAGCCCCAATTTCAACGCAAATACATTGCATCTTGGCGCCAGGCACCCCTTGACGGGCGTCCATCTTGAAACAGTAACAATCAAACAAGTTTCTTGTGTCGGTTCGAAATTCGAGCGAACCATTGCCTGGCACAATGAGCGAGGCAAATCCGCCATTTCAGAAACCGTCAGACCCAACCTCTTACGAGGAACGGTTCCGCCTGTATATTGACGAATCCGGCGACCATGTTTTTAAGCATTCGGATCAGCCAGCCCATCGTTATCTTTGCCTGCTTGGTGTCCCGGAAAATAAAAAAGGCCCCTGTTCAGGGCCTTCTTACGCTTGCCCCTTCGGGCAATCCACCTCCAGCGAACTGGATTAATCAGAGTTTGCCACACATTTGTGGACCTGTCAACAGGCGGATCTTTCCCGGCCGCGATTCAATTCGCTTAGAATTGCTCAAGACTTGCCAGCCGTTGGAAATCGGCCAGTCTCCCGGCGTGAAAATGAGCTTATGGGCATTGATGCTTTCTCTCCTTCTTGGGGCCTGGGCGAAAAATCCCTTCATCGGATGCTCCATCGCAACGGCAACCCCACCGCGCGGAACCTGGGCGTTATCATCAAGAGCATCGCCGAAGACCTGGACATCAAACCCCGCGTGAAATTTGCCTGAGAATCCGCGATGATCCGCTCCCGTGACAAAGGGCTAACGCAAATGGATTCATCCCAATTGTCCACTCAGTGACATGGGCGATTCCCTTTGGACGTTTAAGAGCTTATGATAGAGGTATTTAGAGAAATGTCGGCGACCAAAAGTATAAATATCGAGGACTTACGCCGGCTCGAACTTTTTGAGGCTCCCGCACCTAAGAAAATGACATGCTTTTGTGGCGATTTGTTTTGCATAGGGCTTTGATTGCGTTGGTTGTCAGGTTTTATTTTGCGTTAATCTTATTTGAAATTCGTTCGTGTTGATTAAACGTTCAATCTCAAGCAGGACGTTTCGTTCTAGAGTTGCCATATCAGTGTTAAAGTCCTGCTGATACCCGCAGCGAGGACAGAGCAACGAGATTGGAAAACCCATTTGATTTACATTTGCGCGAGCGTTTCGATTCAGTTGAGGCTCAAGACGGCGCATACAGTCTTTTTTCGGGCAATAAGCGGTCAGGTTGTTTACGTCCAACTTTCCATACACGTACATCCACTTCCAGTGAACGCCAAAAATGTCATCTGCACGATAATCCTGATAATTCGTCGAGGCTGAAAACGGCTCTTGCTGTTGTGGTTGCTGCTCCGTCACAAGCTGACCCCAGCAATAGAAAATAATCGCAATAACCAGAGCTGCTAATATCAAACCAAAAAAAGGTAATGTGATAGGATGAGCCAGCCAATTAAATGGCGCGGCGATTGTTTTGCCCAAATCCTTGCAAAACCTGATGGCATCATTACGGTCAACAAGCCACGTAAAAATTGCGACAATTAGGCCCACAATTGCGACGATTGTCCCGACTATAGCAGCAATCCACGATGATTTCTCAAGTTTCATTATTAACTGGAGAGTGGTACATTCATGCTGCATTTTCCAGTTCGAGACTATCCGCGTAGCCGCAGCGGGCCAGGCTGATTTTGGAGGCGAGGAATTTCTTGAGGGTAACGCTCTCGGGTGAACCAGCGAGAAATTCCGGCCAGGTGTGGCGGAGCGCGTGCGAGACGACCCATTCGGAGGGCGGTTTTTGGGGCGCGGCGGTGCGGATGTAGGTGTGGAAGTTGAACCAAACCACCCGGCGAAAGTGGAGGGCCATGTACTGGAGCAATCCCTGGGCGATCAGACCCAACTGGATGTGTCGTTCATAGGCCGCCAGCTTGCGGCGAACGGCCTGGCGGTAACTCTCCGACTGGCGGTGGGGGTGTTGCGAGCCGTCCCCGCGCCGGATCGGCTTCATGTCCTGCATCCAGAAGTGATAGGCATAAGCGCCGACGGTGTGAATGGCCTGCTTGAAACTGACTTCGATTTTGAACCGCCAGCCATAAAGGCGGATGATCTGCAAGGGCTGCAAGGTCAAATCCGTGCAGAGCAAAACCAGCCGGCCCCGGGTGGGATGGATGACCCAGACAAACCGGACCAGGCGGCCCAGCTTGCGCCAGAACAAATCAAAAGTGTAATAGTGCAAGGTCACACCCGCTTCCCCATAGACCGGGCTGGACGCCTTGGTGAACTGCTTTTCGTAGGTGAACCAAAGGTGAAGTTTGGATTTGTGTCCGTAGCGGGCGGGCCGTCCGCGCCGTTTGCCTTTGGGGGGTGAAACCGGGAAATAAGCCACGGCATTGCAGCGCACGCGCGTCACCAGATGATGGCCTTGAGCCAGCAGGCCGGCGGCGAATTTGGCGGCGGCGTAATAAGCGTCGGCCACCACCGTCACCGGTTGGTTCCAGGGCAAGCCGACGAGCAAAGCGCCCAGTTTGTCCAGCAAGGTGCGCCGGTCGCGATTGCTCCAGACCACGCCCTCGTGAATGCGGGCGGCCACCGGCACGGCCAGGTAAACCCCCGCCGCCTGCGCCAGGACGGCGACGGCCTGGAGGGAATGGCCCATGATAAAGGAAGCCTTGGCGTTGCAGCGGGACTCCTGATGCAGGCTTTTGACCCCCGGCATCTTTTTGCCTTCCTTGGGCCGCTTGAGACCATCGACCAGCACCACGGCCCGTCCGTTGACCCGCACCAGACGCCGCCGGAACAGCCGCTGGAGAGTCTGTTGCCAGAGCCGCGTCAGCCTCTCCAAATCCAAAGCGGGCGAATGGAAGAAGTGCAGCAGGCAATAGTAACTGGCTTCGGACAAGCCCAGGCCCCGCACCAGGCTGGTCACGCCAGCGAGATCGGGGCGCAGGCACAAGGCGGCCAGGACGACCACCAGCCAGAGGAAGGTGGTCGTGCGGGAGCAGGCCGGGCGGAGCGGTTGGAGGGCGCGCCAAAAGGCCGTCCAGGGAACCCGCCCCCGTCCGGGGCGGGAGAGGCGAACGATTGGATTGGACATGTTCCGATACTATATATATGGTATCGGATATGAAGACAAGCATCCGCCGGCAAAACATCGAACGGCAAATCGCCCAAATCAAAGAAGACCTGGCCCGGCTGGGATCACTCCATCCGGGCAGCCTCTCCCGGCAATACAACGTCTGCGGCAAACCCGGCTGCCGGTGTAAAAACCCCAAGAATCCGCGCCGTCACGGCCCCTACTACAAGGTGAGCTATGTCTATCGCGGCCGGTTCAGCTCGCGCTTCGTCCCGCGCGACCAGGCCAAGGCTGTCCGGGCCGAGTTGGCCAACTATAAACGGCTCCGAGGGTTGACTGAAAAATGGGTGGGCTTATCCCTCCGTCTGGCTAAAGAAAAACGCCAATCGACCGCTTGACATCCCCCGAGAACCTTTCACTCTCCAGTATATACGAAAAGTAAATAATCCTCGCAGCAAG